>DDLV01000166.1 GCA_002340325.1 Glaciecola sp. UBA2563 | reverse complement strand
TTGGGTTTACAGCGACTTTCAAGTGTCCTAATCCTATAATTAATTGCAAGAAGCACACCTAAATAACAATTAACGAGAACATAGCCAAACAAAAACATTATGCGCGTATATGCCCGTCTCCATAAACAACGAATTTTTCAGTTGTCAATTGCTCGGCTCCCATAGGACCATAAGCGTGCAGTTTAGATGTGGATATCCCAATTTCAGCCCCTAAACCAAGTTCTCCACCGTCGCTGAATCGCGAGGATGCATTGAGCATTATTACTGAAGAGTTAACTTCACGCATAAATCTTTGTGCGTTGGCTAAATTCTCCGTAACGATGACTTCAGTATGACCACTCCCGTATTGTTGTATGTGTTCTACTGCACGTTCAAAATCATTAACTACTCGGACTGCAATCTCTAGCGCTAAATATTCAGCATGCCAGTCCTCATCCTGAGCGGCGACCGCATTTTCAAAAAACGCAAGTGAGCGTTCACATGCGTGAACCTTTACATCGTGTTTAGCGAACAGCGTGGCAATATGAGGTAATGCTTCTGCAGCAATGTCTTTGTGAATGAGTAACGTTTCTAATGCGTTACAAACACCGGTGCGTTGCGTTTTGCCATTCTCAAGGATCGGTAATGCTTTTTGTAAGTCAGCCTGCGCATCGATGTACAGGTGGCAAACGCCTTTAAAATGCTGAATAACGGGTATTTTACTGTTTTCGCTAACATGGCGAATCAAACCCTCTCCACCTCGAGGAATGATTAAATCAATATCATCGCTTAATGTGAGCATATCATTCATGATCTCGCGGTCGGGATCTGGGATGACTGTACAGACATCTTTTGACAATCCATTTTTTTGCAACGCAGCATGCAGGACATCTGCTAAGGCCTGATTTGAGGCTTGCGCTTCTTTTCCACCTCTTAGTATTACTGCATTGCCTGCTTTCAAACACAGTACAGCGGCATCAATAGTGACATTTGGACGAGATTCATAAATCATCGCAACGACGCCAAGTGGTATCCGCATTTTTCCGACTTGAATGCCGCTTGGCATTGGTCTGATATTGCTAACACTTCCAAGCACTTCAGGTTGCTTTGCGATGTCTTCGACAGCTAATGCAATACTCTCAACACCTTTGAAATCTAACGTCAATCTGTCAATCATTGGCGCGGGCAATCCAGATGCATGTGCAGTTTGAATGTCTATTTGGTTTGCTGTTAGCACGCTATCTGTCGCTTTTCTTAACTCAGAAGCAACGTCGAGCAATAGCTGCAGGCGAGCGCCTTGGTCTAAGTTGGCGATTGCTGTTTTTGCTGCACTTGCTTTGGCCGCAGCATGCCGAATATCAAAACTCATGTTATTTTCTTAAATACTGGTCAAAAATGGGTTAATTTATCTGGTGCGATCAATACAAAGTTGTCCCGATGGATGACTTCCTCTGACGCTTGATAACCCAGAATACGAGAAACTAAGTGACTTTTAACGCCAGCTATTTGCTGGATTTCCGCTGATGAAAATCGACTAATGCCTTTTCCTACTACCGTATCTTGATGCACGACAAGCACTGTATCATCCTTATAAAAATCGCCGCTTGCTTTACTTATTCCCGCAGGCAGTAGAGATGCACCCCTTTCTGTCATTGCCAAATAGGCACCGTGGTCAATGACAATCTCGCCTTTGGGGTGTGACGTGTGGGCGATCCAGTCATGCTTGGCCCTATAGCCGATATCTGCAGGAGAAAACAGCGTACCTGGACATCGTCCAGCGAGTATCTCGGAGAAATTATAAGCGTCTTTGCCATCAATTAGCAGTGTTTGTATGCCGGATTGCGTGCATCTTTTAGCTGCCTGTAGTTTTGTAATCATTCCGCCAGTACCAACATCGCTGCTAGCGCCACTCGCCAGGGCCATTATGCTGTCATCGATTTTGTCAACGACAGGGATAAGCTTGGCATTTTTATCTCGATGAGGATGTCCATCATAAAGCCCGTTTACATCGGTACAAATCAACAGACAATCTGTTTGCATAGCAATTGCCGTGTGCGCTGCTAGATTGTCATTATCACCGACATTGGACTCTTCTTGCGCGACCGTGTCGTTCTCATTCACAATCGGTAGTACACCATTATCTAGTAACTCTCTAATTGTATTTTTAATATTGATGTAGCGTGTTCTATCATTCAAGTCATCGACAGTTAATAGCAATTGCGCACATGGAAAATTAAACAGGCTGGACCAAACTGCCATCATTTTTGTTTGGCCGATTGCTGCCATTGCTGCTTTTTGGCTTCGCGTTACCGCGACGCCAGTCTTTACAATGCCTCGCGCTGCCGCGACGCTACCTGAAGACACCAGAATAATATCTTTGTTTTGTCGTCGACTTTCGATAATAAAATCCGCGATGTGACGCATATAGGAACTGCCACTTTCTTCTTTTGAAGACGTTACAAGTGCGCTTCCTATTTTAATTACTGCGTTTTGCCACGTGATATTAGTCATCGGGAACTGTTATCTAATTGAATGTGCAATGAAAAAATATGTGTTGGAGTTTACCACCATTGATTCTTAAGTGGCTATTGTATTTTTGTAGGAGTGGGCTTCTTTTTTGGTGTTTATCTTTAAACGTGAGGTCGGTAATTTTGAATAAGAGATGAGTGGCTAAGTCCGAAATTAACAACTGCTAAGTTTTGTTCCGGATTAACTGCGCTGCCACTCTTTAAAACAAACTATCACTTTTTCATCTTCATGACTTACTTGAGCTGGCTGTAAGGATCTCTTCCTCGATAACTCGAGCTTCTCGGTAGCGCAATGAAAAACGATGCAGGGTTGTACCATTGCACCTAAAGCGTTCATTAAAAACCCGATAATCTTGTCCATTTGCAGAAAGATATTCTTTGGCTGCCTTATAACCCTTAGTAGCCGCTATGATACATACCTTGGTTTCGAACAAGTTGGCATTTTCGCTTGCCTGAAAGGTAATTTCGTTATTTGATTTTGCAAAACTATGGGATGAAGAGAAGAAGGTTAATATTGAAAAACATATGATAAGTAGATATTTCATGGTTTTCACCCTCGCGTTGTTGGTTAGTGAGCAAAATAATGCTCACAACCATTTAATACGAGGCTATTTATTAGACCAAGAAATAACGCCGCTTTTTAGCACCGGTTAACAATTATTGAACGCTGAATGCAATCATTGTTAAATTTTGTAATAGTCTTTAAACGCCAGAAGCTGTTTTTTTAACAACAAACAATTTGTTAACAACACGCCCTAATAAACGCTTGTAACGTTGCTAATTTCTCATAGAGGATTGATTGTCCAGAAACCACTGATAGGTTTTGGAGAGGCCTTCTTCTAATGAAATTGACGCTTCCCAACCAAGAGATTTCAGTCTTGAAACATCCATGAGCTTGCGCGGTGTCCCATCAGGTTTGCTGGCATCAAATTCTAGTTTGCCTTCAAACTCAACGACACGACACATCGTTTCAGCAAGCTCTCTAATCGTACAGTCAATGCCGGTACCGACGTTGATATGCGATAGCATGGGTTGTGTATTAGCCTGGTAGGTGTCCGAATCTAAGTTCATAACATGTATGCTTGCTGCTGCCATATCATCGACATGCAAAAACTCTCGCATTGGCTTACCGCTGCCCCATACCGTCACTTTTTCTGCGTTAGCTTCTTTAGCTTCGTGAAAACGGCGCATTAATGCAGGAATTACGTGGGAATTTTCCGGGTGAAAATTATCATTTTCGCCGTAGAGATTTGTTGGCATCACAGACCTGTAATCCACGCCATACTGTCGATTGTAGGACTCACAAAGCTTTATACCGGCAATTTTGGCAATCGCATAAGGCTCATTAGTTGATTCAAGCGTGCCCGTTAAAAGTGAGTGTTCTGTCATCGGCTGTTCTGCAAACTTGGGATATATGCAAGACGATCCTAAAAACAATAGCTGCTTGACGCCGTTGGCGTAGGCGCTGTGCACGATGTTGTTTTGAATCGTGAGATTTTGATAAATAAATTCTGCCGGGTAGGTATTGTTTGCCACAATACCGCCTACCTTTGCTGCCGCAAGGTACACTTGGTCTATGTTGTTGTGACTGAAATAATCAGACACCGATGATTGGTCTAGCAAGTTCAGTTCACTGCGATCTGCTGTGAGTATTTCGACTGACTCTACTGCGCTGAGTTGCCGGGCGATAGCAGAGCCTACCATTCCTTTGTGACCGGCAACGAATACCTTTATATTCATATCTTTTACTCTATTGCGACTGAGACTTTGTGACCATGTGCTTTCAACAATGCGATCTGTTTCGCTTTTGCAATATCCTCGATGACCATTTCAGAACACATTTCTTCGACAGTGATTTCAGGCACCCAGCCAAGTTTTTCTTTTGCTTTGGTTGGGTCACCTAACAAGGTTTCCACTTCAGCAGGTCTAAAGTAGCGAGGGTCAACGCGTACGATAACATCGCCTTCCTTAACACCGGGCGCTACGGCTGAATCAACACTCTTAACGGTAGCAATTTCATCCACACCTTCACCACTGAACGCCAATTCGATGCCCGCTTCTTTTGCAGACATTCTGACGAATTCGCGAACCGAAATTTGTTTGCCGGTAGCAATGACAAAATCTTCAGGGTTGTCTTGTTGCAGCATCATCCATTGCATTCTCACGTAGTCTTTTGCATGACCCCAGTCGCGCAATGCATCCATATTACCCAGATACAAACAAGGCTCTAGGCCTTGAGAAATATTCGCAATAGCACGGGTAATTTTACGCGTCACAAAGGTTTCGCCTCTGCGCGGAGATTCGTGATTAAACAAAATGCCGTTGCACGCATACATGTCGTAGGACTCTCGGTAATTCACCGTTATCCAATACGCGTACATTTTGGCCACGGCGTAAGGCGACCTTGGGTAAAATGGCGTTGTTTCTTTTTGCGGGATTTCTTGCACTAAACCGTATAGCTCAGACGTCGATGCTTGATAAAAGCGCGTTTTCTTTTCTAGTCCTAGAAACCGTATAGCTTCCAATAAGCGCAAGGTACCTATCGCATCAGCATCTGCTGTATATTCAGGCGCTTCAAAGGATACCGCTACATGCGATTGCGCACCGAGGTTATAGACCTCATCAGGTTGCACTTCTTTGATTATTCTTGTTAAGTTGGAGGTATCCGTGAGGTCACCGTAATGTAGAAAAAAGCTAGGGCTTTCTTCATGCCTGTCTTCATAAATGTGGTCGACACGCTGAGTGTTAAAAAGTGAAGCTCTTCGCTTAATGCCATGAACTTCGTAGCCCTTATCTAATAAAAATTCTGCCAGGTAGCTTCCATCTTGCCCTGTCACTCCCGTAATAAGTGCGACTTTTTTAGTCATTCAGATTTCCTCGATTTTTTAAATTGTCACTTGTAGCTATTGCTGCATAGGCCATAACAAATTTTGGATAATACATATTGTAGTGTTATTTGCGTCTCAGAAGCACGAACGTTGGTTGTTAAACAATTTTAGACGCGTCATGCGACATAACGATTGGTTTGATAAATATAATCGGCTAGAAATTCTGTATAATTAATGAAAATTATGTTGATATCACATCTAAGCAGCGACAGTTCGTTGATTGCTCTAGCGCTAGAACACCGGAGTATAAGGAAATACTCGGCTTTGCACTAGTATTTATTAATAATCCACGGTGATTGAAAAGGTTTTCTTACATATATCTAACGCCAATATCAAATCTTGAACGAAAACAACATGCAAAAGAAACCTACTAAAACAATCAGCCCCTCCAAAATCAGTGAAGTCCCAAGCGGTCGATTTTCACGTCTCGGTAAGTTAGGTGGTTTGGCCGCTAGAATTGCAGGAAGCACTATCGTCAATACAGCAGAACAACTCGCCAAGGCAAAAAAGCCAACGTTAAACAATACCGTCTTAACGCAAGGCAATGCGTTAACTATCACAGAAAAACTGGCACAAATGCGCGGCGCAGCAATGAAAGTTGGACAGCTAATGTCAATGGATGCAGGTGAATTCCTTCCCGCTGAATGGGAGCCAATTCTGGCGAAACTTCGTCAAGGCGCTGATGCAATGCCCAAAGAGCAACTCCTGTTCATGCTGAATAAGCACTGGGGATCAGATTGGATGTCGCATTTTAGTTACTTTTCGTTTGAGCCCATTGCGTCTGCATCAATTGGTCAAGTGCACAAGGCAACGCTAACGACGGGAGAAACACTGGCGATAAAAGTGCAATACCCCGGTGTGGCAGATAGCATTGACAGCGATATAGACAACTTAGGTCGATTTTTAAAGCTCAGTGGCGTTGCTCCCAAAGAGCTGCAGCTGGACAAACTTTTGGCAGAGGCTAAATCACAACTTAAGCGAGAAGCTGACTATCGCCAAGAAGTCGCATTTATGCAAACGTATTCCGACTATCTAAAAGAGGATCCACGTTTTGTTTTACCCATTCCGCATTTGCCTTTATGCAATCAATATATACTGGCAATGTCTTACGTGGATGGTATATCTCTGGAAAAGCTAGTTAATAATAATCAGCCAGTTATTGATTTTGTTTGCCATGCACTGATGGAGTTAACGTTGAACGAGTTATTTGTAACTGGGCTTATGCAAAGCGATCCCAATTTTGCAAATTTCTTTTATCAACCAGAGACAAAAAAGATTGTATTGCTTGATTTTGGTGCTTGCGCGGAAATTTCTCCGTCGATCGTGTCGGCCTATTTCGATATGGCGTTGGCCTTGCAAAAACAATCTAGAAAAGACATTTACAGTGCTTTTTTAAAGTTAGGTTTATTAAGGAAATCAATGCCAGACAGTATTAAGGATATGGTGGTAGATGCAACAATGACGGCAAGTGAGTGCTTACAGACTAAAAGCTATAATTTCAAGGAAGCTGAACTTGTATCTAGACTATATGAACAAACGCAAGGGTTAATGAGGAACAAAGATGCTGTCGCATCACCGGAATTCGATAGCGCGTTAGTCAATCGTAAAATTAGTGGCATGATTTTACTGGCAAATAGGCTAGGTGCTAATTTGCCCATGCAAGAGACACTGCAGCGATACCTAAAGCACCCATAGGTCAGGTTTTAGCTATAGTGGGTCTGAATATATGTTTCAAATGATAAGTGAAAAATTTTTATGAATTATTGGTTGTTTAAAACCGAACCAAGTGACTTTAGCATTGATGATCTTGCAAATCGGCCTGACAAACGCGAAGGTTGGGATGGTGTTCGTAATTACCAAGCCAGAAACTTTATGCGAGATGTCGCGCAAATTGACGACCTCGTGCTTGTTTACCATTCTAGCTGTAAAAATGTTGGAATTGCCGGGCTAGCAAGGGTTTCAAAGGTTCAGTTGCCTGATCCAACCCAGTTTGATCCAACATCAAAGTACTTTGACAGTAAGTCAACTGAGGAAGCCCCTCGTTGGTGGATGGTTGAAATAGAACACATAGAAACATTTGAAAAAGTATTAACATTAAAAACGATTAAAGCTTTGCCACAAATAACGAAGTTGCCCCTGCTAAAACGGGGGCATCGGCTATCAATAATGCCAATAATCAAAGATGAGTTCATTGTTCTGTTAAACGCAGCAAATTCTATAACTACTGTTAGATAATCGTACAGCAGATTAACTTGGCGCGTTAAAAAAAGTCGACGTCGCTCGTTTTGCTCTCTCTCGCTTCCGATGGCGGGATTTCCTGAGCGGTCGATGAGTCAAGTACTTGTTGTATATCGTCAGTGATCGTTGAGAACCGATGTTCAAGCGACACACCAGAATCGAACATCTCATTAATAGTTGTCGCGCTTTTGTCTATAAGTTCTCGCAGATAATCCTCTTGTTCGTCAGTCAAGCCCAGCGCCATAAATGAACGCTCTAGCTCTATGTTGACGTTAGCGAAGACCCCTCTACTTTCTTCTTGTTGCTGATTGTAATCTGTTTCGAGACTATTAACGGTGGTTTGCAAGTTCGTAAGAATATCTATTAGCTGGTTTCGTTGTTCGTACATTGCCATATCTTTCCTAAGCGACAGCAGTTTAGATTCTGCTGCTCGCCCAATGACCGAAACGTGATCTCTCAATCTGCCGTGGAGTTCAGGATCTTCAAAAGGCATATTTCTTACGATAATACTCATTGTAGGATAATTGAACGCACATCGTTTGCCGACATCTACGATATGTTTCTTGTCGCGAACGTATTCAAATACGCTAATTTCAAGTGAACTCTCATCGTGGTCAGTAGAAAAATATTCGCGTTCATCCTCGACTGAAAACTCAATTGCTATTGATAACTTCAAACTACCCAACGACGAAATTAAGTCATCAGCAAGCTGTTTATAAGATACGCAGTTCAGAATGCTTTGCATAAAGTGAAGCACGATACTGTGTTCACTCAGTGTATTCATGATATCGAGTGCAGAAATTGATGCTTCTTTGGCCTCGGACCGTGCCTGATCATACAGGCGTTTGCGTTTAACAGCCGTTGCCACTATTACTGACATCTCCTCCGGCTCCAAGGGCTTGCAAATATAATCATCGCCGCCAGCCGCGTACCCTTTAATCCTGTTCTCCAGAGAATTATCAGATGACAGGAATATAATCGGAATATGTGAAAATTCCGAGTTGCTATTTATTTGCTCGCATATATCAAAGCCTTCTTCGTCAGGTAAATCAAGGTCTATCAATATCACATCAGGAGAGGCTTCTTCCAGTGTTTGGACAAGAGACTGTCCGCAGTAAAAGGGTGTTGTGGAGTAGGCAGAGAGTATTCGTGACACTGCTTCGAATGTATTCGATTTTTCTTCGACTAGGTAAATTACATTTGTGTTTTCCATGTGCTTCTTTCTCAGCTTAATTCGTTTATCAAATAACATGGGCACCGTAAATTGGCGCTTTTTCCTTCATAGCTGCGTATCGGCAAGTCTTGGATTTAATTAAGTAAATTTGACGGTAAAAATGGCACAAATTGGAACGTATTTTTGCAATAAATAAATTTTAGATGTGTATTCAATCGCATAAATTACAACACGTTAAAAACACGCACTTCAAAAAGCTGGTGCGATCGTTGCATCATCGTTGCATTAATATTTGCGCATTGTTTAGCGACAGCTACACTTAATAAAGTAAATGAAAATATAGTTGCATCGATTTTCAAGGGGCGGGAGTCTTTTTGCCAGTGCGTCTTACATAAGCTTGTAAGTTTTAATTAGCGGAGCATACACCAAGGTGAACAAAACTAAATGTATCAATCTTTGTATAAAAAGCGTTGAAGAAGGAAGTAGCGCTGCGGCACTGTATTTGGCGGAACTGTTCTACTCGGGCGATATTGTTGTAAAAAATGATGCTGTTGCGCTTCAATATTACAAACTTGCGAACCCCAAGCACAATGGTCTTCCAGCGTTTCGTCTCGGCCATTTTTATGATCAAGGTAATGTTGTTAAATGCAATACTGCAAAAGCGCTGTACTGGTATGAAACAGCCTCAAGCCTCGGTTTCGCAACGGCTTATCTTCCATGTGCAACTTTATATTGGAGCGCTTACGAAAACCTAAATGAAGACAGGGCCAAAATGCTGGCCAAGTCTTATCTGTGGATCAGTGCCGCTGAGATTGAATACAATAGTCGTGATTTAAACGAGTCTGGCGAAAGAAACGTCGATAGTATTGCATCTTTGCGAAAGGCGGTTTTGAACGAAATGCCAATGTCCTGGCAAGCGGGTTTGGACAAACAGGTAGCACAACATTTTGCAAATCTTAAATTGTCCTGACTCTTTCACTTCTACAATTAAGTGGCCCACCTTTTTTATTTCAGAAAGCGTTAATGTTAACACAGTAGCGACAACAACCTTCCGCTAGTAAGGTAGGTCCATACTGAATGGAAGTTCCATTGGGTTTTCAGCCTTTTTAGGATTGCCTATCATTTCATCATATGGCGATTCATGCACCATTACTGCGACATCGATATTGCAGTTCGCGAACGCTTCTCTTATCTCTTGACTAGCGTTAAATCGTTTCGGCCGGTCGTCATCCCCGTATAAAAACCCCTCTTTTCCAGCAATGTACAGCTTGACCAAATACACATTCATTTCGAATGATTGAACCTCCAATCGGTCGATATCGAGCGATTGTTTTTGAATATCAGAAAAAAGGAATTTATGCATATTTTTCAGCTTTGATATCATCAAATAAAAAGGCTATGTTCTGTTTAAGTGTTGCTGATTTTCTAAAATGTTGATTTACAGTTGGTTGTAGGTATTAGTAAATTGAAAGCTTCGAAAACATGGATGTTTTCGCAGAGCGCCCAGGGATTGGGT
>DDLV01000014.1 GCA_002340325.1 Glaciecola sp. UBA2563 | reverse complement strand
TGAGCTGAGCATGAAATACTGTAACGCATGCTAGCACTACCCCACCGCATGAACCAAGCAGGACGCGATTGAGCCGATCATATGTCTGAGGCCTGAAACGAGGTACGGGTGACGTCACGCCTCTTTCTACCCACAGCATCAAACCCGACAACGGAAGCAGAGCTGTAGTAAGCCCTAAAATCGTCCATAAGATCTTTATCAAGATCCCGCCAAAATTACCAAAATGCAGTGGGAACATAAGCTCTAATACACCACCGGAAACCCCCTCTAATCTGCTAAAGTTGCCAGTCTGTTCTACAAATTGGTTTTTATCGTAGAAGCGCAGTTGATTGCGAGCCATTGCCTGAGTGCCCGTTACTGTGACGTAGGTCATTGCATTCGCGTCATTTAATCCGAGCACATTTACAAAGGTAATTGTTTGCTCGCCGTCCAGTGTCGATTCAGTCAATATTTGCGCCAATGGCGTTGGTTGATATTCCTGACTCAATTCTGGCTCTTTCATCACCAAAAAGGTCTCAACGAGTTTCTCCTGATCACCACCAAAACTTACATACGCTGCTGCGGGAATAAGAATAACAGTTGCCAACCCCAAAAATGCACCGGTAAAGCCTATTACGCCGTGAAAGAGAAGCCCCCATACACCCAATTGCTTATGACCATCATTTAACATCAACGAAAAACTCTTAGATGGTCTAAATGTAAAGAGTTGTGCTAGTTTCTTTCGATGAACGATAAAGCCTGTCACAATCGATGTCATTAATACGAGACCAAGTGCCCCTGTCAGAATTAAACCCACGGTGCCAAGGTGCAAATCCGCATGAAATCTAACAATAAAATCAGCTGCGTTGGATACCCTTGACTCGCTGTAAAGGTCATTTACCGAACCGTTGGCTTTGGATGTAAGCAACATCGAAGTGATGTCATAGCGCAACATATACCCATCGTGAATGTGACCGTCGTTAGTATCTATTTCGCGTTCAAATACTAAGACTAAATCACCGTAAAATCGGCCGGGCATGTTAATTTGAAGTTTGTTGTGATAGGCCTCGGGGATTTGCGTTACGGCATCTGCTACAATTTTTTCAACAATTTCGGGCGCAACTGAAACGTCACCTCTTGTATCAAGGTTGGCCCAATTTCGAAGTTCATCCTGCCCAAAAACAGCAACCGCGCCGGTAAAGCAAATCACAAACATTAAAATTGCTGAAACCACGCCTACCCAGCTGTGAAGCGTATAGAGTTTTTTTATTGACTGGCTTTTCATTCCCTTATTCCTCCCTTTCCTCTTCTCTCAAATGCTCAACGCAGCGCAAGAAAGCTTAGCAACACATGAAGGGAGGCTAACCCGAGTAATACCAGCCACAAATGCCAAATTCTTTTTGCTATAAAACAATAGATAAACAAGCCCACCCAGATAAATGGAAAGAGCAAAATTGGTAATGCGATGGTATCGATTTTGTTGAACGGTAAGTATGTAGTCATGCCGGGAATCATCACAACAGTGGTGATAAGAACCAATATCAAACTGGCGAAGAGACGCTGCTTAAAAGCAGTAAAAACAGGTCTAGGCTTTCGGGTGTTTTCAGTTTCCATAGCGTCGTATCATCAATGAATTAATAGTTTACCTAACAAAGGGCCTATGACCATTTAGTTGCAAAACCTTACCTCATGCTCTGATGAAAGTAAAGATCTATTGCAAATGATAATGATTTGCAATAGTATTATTAATAGAGCGCTTATCGAGTCGTTGGCGATGAGCAAAAAACATGTCATCAATCAACTAGTTATTATTAACTAAGTAAGGGAACAACGATGGAACGTTCAAAAACTGCACAGGCTGTTGCAGTAGCATTATCAATTACAGTAGCAGGATCACTTTCTATCACCCCGTCAATTTCATCGGCCCAAGAAACAATGGCGCCTGACGGAGCTGAGATAGAAGTGGAAAAAATCGTTATCCTTGGACAAAAAATCAGTCGAACGCTTCAAGAAACGAAAGAAAGCGTATCTGTTATATCGGGTGAAATGATTGAACGTATGCCGATTGCGGATATCAATAATATTTTTGATATTACACCTAATGCATATGATTTAGGTTTTGGTGAATCCTTTGGATTGCGGGGCGTCAGTCAGAATTCTCAATCTACGGGCGGTGGTGATGGCGCCCTCGCCCAACTGTATATAGACAACGTTGCCTATACTGGGTTTTCCACACGATTTAATTCAAAAGACTTATGGGATGTGGTACAAGTTGAAATCTTGCGCGGCCCTCAATCCACCAACGTAGGTCGAAACGCGTTAATCGGAGCAGTTGTCGTCAAAACGAATAGACCAGAACTAAACGAAACACTAGGAAAAGTTAAACTTGAAGCTGGTAATTATGGACAGCTCGCCGTCAGCGGTATGTTTAATACGGCGATAACTGAGAATTCAGCTTTTCGTTTCAGCGGTCAGTACGACGAAAAAGATGGGCATATATCAAACATTACACTTAACGATGATGAATTCGATGCACGGGATAATACAAATCTTCGCGCCCAGTATTATATCGAGATTGCTGAGAACCTGTCGGCAAATCTTCTGGTGGGATATGTTGATACACACCGCGGGCAAGACATTTATCGTGCGGATTTACAGCCAATTGATAGCTTTACTGCATCTGATAATTTGATTGGTTTTGAAGACTACGAAGGTGTTAACGCAGCATTGACGATAGATTATGTCGTCAATGATGAAATAGAACTGACCTCAATTACCTCATATTTTGATGGGGAGTATGAGCGATTTGACGATGATGGAGGTTCGCCTGAAAATGGCAATGCGTTTAGAGGTCGTGAAGGTGAAGATACCAATTGGGCACAAGAGTTTCGCTTATCCTATGATGGCGAAAATTATCGAGGTGTTGCCGGTATCTATTATACTAAGTTAGACATTGTTAACAGCACTTTGGGGTTGGTCAACATTCTTCCAGCTGACGTGGGTGTTCCCGGTGTTTTACTGCCTTTTTATCCCGAAACACTTGAGATTGATGTCTTTTTCCCGTTCGAACAAGAAACAACAAACTACGCGTTTTACACCGAATGGGACTATTTCCTCAATGATAAAGTAACGCTGTCTGCCGGATTTCGTTATGACAATGAAGAGCAAGACTCTATCTCTGCAAATTTTAATACGTTGGCTGAAGGTTCCGCGCTCCCCGACCCGATTGCAGCGGGTGAAGCGGCTGAGATGCTTTTCCCAGGAGCAGGTCTAGGCCCTGTAGTAACGGGCGGAGTAACCCAAGTTAACGCAGTATTAAATGGATTGCTTACCCCTATTGAAAATCCACCAATAAACGTTGATTACAGTGCTTTCCTACCGCAAATAGGTGTGACGTATGAAATTAATCAAAACCTATCGGTGAGTGCATTTTACAAAGAAGGTTACCGCGCTGGTGGGGCAGAGCTTAGTTTAGGTAGTCGTCAAAATGACTATGAGCCTGAATACTTATCCAATTATGAAGTTGCGTTACGCTCAGTGTCATTAGGCGGAGATTTAGTGATCAACGCCAATGCATATTTTGGTGATTGGACGGACCAACAGCTGTCGATATGTTCACCAGATAATGCACTTGATTGTATTACGGAAAATGCAGGAGAATCGGAGATATATGGCACCGAGTTATCTGTTCAGTATCAAGTGAGTGCGGATATTAATATGTTTACGAGTATTGGCTATGCACGTACTGAGTTCACCGATTTTGATAGCGGAACACTTGGCGATCTCACGGGTAATGATTTTGCATTTTCACCGGATCTTACGGCAGCAATAGGCGCTACAGCGTATCTCACGGATGAGTTTTTCGTAAGTGGTAATGTTAACTATCAAGAAGGCGCATATGCGGATGTTCAAAATACGGTAGAATTGGACTCTCGCACATTATTAAATCTAAAATTGGGCTATGTGACGGATGTTTACAGCATTGAAGCATATGTGAATAACTTAACCGACAAGTTTTACCTAACGTCTGATTTTACCACCACTGACGGCGCACGCACTGTGAGAGCAGGTTTGCCGCGCTACTTCGGCGTGTCCTTTACTTACAATTTTGAATAAGTAGTTTTTGAACAAATAACGGAAACAAAAAAATGAATATAATTACAAAAAGCATTGCATTACTTTCTTTCTCATCTCTTTTCGCGCTTACCGCACAAGCGGACGGCGATCATTTTGAAGCGATTGAATCACTGGATATACCCTCAGCACTTTGCAACTTAGCAACGTACAATGCGAAGTTAACCGAGATTACTGATGAAGACGAAATTCCAACTGCAGACATGGTGAAGGTGCATGAACTGACATATACGCTCGAAAATGCAATTCAGAAAATTCAGTCAGAATTAACGGTAATTGCGGCAGATTTAGAAGAAGTGCATTTATCATCCGAAACCATGGAGCAATCGAAAGTAAAAGACTTCACCAATAAGTATATGGAAGGAATCTCTCTTTTGACAAATGGTACAGACTGTAGTGAATGATTAACTATAGGGGTATTCAACTTGTACTATTGTTTCTGCTGTTTTCATGGGTTGCAGCTTTTGAAGTTGCAATCTTGTTCCTTAGGCTGACAATTTCACAATTTTCTACTTTACCTGCCAACTTTTTCATGGACCATAAACGCTTTACAGTCGTATACACTTCCAAATCATTCCAGTAACATTATAGTTACACTAAACGTTGAAATGCGCATCGCTAAGTTTGCCTGACTATGTAACCGCACGTGCATTTGTTAGTGCAATACTTTGCGCTTATGTGCGAATAAATTAGGTGTCATTCAATGGTTAATAATTGTATTATCGCTGCGCAATTTTTCATAACAACATGGAAGTTAAAATCCTTAAACTCTTTAAAAAGGTAAACTAAATGACTGATAAATTAGTAGATTTCGTAAACGAGCTCGACCAAGATCCAAAGCTACAGGAAGAATATAAGCAAAATCCAAAAGAAGTTGCTGAACGCTATAAACTTGAGGGTGAAGACTTGAGGATATTGCTTGAGAATGATATGGAAGCGATTAAAAAACGGTTTGAGCAAGAGGGTATCAAGGCATCTATTAGGATTAGTCATTCTCAATAAATAAAATATGCATTTCGTTGTTGTTATTTTCATTCTTATTTTTTTCAATCTCAATATTGGTATTACCGCCGAAGGTGAGACTGCATTAGGAGAGATAGGTACAGAAAGAACATCACAAATAGACGTAAATGCGGCAAGAGCCTTACTTGAGAAAATCGAGAAATCGGTACTTCTGGATAAGAGCCAAGCAAAACTATCGCTAGCATCGTTTGAAAAAACGCTCAGCGATGAATCATTAGCCGCATTAGGAAGCCAAATTGAGAATGCGTATGGTCACATTGCCCTGTTAAATGGGAATTTTCCAGAGGCATCAAGGAGATTACTCAACGCAAGATCTATTGCGGAGAAAACCGGCAACATCGAGCAAGAGGCTGAATCTTACAGACGAGAGGGAATTATGTATTTTTTGCTGGATTCGCCTCTCTATGCATTAGAACAAATCAATAAAAGTCTTAGTCTCCACAAACAATCGGGCTCTATCAAAATCCTGGACAGCGTTGCATCAATCGTTGAAATATACGAGTATCTTGAACAGTATGATGACATGAAAAGATACGCGTTATTACTATTAGAAGAGGCTACTGAAAAAAATGACTTTGGTGACATCGCAGCGGCTCACAACAACCTCGCGTTGGCCTTTATAAAGGAAGAAAACTTTGCGCAAGCTCGCATTCATTTACGACATGAATCAGCTGCGTCGGAACTATCAACCGATGAATCAAACTTTTCGCTTTACTTTGCTAAGGCTAAACTTGCGATCGCTGAGGGAAACTATGAAACAGCCTTAGATCACATTCAAATTCACAATCAAAAGATAAAAGATAGTGATTTTGTTGTGGGGCTGCCTGGCGCAATGATTCTTGAAAGTGATGCTCGGCGAGCAAATGGTGAAATCGATACCGCCATTACAATCGCCCAAGAAGCACTAACGCTGATAGAGGAATTGAATCTCTCTGTCTACAAAGTAAAAGCGTTAGATAAATTATCAACGCTGTATGAAATCACTGGCGATTTCGAAAAAGCACTTTCAACGCAAAATCAACTTATTAAGGTAATGCGAGAGCAACGGCAATTTAATAGCCTTCAGCTACTAGCAGTTAATCGAAGCAAACTGGATTTAGCTGCCACAACTCATCAAATGGAGAAACTACAGCAGCGGAACAAAGTGATCGAGCTAAAACAAAAAAATCAGCTTATGCTGATAATTGTTTCCGTTTTAGCTATATTACTGCTGTCTTTTTTAGCATTTTATCTGCGCAAGAAAGTAGAAGTTACACAGAAAGCAGATAAAGCAAAATCTGAATTTTTAGCGCGCATAAGCCATGAAATTCGAACGCCGATCAGTGCAATTATGGGGCTAACCAACTTATCTCTTGAAAGAGTGAGAGACAAAGGGATATCGACAAACCTTCAACAAATTAATAGCACCTCTTATCATCTGCTGACATTGGTGAATGACTTATTAGACTTCTCAAAAATTGAAGCGGGAAAAATGACGCTCGAATCTACCTCGTTTGAAGTAGAAGATGTTGTAAAAAAAGCAATCGATATGATTAGCATTGAGGCGAATAATAAGAAAGTTGTGACAAATATAAGCATCATGCAAGATGTACCAAAAATGGTTAAAGGTGATCCTCATAGACTACAACAAGTTCTCAATAACCTTTTATCTAATGCGATTAAATTCACGGATAAAGGCAGTATTTCAGTTACGGTTAGCAACCAGCCCAGCCAGTCCAATAACGAGTTAAATCCTAAACTGAAATTTGAGGTCAGAGATTCAGGTTGTGGTATCTCAGAACTTGAACAATCTCGCTTATTCTCTGCTTTTACGCAGGCAGATGAATCAATAACGCGAAGGTATGGCGGCACGGGTTTAGGGCTCACAATCGCGAAAGAGTTAGTTGAATTAATGGGGGGAGAGATATGGCTTGAGAGCGCCATGCGCCTAGGTACCATATTCTATTTCACAATATCGTATGAAAAACTCAATGAAGTTTTGCCTGAAAAGAACAAGAAAACTGAAACGCATGGCAAAAAACAGTATTCAGATTTAAACAACATTCATATCCTATTAGCTGAAGATCATGAATTAGTGCGTAAAGTAATCATAGGATATTTGGATACTATCAATCCTCAGATAACCGTTGTTAACAATGGTAAAGAGGCGATAGACATATTAGAACATGATGAAAGTATTAATATCTTTATTACCGATCATCAAATGCCAATTATGGATGGGATAACCGCTACCAAATTCATACGAAAAAATCTCAAACTTGACATCCCTATCATTGCATTGACTGCACATGCAACAACTGGCGAAATAGAGGACAGTAAAGCGGCAGGTGTTGACGCATATTTAACTAAACCCGCAGACCCCATATTATTGCTTGAGACGATTGAATCACTGCTTATTAAGAAATAACACCTTAACTGAAACGATATAATTAACTATAAAATAATGGCTCAAAACGCTATATGAAAAAAGGAAGTTTAGTCATCGTTGGGACTGGCATAAGTGTCGCTGGTCAAATGACCATCATCACGCAAAACCATATCAAACAAGCCGACGTTGTTTTTGTGGCTATTCCTAATAAACCCGGTGTTGAATTTGTTAAATCTCTCAATCCAAATACTGTTTCCCTAACTGACCATTATGAAATTGGGAAATCTCGTGTCCAGACATATCAGGATATGTGCGACGTTATCATCAATGCAGTCGAGTCAGGGCAAAAGGTTTGTGCTGCGTTTTATGGCCATCCCGGTGTCTTTGTAAATCCATCTCACAGAGTAATTGAAATATTAAGAGAAAGAGAATTTTCCGTTTCCATGGAACCAGGTATTTCCGCTGAGGATTGTTTGGTAGCAGACTTAGGGATTGATCCAGCACAGTATGGATGTCAGAGCTACGAAGCGACGCAGTTCTTATTTCGAAAGTACACCTTAGACCCATACATGACACAGATAATGTGGCAGATTTGGGGGGTAGGTGATCACGTTTTCAAGACAACGACTGAACACAAAACTGATGGCTTGAAAATCCTAGTTGATAAGTTAATGCAACACTATCCCGAGAATCATACGGCGATAATATATGAAGCAAGAATTTCTCCTTTTTTTGTATCTCGAATGGAAGAAATTAGATTAGTTGATTTACCGTCAGCTAATTTAAACGCGATTTCTACATTGGTTATTCCAAGCTTGGGGCTTCCAGACTACAACCAAGAGGTCCTGGACGCATTACATATAACGGAAGAAGAAATCAAGAGAAACCTCCAACATCCGGAGGAGTAAACATCTAATTAACTGTATGGTGAAGTTTCAATAAACGCCAATAAATCATTCAATTTCAATGGCCTTGACCAGTAATACCCTTGACCTATGTTTGCCCCTAACTCTAGAAGCAACTGGCCAGTTTTTTTATCCTCGACACCTTCAGCAACGGTCTTAAGATTGTAAGCATTAGCAATCTGTATGATAGATTTGACGATGTGCAAGTTGTGTTTGTTGGTGAGAATGTCATGGATGAATGCTCTATCTATCTTCAACGTTTCTGCATTAAAACGACTAACGTAAGCTAGGTTTGAATAAAAAGCTACCCAACGTAACACATTAATTTTACATTTTTTCAACATCTTGGGTTGTCAATACAACGTCCCATGCTATAGACTTTCGCGCTGGATACATCTTGCAGTAACAATAATAATAAGGATGCCTGCCCAATGCTCGACATTCAGAAGAAATTATCTACGCCGTTTCTGATATTGCTCGCCTTACCTGTAACGGCAATGGGACTTGGGTTATCTATCCAGAATGCGGTGCTAACTTGGGTAATCACAACTGAATATGACCTCTCTGCAAAGGATGTCGGCATTGTCTGGTCAGTTGGCCCTATAGCAACAATATTCGGCACTATCATTATTGGCGCGTTAAGCGATAAAACCTGGTTTATGGGTGGTCGCCGCAAACCTTTTATTATCGTCGGTGGCATCATGACGGCACTGGCGTATGTCGCTTTACCCAATATTGGAACGCTTGCCCAAATGGTTGGATTTTTTACCATTCTTGGGACTGCTATTGCCGTTTCGTTGTTTATCGACCTATCTATTAATACCAGCTTTAATCCCACACGCTCAGTCATTGCCGACGTGACACCCAAAGGCCCAATTCGTGCAAAAGCGTTTTTGTGGGCGCAGACGATATCAGGGTCTGTAACGGTATTAAGTCTTGCTATTGGGGCGCTATTTGGGAATTACACCCTTATTTACTTTGGCGCATGCGCCATTGTGTTAATGATGGTATTACCCGCATTGTTTATTAAAGAGCCAAGGGAACTTCAAGTAGAAGAAGAAAAGAAAGGGGAAGTGAAATTCTCTTTGAAAGAGACCTTGTCGATTATTAGACCGCTTTGGGGCTTGGGAATTTATGCGGTTTACGCCATGGTATTAAACTTCGGAAGTTTGCCAGGCGTGCTCGCCATTGAAGTGTTTTGCGGAATTTTATCGCTATATTTTTTGGTGGAAACCGTTTTTCGAAAATCTAATCCCGCCATGCCTGACAACATATTTCAGTTTCAGAAAAACTTGGCCGCAAATTCCGTTAATTGGTTTGGGCCATTCTCCATATTCATGTTTTTGGTTATTCTGCTTAGACATCGGATGCCTGAACTTGACGATAACGCTATCGGCACCTTAAATAACTGGGCATTATTCATTTTTAATGGTGTGGCAATTTTCCTTCCGATGCTTGTTCTCAATCGCTTTGTTGAACGAAAAGGGATGTTATCAACACACATCGGTGCGCTTTGGACGATGGTAGCCGCCCTTGTTCTATTATACTTCTTTGGTCACTCGGGCTATGTGATTTGGGCAATCATGCTATTGGCAGGCATCGCGTGGTCGTCAATGATCACCCTCCCCTTTGCAATGTATTCTCAATTTGCTGATCCTCACCGCATGGGATTTTTTACTGGAATTTACAATCTATCAATGATTTTTACGATGCTGATCACAAGTTTGCGTTTTGGCGAGTTCATGGAAAGTACTGAAAACAAAGGAGTGATTTATCTTATAGCCGCAGCAATGGTCGTACTGTCCATTGTGTTTTGGTCACGCATTAAACAAACCACCACATCTAAAGGGCTGTGAATTCAAGCCCTGTGTCATTGTTGTTAGTTCCGATTTGAAACAAGCGTTTATAATGGACTGTAAGCCCTTATTGTGGGTTAAAATAAAGTGTCAAAAAACAAGGATGTTTTTTGCCAAGCGCTACATGGACGTGGTACCAGCGTCTTTATTTCCGCCCACAATCAGGGCCTGCAGTCTGTTACATAAAGCAATTTTGCCCTTAGAACAAATAACGTAAAAATTAGGTGAGTTTTGTTACAAATATGCTACTTTTGATGTAGATCAATAGTCTTAATACATGAGTAGTTAAAATTAAATTTCTAAACATCGAAAATTCCGTTGTTTAGATACCGATCAATCTGTTTTTTTATTGTTATTCATTGTGAGATGCTTACACGCGTCAACGGAAACCTAACTGAAAGAGTCAAAAAGATGATGGAAATTTATAGCTACTACACCACCCGATACCTAATGTTGTCATCGGCATTTTTTATGAGCGTTGCAAAAGATTCTGCTGTTAATGGTATTAAAGACGATGCGAAAGAAATCGAAAATAACGAAACGCCTACAGTCACACAAAAACAAACTGCAAATCACTAATATGATGTGCCCTTAGCTCCCCACTAAGGGCCATCCTTCTTCGTTTCCCGCGTCAGAACTTCTCAGGTACAAAACTTTGTTCGGTTATTGGAACTCTTTTGTACCCATCTTTATTTAATGGTGGCAATTCAATCTCCGGATGCTGAATTTCTTCATATTCAATTTGAGATAGGAAATGAGATATACAATTGAGTCTTGCGCGTTTTTTATCATCTGACTCAACGACCCACCATGGACTCTGTTTTGTATCCGTATAGGCAAACATTTCATCTTTTGCCTGAGAGTATTCAGCCCATCGACTTCTTGAATACAGGTCCATTTTACTGAATTTCCAGCGCTTTAAAGGGTTCTCAATTCTCTCTTTAAATCGTTTTTCCTGCTCTTTATCAGATACTGAAAACCAGTACTTAATCAAGATAAATCCCGAGCGTATCAGCATATGTTCGAATTGCGGGCAAGCTCGTAAAAAATCCGCGTGCTCTTCTTCTGTGCAAAATCCCATTACTTTTTCAACGCCTGCTCGGTTATACCAACTGCGATCGAACAATACAATTTCACCGGCAGCAGGTAAGTGTTCTACATAACGCTGAAAATACCACTGTGTTTTTTGACGCTCATTTGGCGCAGGTAGTGCGGCAATTCGACAAACTCTAGGATTTAACTTTTCTGTTATACGCTTAATTACGCCCCCCTTGCCTGCGGCGTCACGTCCTTCAAAAACAACAACCACTTTTAATTTTTCCTGTACTACCCACTGCTGTAGTTTGACGAGTTCCGTTTGTAGGGAGGTCAGTTCAGTCTCATAGGTCTTTTTATCGAGTCTTTTTTTCTTGGGCATCTTAGCACCGCCTTAGGTTTATCTGGGTTCAAGACTGTTAATTTCACAGTAACACTTAACGTTGTAGCATCGGAACTAAACAGAATTCCTTGAATTAACAGGTAATAAACGCATTAATCAGATAAGTGTTTTGGTTTACACGTATTATTAATAATGGCTATGTTCTGTTTAAGTGTTGCTGATTTTCTAAAATGTTGATTTACAGTTGGTTGTAGGTATTAGTAATTTGAAAGCTTCGAAAACATCTGCTTCACAGCGAGGACTGCCTTCGCAGAGCGCCCAGGGATGGGTTTACAGCGACTTTCAAATTACTAAAACCTAAAATCAAATGAGCGATGTTTATGTCAGCAACACTTAAACAGAACATAGCCTTAATAATTTACTATAATCGGTTGTACATACTCTTCAAAACGATTTAACAAACCTCCATGAAAGACAAACAGCCTCGAAGAATCCATTAATGCTTCGGAAATTTCGTAAAAGCATATACTTCGTTGTTGGTTGGTTAGCCGTTGGATTCGCCGTCGTAGGGATTGCATTACCTTTATTACCGACGACGCCTTTTGCCATTGTTGCCGCGTTTTGCTTTTCTAAAAGTTCACCACGCTTTCACCAAATGTTGCTAGATAACAAATACCTAGGCACCACATTATCACTATGGGAGGAGCAAGGCTCTATTAGTATTAAAGCAAAAATAACATCGACGATTATGATGTCCGGTCTAGTGTCTTACCCACTTATATTTATGATAGAACGTAATAGTGTTCGAGCCATTGTCTTGCTTTGCATGATCTGCGTCTCTATTTACATCTGGACGAGACCCAATCCCGTTTACGCACATCAAGAGTAATTATCACTCTCTTAGCTTAATGCTATAGTTGCTCAAGTGGTTCATTCTTGTCACGAGGATAGTGTTGCATTGAACTCCCACTTTACAAAAAGTATTGCTGTGGTCATTGGAATAGACGCTTACACTAACGGCATTCCTGCCCTTCAGTCAGCCGTCAACGATGCCAAAAAACTAAGTGAAAAGCTTTCATCAGAGCACGAATATGAGGTTAAGGCACTTTTTGACACAGACGCGACATTCGATAACCTCATCAATTTATTAGAACACTGGTTGCCCAACCATGTATCTGATCAAGACCGAGTGCTGTTTTATTTTGCAGGCCACGGAGTGGCGTTGGATAGTGAGGATGGTCCTCAGGGCTACCTGTTACCGCAAGACGCTACTCGCTCCGAAATGGCCAATTTTTTAGAAATGACCCGACTACACGATTCACTACTAGCCTTGCCTTGCAGACACATGCTGATCATTCTTGATAGTTGTTTTTCAGGGTCGTTTCGCTGGTCCACCAGTCGCGATGTGATTATGAGTACGGGGGTGGTTCATCACGAAGCATATGAGCGATTCCTAACGGAGCCGGCGTGGCAATTATTGACCTCAGCCGCACACGATCAAACGGCGGCTGATCAGCTTTTTTCAGGTACTTTTGGCGTTCGAGGCGGTGACGATTCGCATTCGCCTTTTGCATTGGCATTGTTTGAAGCTTTAGACGGTGCAGCTGATTTGGTGCCAGAAGGCGGCGACGGCATCATTACAGCAACGGAATTGTATCTATATCTTGAGTCTGCATTGCAACAGGCGCAAGTTGGTTTGAGCGCTCGCCAAACACCAGGGTTATGGCCGCTCAAACGGCACAATAAAGGCGAGTTCATTTTCAAGGTCAAAGACAAAGATATTAATCTACCGCCAGCGCCCGTGCTTAACGCTGACAATAACCCCTATTTAGGCTTACAGTCTTATGAAAGCAGTCACGCGGGTGTCTATTTTGGGCGAGGCAATGCGATTGAAAATCTCCTTAAGGTTGTCGAAAAACAAAAACTGACAGTGGTCTTAGGCGCGTCGGGCAGCGGAAAATCCAGTTTGGTCAAGGCAGGACTGGCACCAAGACTCGAAGAAAATGGTTTTCAAATTGTGTCTGTTTTGCGGCCCGGACCACACCCTTTAACGGCTTTGCAAAAAAGCCTCGAAGCGAGCAATGCCAACGTCGATAAAGACAACATTATCGTGATTGATCAGTTTGAAGAGATGGTTACGATGACAAGAGATGAAACAGAAAGAGAGTGTTGTTTCAACCTTATCGCTAACGAACTCGAGGATCCTTCCTCTAAATTCAGTTTTGTATTGACGCTGCGCGCTGATTTTGAAGCGCATTTTCAGCTCGACCAGTTTGCCAGCTTCTGGCATAAAGGACGATTCACTGTACCGCCTTTATCTCGAAGTGATTTGAAAGACATCATTGAATGCCCTGCCAGTGAGCGCGTGTTGTATTTTGAACCTTCATCACTTGTAGAACAATTAATAGATGATGTCATTGCAATGCCGGGCGCGTTGCCTTTGTTGTCATTCACATTAAGTGAGATGTATCTACATTACCTCCGAGCAAATCGCGGGGATCGCGCGCTCACGCAGCAAGACTATGACCATCTTGGTGGTGTCTCAGGCGCATTGAAAACCCGAGCTGATAAGGTGCTTGTTGAGTTGGGAGAAAAGCATCGAGATAGCCTTAAGCGTTTAATGCTACGAATGGTCAAAAACGAACATGGAGCGCCGGTACGACAACGTATCACCGAGCAGCAATGGCTACACTGGGATAATACAGAAAGTCATAGCATCAATGTCGTAATTGATAAAATGTGCGATGCCAGATTACTTGTCCGAGGTATCACTGACACCGATGAAAAGTATGTTGAGCCCGCGCACGATGCATTGATTACATCATGGACGCGGCTTATGACATGGATCAGTGAAGCACAGTCTGAAAAACATGACCTGAGCTTTTTACAAACCTTGCGGGGAGATGCGCTTGAGTGGTCAGAGGCCAATGCGCAAACGCGCCCAGGGCTATTATGGCGAGACAAGGTGCGAAGCGACAGACTATGGTCGCTGAGAAAACACAATCGCTTGCTCCTGAGCAAGTTAGAAGATGAGTTTTGTCGACTAAGTGTGCGACGCCAACGAATCATTAAAAGCGCGACAATAGCGTCCATCATTACCATTGTAGTATCGGCAATTGCGGCGGTAGGATTTGGGCTGGTTGCGGATAATCAAAGACAGCTTGCACTTGAGCAGCGAGATCAGGCGCAGCAGCAAACAATGATTGCAAATTCAAATGCGCTCGCGGCCTCCGCAGCAAATGCAATTGATGTCCAAAACAATACAACGGCTGGGCTAAAACTAGCAAAATTGGCGTTAGATGTTAACCCTGAGAATGAGGTTGCTCGATGGTTAGTGCGCAGAGCTATATACCGTGATGGCGTTAACTATTTAGGTGGTATGCCGTTTTCAGGACCTCTCTACACTACCTTGACAGCAGGCGGTTATGAAGCAGTGTGGTCTGAAGATGGTAAGTATATTGCGGCTGCTCTCTACAGCAAAGGATCTGACTCAGAAAACGACAAAGAATCAACGTTGATATTCAGTGCAAAGGGCGAGTTGATTTCCACTTTGTCAGATACGACGTTGGTGAGCGGTCAATTTACAAAAGACAATCAATTTTATATAGATGGCAACGGCGTTGTATGGTCTTTAGATGGGATGCGCGTAGAGGAAGGGTTGTCACCAAGCTTTGAAGAGCCGAAAAGTGTTGGGCAAACACTTGTCTATGAAGGCTTTAATACTCAGTGGTATCACGCCTACAGTCAAAATGGCCAAATCGTTGCAGGTCACGGAGCATTGCTTGGGTTTCTTGATCTTGATAACGATTTACCTGAATTTCAGATTGTCAGAGATAACCAAGTGTTAAATACACTAAACGAGGCTTGGCCCATGGCTGCCTTGTCGCCAGATGGCAACTTGTTGGTCACTGGAAATTACGACGGTGACCTAGTGCTTTGGCAAATGAACGGCACCGGCCAAGAGGCTGATCGTCTTTACACGCTATGGCAATCGAGAGAATCTGCTAATGCATCCCATTTACAGTTTTCGCCGGATGGCAGAAGAATCAGTGCCATTATGCGAGACGGAGTGCTGCGCGTATGGGACTTGCAATGGAATCCTCTGTATGTGAGCGAGGCTGCAATTAATGAAATGGTCGAAAATATGTCTGCACAAGAAGTAGTAAAAAAAGAAACAAGACTGCATGCTACTCTGGATGATTCGTATGCGGGTGCCGATACGCCTTTTTTTATTATCAATGCCAGTGACACAAAAACAGGTAATAACTGGAATGCTGAAATCATTACAAGTGAAGCGCAGATGGTTACCATGGAAGACTTTCTGGCTGTTCAGTATAGCGGCGGGACGGATTTATATGATCATTTAGGCAATAACCGACTTTATCTTCATTTCAATTTAAATAATGAACAACGACATCCCGTTGATGCTATTCCAGGGCACTTAGTTTTCTATTCCTGGAGAATTAAAGACTACGTCGTCGTCCCATTCAGTTCTGAAGCAATTTTAAGCAGAGCTAATAGACTCAATCAACTTAAACCGACACAGTCTGAAACGTTGGAATGGGGTGTTTCAAACTTGGATCTTTCTGAGACTAGCAATACAGTCGAACAGCAGAGTTTATCCTTTACACAGTCTTTGAGTCATTGGCTTACAGATCTTATATGGCGAGAAGACGCTAAAAAAGAAACATTAGTCACAACGAGCGATAATGAAAACGCAACTGTTTCAATAGCAATACCCGCATTTGATGCAGCATCAAACGAAATGCCATTTCTTTGGGAAAAGATTGCTCAAGCAAATAAAGAAGAAGGGAATTCATTTTATTTGGAATCTGAACCAAGCAGCATACGCTGGTATCTGACCAATGTTCGTGAATCAAATATCCCCTTCATCCTGAACACCTTGGGCGCCCCGGAACCGTTTTTATCGGGGCCACACACACTGACAAATTGGGAGGTTTATGGCAGCGATTTGACGCAATTTGGACACTACAATCCACTATTCTTAAGTTGGCTTGAAAGTAATGTTTTGCCTACCAATAAAGAAGATCCGCTGCGCGTGCTAACCCAGCCTATCTATAACAAAGCAATCAAGCACATGATGCGCATTCACGCATATGGATTACAGCTTCTGGAGACCAACCCCGAACTGAACCAAAGACTATTGGGCGAATATATGACGATAGAAAGCAATCATCAATATTGGCTCTACAATATGACAAAAGATGCGGCATTTGAGCTAATACCTGAACTGGCAACAACGTCTAAAAACATTTCATATGCCGCAGGATTTTGGATCCGTCGCGAGCTAGATGGCACTAAGCCGCAATTTCAACAACTCATGATGAAAACCTTGGCTATGTATGACGATGAATTTTTGCAAACCCTTCAAAATGCTGAATAACTGAGAAAATTTGTGAAAGCTAAATACGCAAAGTTAGATTGGGAACCAATATATCCCAAATCTTAAAAAGGTTACGCAAATGCAGATGTAACAGAAATTTGCGTTACACCGCTTTCAAATTAGCGACAACTACAATGTAGATAAAAATGAGAATTGAAAAAATGCTAAAGCTTATTTTGCCCACAAGCGTGTTTGCTCGCTTTAAAGCATAGCTGCCAAACACTACATAAAATACCAACGCAACAACTTTTGCTATCAACCACGGGCTATCTTGAAACGACCATCCGCCAATATAAACCAGCGTAATTGCTGAGCAAAGTAATAGCGTATCAATAACATGTGGAGTAACTTTTACCCATTTCTTATTTAATACTGCTGCACCCGCAAATGACCAACCCAGCCTCGTTAAAAAGAAACAAAAACTTATAACAACAAACGTAACGTGCAAATATTTTATGTGTAGATAGTCCATAAATAAACTTATAATTTCAGAGAAATCATTCAAGGTGTATGAAATTTATTGAAAGCCAATGTTCCCGTTGATTGTTGTTGAGTTGCTGAATGAATAACAGTTAATTATAGAAATAGGCCATTTGGAAGCTTCGAAAACATGGATGTTTTCGCAGAGCGCCCATGGACTGGGTTCACAGCGACTTTCAAATGGCCTATTTCTATAATTAAATGAATGAGCTGTATATCAACAACGATAAATGGGAACATTGGCTTTAGAAAAAGATTTATTTACCAAGATTGGTTGCCCCAGCCGCTTTTTCTATATCAAGTTCTTCAACAGGATCGTTTAAAAGTGCAACCAGAAGTGAAGGTAAGAACGTCAAACTCAACAGCATTGACACCAAAATTCCGCCTAAAACGATGATGCCAACGCCTCGGTAGAGCTCTGTGCCTTCACCAGGAATAAGCACCAGCGGTGCAAGACCAAATACCGTCGTTGCTGTAGACATCAATATGGGCTTAAGCCGCTTTTGTACTGCACGCTGCACGGCTTCTGTCACCTTCATACCCAAATCCAGTACATTCCTGCGCGTTTGATCCACAATTAAAATTGGATTGTTAACGACTGTACCCAGTAGAATAAGGAAACCCAGCATCGTAATCATATCAAAGGGTTGATGAGTGCCTCCGAGTCCTATCGCTGTTAATCCGGAATTTATACCATTTACGGCGACTAATCCTAGAAGACCACCTGCCATCCCTAGTGGCACAGTTGCCAGAATAAACAATGGATATCGCCAATGGGTAAAAATAGCGACAAGAAGCAGATAAATTAGAACTATCGCCACCAAGAAATTGCCAGATAAAGATGCTTTGGTCGCTTCAAGCTGATCTGCTGCGCCACTAATGCTGACTTTAGTTCCTTGTGCAATATCGCCTTGCCGCCAAAGCGCTGGGATCATTTCATTGCGAACTATTTGTTCCGCCGTTTCAAGTGCAATTTCTCTTGGTGGAATGATATATACCGTTACAGTGCGATTGCTATCAACCCGTCTAACGGAATCACTATTCTTACTTTCTATCAAATCAGCAAGTGCATTCATGGGTAGTACTTGGCGCTGCGGCGTTACGATGGGAGTTGTCGATAGCTCCTCTATTGTTTGTCGATTACCCGAACCACTGAACATAAAGATATCAACTTTGTCATCATTGAGGATAAATTCATCAACATACGCGCCGTCGCTCATTGCTGCTACTGCAAACCCAAAATCGTTATTATTTATGCCCAATTCTGCCAAACGTTGCCAGCGTGGTTTGATTTCGATTAATGGCTGATTCAGCGTTAGAGAGCCTGGATCTGAATTGATCTGCGGATTATCAAACCTACTTTCCGCTTCTCTATATACCGCTTCGGCGGTGCGATAAAGTTCTCGCACATCATTGCCCGCGATATCAACAGCCACTGCCCGCGTACCCCCATCGTTACTGGATATAATCGATCCTCTTGTTGAGAATGCGCGCATGTTCGGATAACTGCGAAACTTAGTAGTTATTGCTTCCATCATGGCATTGATATTCGAAGGGTCAACTGGCGCGCTTAAGAACCACACTCGCCCAATCGATACCGTCATTGAATAATACGCTAATGGCGGCATATCTGTGCGACCTTCGATAAAGTCCTCAGGATCGGCGTTTAAGTAGGCATTGAAGTGTTCTCTCAACTCTGCGCCGATGCGCTCCATTTCCGAAAGATTGTAGCTTGGCGGCGCAATCATCAACGAAAACGCTTTTGGTTCTTCACCTTCGGGTAAATACTCAGCTGCGGGCATAAAGAGATAGGCAAGCCCAATAATGGACAGGATGAATACGCTGGCGACCCATCTCGCTCGTCGCTGTGTTGCACTAAAAAACGTGACCATCTGCAGCCATCGAGACGATAAATCGAACTGTTTTTCTTGGCTGAAGTCTTTATCACTTCCAAATCTTGATAGCGCCACAGGTACTACAAAAATAGCGACTAACATTGATGCGATGATAGCGCCCGAGATTGCAATCGCAATATCAGAATAAAGCTGCCCTGCTTCCTGTTGCACAAAGAGAATCGGAGCAAAGACCATGAC
>DDLV01000093.1 GCA_002340325.1 Glaciecola sp. UBA2563 | reverse complement strand
TTACAGCGACTTTCAAATGTCTTATCCCTATAATTAAATGCACAAAGCGAACACAAACAACAATTAACGGGAACATAGCCATAAGGAATACATATGAAAAGAATTACAACTACGTTTTTTGCGGTGTTCTTTGTATTAACAAACATCACAACGGCACTCGCGAATATCACTGAAACGCAGATTACATTACCCGATGGTTTGGGCTCAGCAACGCTTTATAGCAGTGAAACTACGAAAGACGCCACATCTGGCGTCATTGTCGTTCACGAATGGTGGGGATTGAACCAATACGCGAAAGATCGTGCAAAAATGCTTGCGCAAGAAGGTTATACCGCAATTGCTGTCGATATGTATGGTCATGGTAAAGTCGCTGACCATCCTAATGATGCACAAGGTTTTATGCAGGCAGCATTAGCTAATCCTGAGCAAGTTAACGCTAGATTTAACGCAGCCAAAGATATCTTAAAATCTCAAGAAAATGTCGATCCCAGCCGCGTATTTGCAATGGGATATTGCTTTGGTGGTGCAGTGGTATTAAATCAAGCGAGACTTGGCAACGATCTCGCGGGCGTCGCAAGCTTTCACGGTAGCTTAGGTGCGGCAGTGGAAGCCAATCCAGGTGATATCAAAGGTAAAGTTATGGTCGCCCATGGCGGTGCAGATCCACTGGTTCCTGATGAACAAGTAACTGCATTTGTTCAAGAAATGCTGGCGCTGGATGTGGATCTGAAATTTTTAAGTTTTCCTCAAGCAGTGCATAGTTTCACCAACCCTGAAGCGACAGAAAAAGGCGAAAAGTTTGGCCTGCCGTTAGCGTACGATAAACAGGCAGACACAGAAAGTTGGAATGCATTCTTGACTTTTATATCGGAATAGCGGGTTTGAACTCAACTGTCGGAAAACTGCAGGGTTTGCCACCAACTTTTGGGGGCGTCTATGCACCCATCAGGACCAACGTTTGGAAAGGGAATGTTGCGTTTTCGACATTCCCTATACAAAACTGGAAAGCCTCCACGAAATAAGATTTCTTGCACTTCATCCTCAGGCAAATTCGCCTCTTGGTAGGCACCTTTCAGGCTTCGTTGTCGCTGCGCTTCATACAGTATAATTGCCGTTGCAACAGAAACATTCAGTGACTGAACCATACCCACCATAGGAACAATGATACTCTGGTCGGCCGCCTCTACTGCGGCTTCAGTTGCACCGTCTTTCTCTTGCCCCATGATAATCGCGGTCGGTAAACTGTAATCCGGCTCTCTAAAATCGACAGCATTTTCATCCAAATGCGTCACTAACACCTGCATTCCTTGAGACTTAAAGTGTGCTATCGCATGTTCAGTAGAATCGTGTTGTTGCATACGCACCCACAATTCGCTGCCGAGCGCGGTACCTTTGCGCAGGGCGGGGTTTTCTTGCCACACGGCGTGTACTTTGTGAATGCCAATTGCATCGGCTGTTCGCACAATTGCTGATACATTATGCGGTTTATGCACTTCTTCCATTAAAACCGTCAAGTCCGTCTGCCTAGATGCAAGCACTTGCTTGATCCTTGCAAAACGTTCGGGCGACATACATTGCTGCAAAAGATATTACTCCGGCAATACCATCACAGCGTCAATTTCTATTTGAGCACCTTTTGGTAACGCACTTACTTGAACCGCGGCGCGAGCTGGGTAAGGTTGCTCAAAATACCTTGCCATGACTTCATTTACCTTTGCAAAGTTGCCGAGATCGATGAGGAATATATTGACTTTGACAAGATTAGACATCTTTCCACCTGCCGCATCTACGACAGCCTGTATGTTCTCAAATACTTGCACCGCTTGTTGTTCAAAGTCTTCCGACACCATTTCCATCGTCGAGGGTAATAAAGGGATTTGGCCAGAGAGGTACACGGTGTTGCCCGCTTTAACCGCTTGACTGTAGGTACCGATTGCAGCGGGCGCATTTGCTGTTTGAATTACGGATTTTGACATTGTAAAAACCTCACGATTTGGCTTATCGAGTAGATTATCCTAATTCACATGTAACAATGGGATTTTCATCTACTCTTGTTGTTTGTATTTGCTGTGACGAGAAATACTGTGAAAATCTGGAAGGTTGCGAATTTTACGCATGATTTCAGCGAAGTGCACTCTATTTCGCGTAGTAAGCTCTATATCAATTGAAAAGTTCTGGTCTTCTTTATCATTGGTTTGCAAATGGACAATACTCGAGTCGCAGCTAGCAATTGCAGTGGTTAATGCAGCAAGGGTACCTTGTCTATTTGTTACTTCTACTCGAACGCTGGCTCTAAACTCACCGGAGGGTTTGTCATCCCACTGCATTTGCAGAACGCGATTTGACTCTTCTTTTGCGAGTTTCTTAATATTTGCGCACCCGATTTGATGGATCACTACGCCCCGCCCTGGACTCAATACAGCGACGATTTCATCATCCGGTATCGGATGACAACACCGAGCATAGTGGACACTCATGCCTTCGGTCCCTTTTATCGCCACCTGCCCTTTTTTCCTTTCAATCTCATCTGAGTCGCCAACAAGTCTTCGCGCAATAATCACACTGAGTTCATTGCCCATACCGATGCTACTCAATAAGTCATTAAAACTGTCGTACTTCATTTCGTCGACAACACGTTGTCGGTCTTCGTCCGAGATTTCATCAAGTTTGGCTGCACCTAATGCATGGCGTAGCAATCGATTGCCCATGTTTACTGCATCTTCGGAACGTTGACGTTTCAAATAGTGACGAATATTCGAGCGAGCGCGTGCACTGACGACAAAATTAAGCCAGTTCGCATTTGGTTTTGCCCGTGGAGAAACGATAATTTCTACACTTTGACCATTTTCTAACGGTTTACTTAAAGAGTAATTTTTGTGGTCGACTCTGGCACCAACACAGTTGTTCCCTACATCAGAATGAACAGCATAGGCAAAATCTACAGGTGTAGCGCCCATTGGTAACTCGATGATCATGCCTTTAGGTGTGAACACATAGATTTCATCAGGGAATAGATCCGATTTTACGCTTTCAATAAACTCAACAGAGGTTGTCGAGCGCTGTTGTAGTTCAACAATCGATTGTATCCACTGAGACGTTCGCATCTGTGTCGCAGTACCAAAATCACTGTCATTTTTATAAAGCCAATGCGCAGCCACTCCCTTATCTGCGAGTTTATCCATATCTTCTGTTCGTATTTGAACTTCGACTGGAATGCCATGAGGACCTTTGAGAGAGGTATGTAATGATTGGTAACCGTTGGTGCGAGGAATTGCTATATAGTCTTTAAAACGGTTTTCGATGGGTTTGTACAAACCGTGGATCGCGCCAAGTACTCTATAGCAACTATCCACTTTATCCACAATGATACGAAAACCATAAATATCCATTACTTCATTGAACGACAGTTCTTTGTTTTGCATTTTGCGATATATTGAATACAGATGTTTCTCTCTGCCAACAACGCGACATTCTATACCCATTCGGTTAATCGTATTTGTCAGCTCTTGCTGGGTTTTCTCCACGATCTCCTTACGATTACCTCGCGCCTGCTGTACAGCTGATTTTAGTGCCCTTGAACGCATGGGGTGCATGGCATCAAAACCAAGGTTTTCAAGCTCGTTCTTAATATCGTGAATACCCAGTCTGTGTGCGATGGGCGCGTAGATGTCTAATGTTTCAACCGCGATTCTGCGGCGTTTTTCAGGCCTGAGCGCGCCCAATGTGCGCATATTATGGGTTCGGTCAGCGAGTTTGATGAGAATTACACGGATATCCTCAACCATCGCCATGAGCATTTTACGAAAATTTTCCGCTTGTGCCTCTTGGCGCGATTGAAATTTGAGTTTATCGAGTTTGCTGACCCCTTCAACGAGTTCTGCGACTGTGTCACCGAATGCCAAACTCAAATCATCGCGATTGTATTCAGTATCTTCGATAACATCATGCAGCAATGCAGCCATCAGCGTTTCATGGTCCAATTGCATATCAGCAAGAATGCCGGTGACCGCAACCGGATGTGTAATGTAGGGGTCACCAGATGAACGCGTTTGTCCTTCATGTGCATCACGCGCAAGTATATATGCAGCGCGAACATCGGCAACATGTTCGACCGAAAGGTACTTCGAAATTTTTGTTTTTAATCCCTCAAACAGATACACGCAATACGTTTAAAAACAGCTAAATTAATTAGAAGAATACGGTTATTTTTACCATATGTAAACGCAAAAAAAGCCAAACGATGTTGGCTTTATTTTTTTCGGTATTTCAAGGGGGTAAAGCGTAAGTTAGAGCTTACTCTAGGCGTTGTTGAGGATGTTAGCAACAGACTCGAATTCAGCCGCTTCTTGTTCGCGCTGGTCTTGTAGCTCAGTTGCTTCAACTGTTTCTGATGTAACTAAACCTTCTTCAATCTCACGCAATGCAGTTACAGTTGCTTTATCATTACTGACTTCAACCAGGGGCTCTTTGCCTTCAGTTGCGATTTGACGCGCACGCCTTGCTGCAATCAATACCAGATCAAATCTATTCCCAATTTTGTCTACTGCATCTTCTACCGTGACTCGTGCCATAAGAAGCTCCGCTTAAGTTGTGATTATGTTATGTATTTACATAAAAGGGCGCGAAGTATATAGCATTTTAGTTTTAATGCCTAGCGCCTATGTGTAAAAATTTATTGACTTATTCGAACAGAATAAATAGTTATACGTGAAGTATAGTAGAAACTATCAAAAACTACCGTATTCAACACTCGAGACTTTCCTATCTAGGCTAAATTCTATTTGGCAATGGTGTATATAAAGATTAAACGCACTGTCCATAATTAGCTTACGTTTATGAATTTCTCTGATTCTCGAAAGATTAACCGTGGATAATTGCTCTTCCACAATTACCTTGGGCATTCCTTCAGTGAAATTTTGACATAAAAAGTACACTTCATTTCTAGCTTCCCGATAGAAAAATCCAGCAACTATGAGACTGAATAAAACAATAGCTCCAATATATAACTGCTTTATTCGCATATTTACTCGTCGACCTGAACCAATTGATTGAATAACGTTGCGTTTCTCATTCGTTGCTTGTGTGTATCAAGACTCTTTGATTTTACCACGGATGCAAATTTATCGAGCGTGTCATCGAAGTCATCATTCACCAAAATGTAATCAAACTCATAAGCATGCGACATCTCGGATATTGCCTGCGACATTCGTTTTCTAATAACCTCTTCACTGTCTGTCCCTCTCGATGTCAATCGACTGCCCAATATGTCAATAGAAGGCGGTAAAATGAAGATACCTATTGCAGCGGGGTTGATAGCTTTTATTTGTCGAGCGCCTTGCCAATCAATGTCCAAAAAGACATCGACGCCTTGGTGAAGCTTGTCACTGATAGCTTTCTTTGAAGTACCGTAATAGTTGTCGAACACGCGCGCGTGTTCGTAGAATGCATCTTCCTCAATCATTTCTTCAAACGTTTCTGTTGATACGAAATGATAATGCGTGCCGTCTATTTCTGCTTCTCTTGGCGCTCTTGTCGTATGGGATACTGAGAGTTCTGCCGAATTTAATAATGCGTATTTTTCTGCAGATACCAAAAGTGCATTTATTAGACTAGACTTACCGGCACCTGAAGGCGCTGCCACGATAAAAAGATTTCCCAAGGGTTGAACCATATGCAATTGGTCACAATAATAATTTACATGAAAATATGTTAACACAGGCTACGGTGTGTATGGAGAACCTGATGACAGAAACTGAATATGACAAGCTTATAGAAGATTTCTTTATCTCATTGGAAGACGCATTGGACGAACAAGAGATCGAACTTGACTACGATAGTAACGGAGACATTTTCACGATTATTCATCCAGATAATTCGAAGATTGTACTGAACAAGCAGCCTCCGTTACTCCAATTGTGGGTAGCAACTCGCTATAACGGCCACCACTTTAATTTTGAAGACGGCCAATGGATTGATGAACGAACAGGCGTTGAATTACTCAGCTTTCTCGACGACGCAGTGAGCAAGCAGGCGAACACGACAATAAAACTAGGATTAACATATTAACATGACAAACCCACCCTTAGATGCTGTTGTCATCCCACCTAAGTCAGCGCATAAATCGACAGTGATCTGGCTGCATGGTCTTGGCGATTCTGGCAACGGGTTTGCGCCAATAGCACCTGAGTTAAATCTGCCGGAAGATTTGGGCATTAAATTTATATTCCCACATGCACCTGTTATTCCAGTCACGATAAACAATGGCATGGAGATGCGCGCTTGGTACGATATTCGTTCGCTAGATATGGAAACTCGAGCGGATATTGAAGGAGTCAAGCAATCCGCTTCGTTAATTGAGTCGATAATCCTCAAAGAAATTGAAGGCGGCATTCCTTCGGAAAACATCATGTTGGTCGGTTTTTCTCAAGGTGGTGTTATTGCGCTTCACCTTGGCACTAGATTCGATAAAAAGCTTGCTGGTATTGTGGCATTATCAACCTATATGAGTGAAGTCAGAGAACTTCAACATGAAAAAAGCAAAGAAAACCAAAGGACACCTATTTTGATGTGTCATGGTCAGCAGGATGAAGTCGTGCCCATGCTTATGGGCAAAACAGCGTATACTGCGCTTAAAAAAAATGACTACGATGTCGTCTGGAAAGAGTACATTATGCAACACAATGTTTGCATGCCAGAAATCAAAGATATCTCAAAATTTCTTCAGGCGCACTTAGCGATTGACTAACGATAAGTAAAATAAGCAAAAAGCGCCGGTATAAGGAAAGAATTGTTTACCGGAAACTAAATGTTTTGCTGTCCACTCCTTTCACATTAGACTAATGATGAATACCATGTAGATGCCCTAAAACTCTTAGCGTGTGAGCGTGACTTTTTCGGATGTAGTCTCGTAAGCGCCCTCCTTTGAGCCAATATGTGGATGTAAAACCTACATGAAAAATGATGCTAATAACGAAGAGTTAGATATTCTCATTAGCGAGTATCAGAGATTCACGCAAGATGTTATGCCTGCACTATCAAAAACTAAGTTTACACACTGGACCGTTTCTGAAGACCATTGTTTTCAACGAATCATTCTTGATAATGCCGTTCAAGATTGTTGGTACAACAAAATTGGAAGGCCGGCGCATCTGCACTTAGACCTTAATCAAGCGAAGCACGCTGTTTATCTTTGTTATTCGGTAGTCTCGGGAATGATTGATCTCAACGCATTGAATTCAAAATCACTAAACTGGCGCCGCAAACAATTGCAATTTAGTTTTGATGAGAAGTGTCCAGACACCTTCCGAATAAGCAAGAACACTTGACCCGTTTTTATTGCATTGCGACGCCCTCAACTTTTTATATAATGTCGCATTGGAATCGATGAAAGGAACACACATTGTCTACCCCTCGCAGTATAAAAATAGCGACGCGAAAGAGTGCTCTTGCTATGTGGCAGGCTGAGTACGTCAAAGCACAACTTCGTTTAAATTTTCCTGATGTAGACGTTGAACTCGTGCCAATGTCGACGCAAGGCGATAGAATTCTAGACACACCGCTAGCCAAAATAGGTGGCAAAGGACTCTTTATCAAAGAGCTTGAAATTGCCATGCAAGAAGGTAGAGCCGACCTTGCCGTGCACTCGATGAAAGATGTACCTGTGCACTTTCCTGATGGCTTCGGTTTGCACGCCATTTGTCCCAGAGAGAACCCGTATGACGCATTTGTATCCAATAAATATGCACGTCTCGATGATTTACCTCAAAACTCGATTGTCGGCACGTCCAGTCTTCGCCGCCAAGCTCAATTAAATGCGGTACGACCCGACCTTGAAATCAGAGACCTTAGAGGCAACGTCAATACCCGATTGGCCAAATTAGATGCTGGAGACTACGACGCTATTATTCTAGCGTGTGCGGGGCTCATTAGGCTTGAAATGAAACACAGGATACGCCATCCAATAGATACTACTACCATCCTACCAGCGGTCGGACAAGGCGCTGTAGGCATAGAGTGCCGCAACGATGACGAAGAGCTTATAAGCATGCTTGATGCGTTAAACGACAATGAAACGGCAACAAGAGTAAAAGCAGAGCGCGCAATGAACGAAAAACTCAATGGCGGATGCCAAGTGCCGATTGGCAGTTTCGCAGAGTTTGATGGCGATGTTTTGAAGCTTCGAGGACTGGTTTCAACTATCGATGGCAAAACAGTCTTAACATCGACAAAAACTGGCACTGCTGATAATCCTGAATCACTGGGTGTAGCGGTAGCAGAGGCACTTCTTGCGCAAGGTGCAGCAGAGATTCTAGAAGCACTTGGTTGACGTGTGTTTTTAATCACGCGACCTCTAGAAAAAGCCAATCAAACAAAAGAACTGTTTGAAAAAGCGGGTGTAGATTCGTTTGTATGTCCTGCTCAGCGAATTATTCGGTTAAATCCTACGATTGAAAAACGAGAGTTTTCTTATGCTATCGTGACCAGCACTTATGCAGCTGAATGGTTGGTAAAACAAGAGCTTAAAATCAACCATATTATCGCAATTGGAAATGCCACGAGAATACACGTAAAAAGGCATCGAAAATACCAAAACTACGATGTTTTGATGCCAGACAAAAGCAACTCAGAAGGCGTACTTGATATGCCGCTTTTATCAAACATTACAGGACAAAGTATACTTTTGCTCAAAGGCGTCGATGGCAGAAATCTGCTTGAAAATGAACTCATTCAGCGTAAAGCAGACTTAAGTATTCTCGAAACTTATCGACGTCAGTCGAATATTACGGATTTACTCATCAGACAAGTTGAGGAACTTCCAATTAAGTGTATTATTGTCACAAGTACTGAGATCGCTTCGTTAATTATGAATCACTTGCCTGATGAATGGTTAGCAAACAAATCCTGGATTGCCGCTAGCGAAAGAATCGCAAACTTTCTGAGCGCGAACAATTATTCAAGGATATCGGTTAGCCATGGAGCGAGCGATGCTGCCTTGCTAGAGGCAGCAACTCAACTGGATGAGAGCAAACGGGAATGCTAGCAAAAAAGCCCCTTTGCTAGAGATGCTGGAGTGAAGATGTCAAACCGAAATAAAAGCGATGAAAACCAAAATAAAGCCAAAGACGAGGCGAAAAGTAACGAATCAACAACCGCAAAAGATAACAACGCTGAGCCATCAAATCCAAGTAAAGACAGCACAAAAACGAATAATGCTGTCGCATCAAATAGCACCAATCCTCAACTCAAATCTGGCGACACGCCAAAGTCCGCGAATAAGAACGAGGTTAAACCTGCTTCAGAGACTAAAGCCGCTGCTACAAAATCAACAGATAAGCCTCAACCTAGCAGCCAAAGCACTGCCAACAGCGAAAAAAGTAGCGTTAAAGAAAAATCTTCGAGAAACGAAACGAAACCCGAACCACGCAAAGTTGAAAAAACTAAAACCGGCGCTCTGTGGTTCTTTACCATTTTAAATTTTCTTTTATTGTTTGGCATCGTGGGCGCTGGATACTGGTTTTGGTTGCAGCTCGAATCTGAAAAAGGCGAGCAAGTTACATCGATAGATACGTTGGAATCGCGACTGACAAATAATGAACAAGAAACAAGAAATCTCAACAATGCGACGCGAGAGATTCGCAACAACCAGAATTCGTTGGAAAATACAGTTGATAGCTCGCTAGACAGCATTTTAGCCGATGTCTCCTTGAGTAAAGAAACAAACGATGCATTGCAAAAGCGCGTTGCAGAAATCTCTGGTCGAAGACCATCTGATTGGCTTTTGGCCGAAGCAGATTATTTGGTCAATATGGCGGGCCGGAAGCTCTATTTAGAAGACGATGTAAAAACCGCCGTTACGTTACTAGCGGAAGCTGACAGCCGAATCGAGGATCTAAACGACCCTGCATTATTCCCGGTGCGAACACTTATTGCGTCTGATATTGCAACATTGAATCAAGTAAATAATGTGTCAGAGACATCTGTTTCACTCGCCGTAGGCGGACTCATTCCACAAGTCGCGAAGTTACCGCTAAGAACACTGACATTACCTGAGCCACCCGCGCCATTACAAACAACACCTTCTTCTGATATTAAAGAATGGCGAGAGAATCTTGTACGAGTCTGGAATGACTTAACCGATGACTTAGTCAATAAAACACCTATAGATGGTCCAATTGCGCCTTATCTTTCGGAAAGTGAACGGTGGTTAATCGAACAACAATTAAAGTATGCATTATCGCGCGCGCAGAGCGCAGCGCTTGACAGGCAAACCGAGGTCTTTGAGCAAAACCTACTCGAATCGGTTAGCTTGATTGATCAACATTATGAATTAGATGATGTTGGGGTTAGACAGTTTTTAGGCGCTATCGAAAACTTGCTAAATACTGACTTTAGTAAAGAGTATCCAGAAAACCTGCAAGCTCAAGAGGCAATAAAAGATATTCTCGATCAACGAGTAGACGCATTATTTAACAACGGTGGCAATACGTTATGATTTTGTTCGTTGTTTTTATTATACTCGTCGCCGCCATTTTCACCGTCGGTCATGTTGTATTCGATTACCAAGGCACCGTCGTTATTGCAACGGAAAGCATGGTTTACGACATGAAAATGATCGTAGCCGTCACCTTTATCGTCATTGCGCTTATCGTACTGTTCATCTTGAGCTGGATTATTGTAAAAACACTTCGCATCATTGTTGGTTCGCGGGCGTGGTTAAGTACATACAGTACCAAACAAAAAAACAAAGCTTTTTTCCTTTCACTTAATGCCTTTTTTATGGGTGATAAGCAGTACGCGCTCAAACACATAAGCAAAACTTACGGCGGCGACTTTAGAGGAGCAAACTATTTGCTGGCGGCAGAGCTTTGCGATGATGAAAAGGATAAGGAAAGACTGTTCGCCCATGCGCTGAGTGAATCTGACGCTGCACTTGCGGCAGCCGTAAACAATGCGGATGTGTTGATTCAAAACAAACCTGAACAGGCATTAAACCTTCTCGAAGAATTACCCGCTAAAAAACAAAAGCATTTGTCAGTAGTAAAGACAAAACTAGACATCTTCCAAAAACAAAAACAATGGCAAAAAGTAAAGGATTTATTGCGTAGACATAAGAAAGCGCTGGGCAATAGCTACATGAACTGGGCACAGACATCCACGCATGGTGAGTTCGCTGAGATTGTAAGTAAGAACGGCGCAATAGCCTTAAAAGAGAAATGGCAACAATTACCTCGTGCGGAGCGAAATGATGTTGCTAACCAAGTTTGTTATGCGCAACTCTTGCTCGACCAAGGTTTTTCGGAAGAAGTAGAAAAACTCCTTATTTCTTTTGCATCAAAAAAACCTCATCCTGCATTCTGGGGATTGTTCATGCAACTCAACCACGCTGAACCAACCGCCAGTAAAAAATTCCTCGAACGTTTGATTAAAAAAGACCCAGAGAACGCGAAATACTACTCAGTTTTGGCTCACATTGGCTTCAACTCTGGCGACATGGAATTAGCAAATAAAGCAGTCTCTAAGGCTTTGGAAATACGTTCTACCAAAGAGGATAGATTGTTATCTGCCGCCATCTTTGAAAAACAAAACGAGTTTGAAAAGGCAAACGTACTTTATCGCGAATTAATGCAAAGTTAATCACCGTGTATTCCTATCAACCACTGGCTTGCAGTTAGATCGACGCTGCGAGCTCCGCTCCTTGACGGATAGCAGCTTTTGCATCGAGTTCAGCGGCCAAAAATGCGCCTCCAATGATGTGAAGTTTTGCATTGTTATCTTCGAGTTCAGACTTAATTTCTTGTAGAGGTTCTTGACCCGCGCAAACGATAACGTTATCCACTTCCAGTACCTTTTGACTATCTCCAACGCTAATGTGTAATCCTTCATCGTCAATTTTTTCATAGGTCACGCCACTGATCATCTGCACCTTATGATTGATGAGCGATGCGCGGTGGATCCAGCCTGTTGTTTTACCTAAGCCTTTTCCAACCTTTGTTTTTTTGCGTTGTAACAAATATACTTCTCGTTCTTCATGTGGCGCTTCTTTGGGAGTTAAGGCCCCCGGTTGCGCGTAGGACTTATCAATGCCCCAATGCGTTAGCCATTTATCCAAATTAACGGTAAGGTTTGATTGCTCAACTAGGTACTCACTGACATCGAAGCCAATGCCGCCAGCGCCAATAACTGCCACTTTTTTCCCAACCTCTTTATGGTCTCTAAGCACATCTAAATAACTCATTACTTTCGGATGATCAGCGCCGGTTATCGATAATTTTCGAGGCTTGATACCCGTTGCCAAGACGACTTCATCAAAAGAAGCTTTCGAAAAAACGTCGCTGTTAAACTTGGTATTTAAATGCAGCTTTACTCCCGTCACTTCCAAACGACGCCTGAAATAACGTATCGTTTCGTGAAACTCTTCCTTACCTGGAATTTGTTTTGCATAATTGAATTGGCCGCCGATCTCATTGTCTTGTTCATACAAATGCACAATATGACCGCGTTGCGCAGCATAGGTTGAAAAAGCAAGTCCTGCGGGACCTGCTCCGACAACTGCAATGGTTTTTGGTGCGGCTACTGAAGGAAAGATCAGCTCTGTTTCATAACACGCCTCTGGATTTACTAAACAACTGATGCGTTTTTGTTCAAATCCGTGATCCAAACACGCTTGATTACATGCGATGCACGTATTGATTAAATCTGCTTGATTATTTTTCGCTTTACTCACGAATTGCCCGTCGGCTAATAAAGGACGCGCCATACTTACCATGTCTGCATGGCCTTGCTGCAATACAGACTCTGCTATCTCTGGCATATTAATTCGGTTTGTTGTGACCAACGGCAATGCTACCTCTTTACGCATACGTTCTGTGATCCAAGTAAAAGCTGCGCGTGGAACAGAAGTCGCAATCGTTGGGACGCGCGATTCATGCCAGCCTATACCAGTATTGATTAACGTTGCTCCTGCCTGCTCAACTTGCTTTGCTAAATATACAACCTCTTCCCATGACGCGCCGCCTTCTACTAAATCGAGCATCGACAGTCGATAAATTATGATGAATTGTTCACCAACCACTTTACGTGTTTGTTTGACTATCTCTACGGCAAATCTTGCACGGTTTTCAACTCCGCCGCCAAATTCATCGTCGCGGTGATTAGTGCGTTCGCAAAAAAATTGATTAATCAAATATCCTTCAGACCCCATGATTTCAACACCGTCATATCCAGCCTCTTTTGCGTATTGCGCGCATTCGGCATAGTCATTGATGGTTGAATAAACGGCTCTTGTGGATAGCTTCCTTGGTTTAAACGGCGTTATCGGAGATTTGGCATTGGTTGCTCCAACTGCAAGCGGATGATATGCATATCGTCCAGCATGAAGGATCTGCATACAGATGAGACCGCCGTTGTCATGCACGGCTTGCGTAACAACTTTATGCCGTTTTGCATGTTTGTAACTGCTCATCCGTGCAGCGAAGGGCTTTAACCATCCAGCGACATTTGGACTGATCCCACCTGTGACGATTAATGCCACTTCGTGTTTAGCGCGCTCTGCATAAAAAGCAGCAAGTTTATCAAACCCGCCTTTCTGCTCCTCAAGGCCTATATGCATAGACCCCATTAGCACGCGATTCTTTAACGTGGTAAAACCTAAATCAAGGGGTTCAAACAAATGTGGGTAAACAGGATGAGACATTAAACGTTCCTCTTACATTATCTAACTTGCAAATCTGCGTTATAGCGTGCTCTATGAATAATAGAAAGGAAGTCAAATTCCGCAAAGAGAGTGATAATATTTATGGTTTTTTTCTGTTTAAGTGATGCTGAGACAAATAAACATTGCTCATTTGATTCTAGGTATTGGGCTTTGAAAGTCGCTGTAAACCCAATCCCTGGGCGCTCTGCGAATTCATCCATGAATTCGAAGCTTTCAAAGCCCAATACCTACAATCAACTGTTAATTTGAAACTCAGCATCACTTAAACAGAATAAAACCATATTTATTGATGTAATTATGAAAGCTCAACTCGATTTGTTAGCGGTTTGCCGTCGATGTATTCACCGATATTTTCAAATGTGGTTTGTGCTATATTGGTTAAAGCTTCATTGGTTAAAAATGCCTGATGAGACGTAATGACGACATTGTTAAAGGTTAGTAATCGCGCGAATGTATCGTCGTCAATTACACCTTCTGATTTATCCTTGAAGAAGATCTCAGCTTCTTCTTCGTAGACATCAAGACCTGCCTTTGCGATCTTTCCGCTTTTAAGCCCTTTTATCAACGCCTTGGTATCGACCAGCCCTCCTCTGCTTGTATTAATTAACATAACGCCATCGAGCATTTTATCGATGCTATCACCATCGATCATATGAAACGTATCAGCATTTAGCGGGCTGTGTAGCGTGATTATTTGGGATTGTTCGAACAGTTCGTTCAATGTCACGTAGCGGATTTGATTAGATGTGGCAAGCTCGTCATTTGGATAAGGATCATAACACAGCACGTTACATCCAAACCCTAATAATATGTCGATTACACATCTGCCTATTTTTCCTGTACCAATGACACCTACCGTCTTTTTGTGCATGTCAAAACCAACCAAACCGTCCAATAAAAATTGTCCTGAACGGTTTCTCAAGTAGGCTTTATGAAGATTGCGATTTAACATCATGATCAAGGCAATGGTGTGCTCAGCAACTGCGTGGGGTGAATATGCGGGTACACGCACTACACGGATATTGTGGTCTTCGCACGCAACGAGATCGACATTATTGTAACCTGCGCAACGCAGCGCTATTAGCTCGACACCATACTTAGCCAGAACTTCGATAGCTGCTCGGTCACACTTGTCATTTACAAATACACACACCACTTTGCAGCCTAGCGCCAAAACAGCGGTATCTTTGTTCAAGCTGCTTTTGATAGGAACCAATTCAATATTTTCAGGGCAGTATTTTGTAAACCCTCGTTTATCGTATTTTCGCGTATCGAAAATTGCCAGCTTGAGTTTTCCTTGGGCCGTATATCCAAATCGATTGTTGTGCTCATTCAACACGTTCATCAATCGTTTTTTGTTGGTAGCGCTCAAGGTTGAAGAAACAGTAATTGCTTCTGCAATTCTTTGAATATCATCAGGGGTTTTCATTTTAGCACGACAATATATTATGGATTTGTCGTTAGATTACTTAATTGTGCGTGGTGAGACAATGAGGAGGATCAATAACGTTGTAATTTTACTACAACGTTATTGATAGTTTTAAAAGATACACCGTGTTCACAGAAAAAACACACTGCCAAACTACGAGATTCTAATCTGTAGAGAAATCTCGAATAATGTTATTAAGCGTATCCTTGGCGTCACCAAGTACCATTCGCGTGTTCTCTTTAAAGAACAATGGATTGTCAACTCCCGCAAAACCGGCATTAGCAGAACGCTTGAGTACAAATACGGTTTTTGCACGATACACTTCAATGACGGGCATGCCATAAATTGGGCTGCCTTTCATTTCTTTTGCAGCCGGATTTACTACGTCATTTGCACCAATCACTATGGCAACGTCGTAGTTTTCCATGCGAGGATTAACGTCGTCCATTTCAAAAAGTTGCTCATAAGGGACATCAGCTTCGGCTAACAATACGTTCATGTGTCCTGGCATTCTACCTGCTACTGCGTGAATGGCGTACTCAACAGCACAGTTGTTTTCCTCTAAGAGATCTTGCAACTCTCTAACAGCATGCTGTGCTTGTGCAACCGCCATTCCGTACCCAGGAACAACAAGCACTGACTGCGCAGCTTCTAAAACGTAGAATGCATCGGATGAAGACATGATTTTCACTTCGCCTTCGATTTTCTCACCCATTTCAGGTGGCTTTGCAAAACCTGAGAGTAATACATTAAGCAGCGATCGATTCATCGCTTTACACATAATGTTTGTCAAAATCAGTCCTGAAGCACCTACCAGCAGACCTGTAACAACGAGGATAGTATTGTCAATTGCGATACCTGCAGCTGCCGCTGCTACCCCTGAATAACTGTTCAAAAGGGCTATAACAACCGGCATATCTGCACCACCAATTGAGATAGTTGCCAATATACCAAAACTAAGTGCAACGATAATCGTAAGATAGAGCCAGATTCCAACGTCAGGTTGTAGAGTGAACAACACAACTAAGATTGTAAGTGCTATCAAGTGCCCCAAACTGACCAATCGAAGCCCATCAAAGATAATCGCTTTGCTGTTCATCTTGCCAGACAATTTACCCCAGGCGATAAAACTACCCGAAAATGTCACTGCACCAATCATGATGGTTAAAAAGGTGGCAACAAACAAGCCGCCATCGGCCGCTAGTAGCTGTTCTTCGGTCATGCCCGAGATGGTTGCCCAACCAACAAGTAAAGATGCCATACCACCAAAACCATTAAACAACGATACCATTTCAGGCATAGCTGTCATTTCGACAGTTTTCGCTTTCCAAGCACCAATGGCGCCACCAACGACAACACCGATGACAATCCAATGGAAGTTTATAATTTGTTGATCCATCAAGGTAACAACAACAGCGATGAACATACCAATAGCAGACACAAAGTTTCCTTTGCGCGCTGAATCCGGGTGTCCTAATAATTTGAGACCGAAAATAAACAGAGCAGCAGATGCTACATAGGCCAAATTGATAAAATAAGTTAACGTATCCATTCAATCACCTACTTCTGCTTTTTCTTGAACATGCCTAACATTCGGTCTGTCACCATGTAACCACCAACGACGTTAATGCTTGCTAATGCCACTGCCAAAGTACCTAAAATGACAGTTAACCAACCATAGTCACCACCTGAACTGGCAAGCGCTCCCACTAACGTAATACCTGAGATTGCGTTAGACCCAGACATCAAGGGTGTATGCAGGGTTGCTGGCACTTTTCGAATTAATTCAAAACCTAGTAAAGCGGCTAATAAAACGACAAAAATTAAGTAAATTTCCTGCATGCTCAATCTCCTTTATAATGGTTTCTTAGCATCTGATTGCAGATGTCACCACCGTGAGTAATGATGCTTTGCGCCAATATTTCATCGTCAAAATCGACCTCAAAATCCCCGGTCTCTTTGTTGACGAACTCTTCTAATAAATTACAAATATTATTGGCGTACATTTCCGTTGCGTTTTTTGCAACATATTGGCTCCAATTACCTAAGCCAATAACCTTCACGCCATCAACAGTGACCGTTTCTCCAGCCACTGAACCTTCGACATTTCCACCTGATTGCGCCGCCATATCGACAACAACAGTGCCAGGCTTCATCATTGCCAGTGTTTCTTTGTTGATCAGTTGTGGAGGTTTACGACCAAATAATTGTGCGGTTGTAATAACGATGTCTGAGTCAGCAATTGCAGATTTTTGCGCGTCAAGCTGCTTCTGTTTCTGCTCATCAGTAAGCTCTTTTGCATATCCGTCTTTTGTCTGACCTGTTTCACCAAGGTCGATTTTCAGAAATTTGCCGCCAAGAGATTCGACTTGTTCAGCAACGACAGCTCTCGTGTCATATGCAAGCACACTTGCGCCAAGCCTCTTTGCAGTAGCGATTGCCTGCAAACCAGCAACACCTGCACCTATTACAAATACTTTTGCAGGTTTAATGGTGCCAGAGGGCGTCATCATCATGGGTAGAATATTCGGAAGCGAGTTGGCTGCCTGCATCACCATGACATAGCCAGCAAGGTTCGCTTGAGAGCTTAATGCATCCATTTTTTGAGCCCTGGTTGAGCGCGGAATCATCTCTATGGAAAGCGTGGTAACTTTTTGCTCTGACAGCTTTTCAATGAGCGGCTGCGCAAAAAACGGGTCACAGTGCCCAATTACAATTGCTTTTTCTTTTAGATTTTTCAAGTCAGCGTCAGAAGGCCGGTTAACGTATAATACGATGTCAGCTTCCTTTATGCCTTTTGCTCGTGTAGTGACGCTTGCGCCTGCTTCTTTAAATTCATCATCTGTAATTGATGAACCCGCGCCAGCATTGCTTTCCACGGTAACTTCCAAGCCCAAACGGATGAGTTTTTTGACGGTAATAGGTGTTGCAGCGCAACGTTTTTCGGTAGCAAAATCAGTGTTTTTCGCGTCATTGACGATGAAAACTTTCACGACCCCTCCCCTTGTAGTTAAAGTTTGTAATGAAACAAACATGACACATACGAACGTCTGTCAGAATTACATCTGAGACAAGTATTTCTTCTGTCGTTAAAGTCTGGTGTAGTAACGCTAGTCAATAGTAACGTAAATCTACATTACAGACATCCGACTCTAGTCGTTTATTTCTAGTTATTTAGTATAGGGTTGCTGACTTTTTGAGTAAAAAACGCATTCAAAAACAATTGGATATCAATACTTGACCTCTTAGTTCCCAAGGTTGTAGATCATCATTGGTCTATGCAGAATGTTTGTTCTAAAAAGGTGATAAATGTTGATGAAAATCGATAGTTGATTAATAAAGCGTTGCCATTATTTTATAAACGTCATTGAATCAGCGACAGCATGTTAATTGCTTGAATGTGCTGCTCTCTAGTTTTCTTAATTGAGATACACTACCGAGGTAAACAGATTTTGCCCATTGAGACATTTGGCAGGGTATGCTCTTTCGTTTTGAACGTGCAAGCGTGACCAGCAACACATTCATTTGCCAATATTGCGAAAAGAACGGCTTCTTTTGCATCCGCTTGAACACCCAGCTCGTCAATGAGTTTTACTTGAATTGGCGCTATATGTTTGCGAAACCTATTCATTAGTGAAGGATTATGTATGCCGCCTCCGCTTGCATATATTGTGGTTTTGGCATCTAATTTTAGGGTTTTTATCACATTGGCAATGCTGACTGCAGTTAACTCGATAAGCGTAGCTGCTATGTCTTCTGCAGAAAATTCAGTATCTTCACACATGTTCACCGCGTTTTCTAACCACTCTAGAGAGAACTCTTCTGGCCCTGTGGTTTTTGGCATGCTCACACCAAAAAAGCTATGTTCAAGGAGGCGCGCGAGCAGGCTGTCAATGACAGTGCCTTTTGCTGCAATCTTCCCGTCTTTGTCAAATTGAAGGCCATTAAAGGATTTTTTAATAAAGGCATCTAATAAGGTGTTTGCAGGCCCAGTATCTGTGCTTTCTACATCATCAAATCCAGACCCAGCAGGTAAATAACTAATATTTGCGATACCGCCTAAATTGAGAAGAATTCTAGCCTCAGCGTCGTCTCCAAATAGTAAATAGTCCCCATACGTTGCCAAAGGCGCACCTTCACCACCCGCAGCAATGTGTTTTTGACGAAAATCGCTAATTGTTATCACGCCTGTTTGATAGGCAATATGGTCACCATCTACGATCTGCAACGTACTGTTAATTGTTGCGTCACCTTGAAAATCAGAGGATGGCTCGCGGATAGGATCGTGATAAACGGTTTGCCCATGACTGGCGATTAAATCAATGTATTCGTAATCAATATCGTGTTTTTTAAGAAAAATATCGATCAACTGAACATGTTGACTCGCCAAACTGATATTTAAAGGACAAAGTAACTTGAGAGGTGCATCAGCCTTGGCGAAAACGCCTTTGGTTTCCTTTTTTGTAGCATCATCAAACGGCATCGTTTCAAATGCAATAACGTCAACTTTGCATTGACGTCCGCTATTTTCAATTCTGCATAACGCAATATCCAGCCCATCAAGAGATGTGCCGCTCATAAGTCCAAGTACAATTCTTTCTGGCTTTTCTGCGATATTGGCAAGCTTTTTTATTTGCCAAAGCATAGTTAACGTAGGCTCAGGCTATTTAATCGTGGTTCTTATAACCATCTTTTAAATGCACGTCGATTGCATATAGCACGTTAGACCGGTTGATAGTACCTAACAACATTCCGCCATCATCCACTACAGGGTATATTTTAGGGGCTTCGTTTAACAGTTTTTGTGTCACTTCAAGGACGGAATGATAAGGCTTAACCGTCATGACTTTATCCGTCATGATATCTTCGACCCGTGCAACCTGTTCGCGGTAATAGCTGGATTCGAGCATCTGCACCAAACAGTCTTGTTCTGATAAAAACCCGACAAGCATTCCTCTTTTATTAACAACCGGGCCACCTGACTGATGGGTTGAAAGTAACAACTCTACTGCCTCTGCCACTGGCATGTCATTTGTAAACTTCGCCGGGAACTTGTTGAGGTAGTCTGAAACTTTGAGAGATTCCATGATTATTGCCTTTATTTGACTGGAAGTATCCTACTATTCAGGGCGGGAATTTAGTCTCATGTAATTTTGAAGAAGACGTTTGTAATAGGTTGTAAGCCATAATAAAGTGTCAAAAAACATGGATGTTTTTTGCCAAGCGCCACACGGATGTGCTCGCAGCGGCTTTATTATGGCTTACAACCTATTGCATAGAGCGTTTTCCAAAATTACTTGAGACTAAATTCCCGCCCTCTCCTACTATTTAAAGCATACCCTCTTTTTTAAAATTGTGTTAATTATTTGATTACATATTTAGTCTAGAACCTGTTATTTGGTGACAGCAACAATATTAATGCTTTCATACTCTTCAGAGTACTTAATCTGCACTTCCCCACGGACAAGCTGTTGATGAACATCATCGACCTTGTCCTTTAAGGTTTTTTCAGTTTCACCATAATCTGTTCCTTCCCGTAGGACAAAGCTTTCAATCAGATTCATCAGCGTTTCTTTTTCTAACTGCTCGTACGGAATTATCACAATAACTCCTCAATAAAACTTGCTATCCGGTGGGGAATATAAGAACAGAGTTTACCTGATCTACGCTGCATAAACCCTACATGCCCGCCTTTCTCAGCTAATTCATATGCGACAGAAGGGGACAATTCTTCTTTTTGAGGAATGACCTGCCCATCCATAAATGGGTCATCTTCAGCATGCAGAATGAGCGTCTTTGTATTTATCAAATGTAAATCAGGTTTTGCGCTTGCTCTTTTGTAATAATCATTGGCGCCTGCATAACCATGTAGTGGCGCTGTAAGATGCTCGTCAAAGTCAAAAAAGCTATCAAATGCAGCGACTTGTTTTTCATTCACATTTATGTATTCACTCATATCAACAGATTGCATCTTGTTGATGAATTTCTGCTTCATACTTTTGAGCAAATGTCGCTGATAAACTTTTGAGAAACCCTTATTGATTGCAACGGATGAAGCCTTTAGATTTATGGGTGAGGACACCGCCACGCAACCATTTAGGGTTGGTTGGAATGCTGCAAGAAGTTTGAGAAGTGCGTTTCCACCCAATGAAAAGCCAACAGCATATATCGGCAAACCTTGATATCGGCTTTGAATCAATTGTAAAGCAAAATATGGGTCATCAACTTCTCCTGAGTGATATGCCTTTGGCTGTTTGTTTGTCTCACCGCTACACCCTCTAAAGTGCATTAACACCGCTCCAATGTTTAACGAATATAGATGAGAGAAAAGATGCTTTATGTAATGAGAATGTATGCAGCCCTCGAGACCATGCAGTGCCAGTACTATTGCTTTTGGCTTTTGAGGCATTAACCAGTTTAAATCTAAAAAATCATTATCTGGTGTCGTAATTCGTTCTTGTTTAGTGTTTAAGGTTGGCGAATTTAAAAAGTATTTTGGCCAAATCGTCTGTATATGACGTTGACTGTAAAAACGCGCAGGTACAAAAGGCGATGGTAGGATATCCCCAAACATCGTTTTCATAGGTTAGTTCTGCTCCATTAGTGCAGCCATCTCAGATACCATCGCGTTTATGCTGTTTGATGTTGCAAGCTGACGACCTTTGTTCAGGTCTAACGCACGCAGCAAATTAACTTCAAAGCTCTCTATCGTTATTTCAGTTTTCGACAAGCGATAAGTTTCGAAAATTTGATTGTAGTGGTTAACCAACATCTGTTGAATTTCTTTCTCCATTTCAAGCTCTTGAGACAATGCCGCTTGATACGACGATTCATCTTTACCTTTAAGAGAGCGCCTGTATTGACGAAACTCATCCACTTTTGCATCTAACGCAGAAATTTGTTCTATATGGTCGCTGATTTGCACGTCGTTGATCGGAAGGTGATTTTTATTTAGATACGCTAAAAACAACACAAAATTAACGTTTATTGCTGCGTTGTCTTGAAACCACAGGCTTAGTTCGCGAATGCGTTTATGAGAATAAAGGTCAAGACAAAAATCCCAAAGCTTTGAAGCTGTTATTGGGGACTGGATGTCATTCATGATTCTGTCTAATCTGCGATTTGATTTTCGATGTGTTCAATTTCTTCAACCAATGCTAACCACTGTTCTTCATGCGTAGATAGTTTTTGCTTTAATTCTTTTTGCTCGTGCAAATGTTGCTTTAGCATCGACTTATTTTCATCGCGATACATATTCTCGTCAGCCAATTCGTCTTCTATGACTTTCAACGCTTTATTTAGAGAAGAAATCTGCCGTTCAGTTTGCTGAAGCGATTTCTTATATGGTGAAAGTTTTTGTCGCAATTCTGCGGCACGACGCTTTTCAGCTTTGCGATCGATTACCGCAGAATGATCGTTCTTTATCGAATCCTTTTTTGTTGTGCTGTCAGTCTTTAATATCCAAGTGCGATAGTCATCTAAATTACCGTCAAAAGGTTGCAATTGTCCTGCGTTAACAAGGTAAAAATCGTCACAGACGGATTCTAATAGATATCGATCGTGCGATACCAACACTAAGGCCCCCTCAAACGATTGCAAGGCAAACGTAAGTGCTTGTCTTACACCGATATCAAGATGGTTGGTCGGTTCATCGAGCAATAGCAAATTCGGTCTCTGCCAAACCAGTATTGCCAACACAACGCGGGCCTTTTCGCCTCCAGACATGTTGCCGACGCTAGCTAAGGCTTGATCGCCGTGAAAACCAAAGCCACCTAAATAGTCTCTTATGCTCTGTTCGGTTACGAGAGGACTAAGTCGCTGTATATGCATTAACGGCGAGTCATCAAAGCTTAATGCGTCAATTTGGTATTGCGTAAAATAGCCAATACTCAAACCCGCCGAAGCAGCTACATCGCCCTGCAATGGTTTAAGTTTGCCGGCAAGAAACTTCATAAAAGTAGACTTGCCTGCACCATTTTTACCCAATAATCCAATTCTACTTCCAGGTACGAGATTAAACTGTACGTCATTGAGTATTGGCTTGTCGGTATAACCCAGTTGCAACGCCTCCATCCTAATCAAAGGATTGGGCAGCTTTTCAGGGGCTAGAAAATCAAAAGAAAACGCCGCCTGCTCTCGCAGAGGCAACGTTTCCTGCATCTTTTGTAGCTGCTTTATTCTCGATTGTGCTTGCTTGGCCTTGCTTGCTTTTGCTTTAAATCGAGTAATGAACGATTCTAAATGTTGACGTTTTTGCTGTTGCTTCGCATGCTCAGCCGCCACTAGCTTTATTTTTTGTGCGCGTTGCTGCTCATAAGATGAGTAGCCACCGGTATATTTACATAAGTTTTTTTCTTCAAAACTCACGACATACTGAACGGTTGAGTCAATGAATGATTGATCGTGTGATATTAGAATTAGTGTGCCCTGATATGTTTTCAGCCATTCTTCTAGCCAGATAATCGCATCTAAATCTAAATGGTTGGTTGGTTCATCAAGTAGTAATAAATCAGAAGGGCAAAAAAGCGCACGCGCTAGATTCAGACGCATTTGCCACCCACCCGAAAATTGATTGACTGGTTGTGTCATATTGTCTTCAGTAAATCGAAGACCTGCGAGTATTATAGAGGCTCTAGATTCTGCGTCATAATGGCCGTGTAAGGCAAGTTCATCATGTAAGCTTGCAAGCTCCTCCCCCGCAAGGTTGTCTGACTTGCTCAGTCTATTGCGAAGCTTAGTGAGAGCCTTGTCACCACTAATGACATAATCCAGCGCAATTGCGTTTCCAGCTACGACTTCTTGCTCTACTTCGACAACTCGCCACTCTTTCGGCATCAAAATTTCACCGTTATCGAGCTGCAGATCATGCTGTAAAGCACTAAATAAACTGGATTTTCCACAACCATTCGCGCCTATGACTGCGACTTTGTTTTGCGCAAAAATTTCCAGATCAGCCTTTTCTAGAAGAGGCTTTGTACCGCGCTGTATGCTAATTTGTTTTAATTGGATCATAGTTGATAGGAACGGATGACTGCGCTATTGAATTGACTGTGTTATGGAAAGAGCTTTTATGTGCTTTGTGCGTATTGTACTACATTGGTTTCGTTCGAGGTAATTGTTCTTTTGTGAACAATCAGCAATTCCATAGGCGATAAATATACTTAACGCTGTGTCAACTCAACCAGAATTGACACGATTTGTTTGATAGAATGCCCGTTCGACTGAATACGACTCTCAAAAAGAGACGACGCTTACACAGAGGAGTGCGTTTTGCGCAAACTAAAAAAACGATTCATCGCTGGCGCGACTTGTCCCAAATGTAAATCCGTCGACACTTTGCACCTGTTTTTTGAAAACAATGTCGAAAAAATAAACTGTGTGAACTGTGACTATCAAGAAAGCCAGACCAATGATGAAACGGCTCAGGCAAGTAAAAATGACGCAGGCGTTATTGGCGTTTTTAAACCGTAATTAAAGCTCGGACTCAAATCAATAATATAGACTTATATTTCCCATCCTAATAATGTGGTGGCAATTCTTGTTGATTAAATGATGTGCCTGCTTCAGGCTGAAATTCCTTAAGCTTGTCAATGAGCAGCGATATTTTTTGTTCACTACTAGCAATTCGAGCTTCTTGTTCGATGATGACTGAATTTAATTTTTCGATTGTATCTTCTTGGTATGCCGATTTTATCTCTAGCGCCTCTATACGAGAATTGATGTTTTCGTCGTCTGCGTGCATGTTGTCTTCCTTTTACGCTACTCCCATTTTGAGAGGTAGCCACTACTGGCTATGGATACTGGGCGTTGTGATTGAAAACCGACGCCGTACACAACTGCTGAGCGTATCGGTGAGTCCTGTCGAGCCTTAACCTGCCATTGCTTAATCTTTTCACCTGTGGAAACTCGCCACAAAGCAAGTTTGCGGGAAGGCGAACCGGTAATCAAATACTCGCCATCGTCGGAAAAGTGAGCAGCGGTAAATATAACCTGTCTTTCAATAAACTTAAGACTGCTGATCTTTTTGCCTGATTGCACATCCCAAATAGTCGCCTGCTTTTGACTGTCTGCCGTAAACACATAGCGCGACTGTTGATCTAGCACCACTTTGCTGACTCTATGTGGATGATTAAACACATGGATTATTTGACCTGTCGTAGTATCCCACAAGTACGCTATATAATCATTACTGCCCGTGATAGCGTACCTCCCGTTGGCGGAAATATCGACTGAGTTTATCTTTTCCTGATGTGCGATAAATTCTAGTCTTCGATTAGTCGTTGGCTCAAAATACATGACTTGCCCGTTCGCTCTACCAACAAGTACCGCCTTACCATTATTACTTACAGCGATATCTCTGATGCTTTCGTTTTCACCGATTCGCCAAAACCCATACGGCTCTCCAGTTTGCATATCCCATAGTGCAAATGCCTCATCGTCCGCCGTAAGAGCTACAGAAGCATCCGGCGAAAACCGTACAATTTCCACCAAGTTAACGCCATCTCCCTGATGTCTAAATGTAAAACGCTTTGTTGATGTTGTTAGATCCCAAACCTCTACAGCCCCGCCGACCACCGATATAATTGCGACGTCGTTTTCTGAATTGATTTCGGCATCAAAAATACTATCTTCTGATAATTGCAGACGTTGAAGTGGGTCTGATTCTGGCAATACACACCCGAAAACCGACACTAATGTCATTATGACGAACGAATATTTAATGAAGTTATTTATCAAATTGGTTTTAATTTCCTGTATAGATGATTACCATGTATCGGTAAAACAGAACGCAATCTTAGGACCCGTCTGACGTTAGGCATGCTTTTTTAGGTATAACGCTTGCTTAACGTCAAACGGGTCCTTATTTTTAGGTAATTCTGTTCGCTAAAGCGACAAAGCGCTTAGCGGAGGGATATTAATATTTGAAAGCGTGCTCGCGCAGGGAGGCGCGAGCCCGAGCGGCCATGGATGGCAAAGCGCCTTTTAAATATTAATATGCTGCAGCTAGGTAGCGTAGCTAAAGCGATCAGCTTTAAATTTTATATCAATAGTATTTTGGAGTTAGTTTATGAAGAAGGCTTATTTAGCCACAATGATAGCCGCTTCGCTCGTAGTGAGTGCATGCGGTGGAAACACAACCACCGAAGAACCGGCCGAGCCAGCAGAAAAAGTAGAACTCGTCACCGACAATGACAAACAGACCTATGCTATCGGCGCTAGTATGGCTCTATTCGTAGAGGGCCGATTTGAGCAGCAAGAGCTACTTGGTATGGATACCAATAAAGAAGCAATTATTGCTGGTTTTCTAGAAACACTTGAAGGAAACTCAAGATTTAGTGAAGCTGAACTTCAGCAGTATGCACAGCAAGCTGATGTGACGATGCGGCAGGCACAACAAGAGTTTGAAGCTAAAAAAGCGACAGAGAACCTTGAAGCTGGCAAAGCTTTCCTAGCTGAGAATGCAACCAAAGAAGGCGTTACTGTCACAGATTCTGGGTTGCAATACGAGATTCTAGAGGAAGGCGAAGGCGCAAGTCCAGGTGCCACCGATATTGTAAAGGTTCATTATGAAGGTACGTTGCTTGACGGAACAGTTTTCGACTCATCATATGAGCGTGGAGAACCTATTGAATTTGCGCTAAACCAAGTCATTCCTGGTTGGACAGAAGGTGTCCAATTAATGAAAGAAGGTGGAAAAATAAAACTGTATATACCATCTGAACTCGCCTATGGTACGCGCGCGACGGGTAATATTACACCTAACTCAACATTGACATTTATCGTAGAATTACTCGGTGTCACAAAAGACGAGAGTGAACCGACTGAAGAGTAAAGAGAAAAGGCAGCTACACGCTGCCTTTTCTTCGTATCTTAGTTACAGCTTTTGCCGTATTTTTCTAATTACGTAAAGCCCACTGGGAACCAATACTAAGCTACCGATAAAAGCGAATGGTAGCCAGGGATCGTGGCGACTAGTCAAAAGTGACAAACAACACAGCACGAATAATAACACACCCAAGATGGATGCATTAATTGCGGCAAACCCTAAAATCATTGTTGATAATGATGGTTTCCTTACAGGCAGAACGAAATGTTTAGTGGTAGCCATATAAGCTCCTCCACGTTAATTTACCAAATTTTCTGCGAGTAACGACAGTCTTATAGACCGGAGTGTCATCATTTAGTTCACAATTTAATTCAAAATTTTGCACATGGTTAACATAATTTTTTGCATTGTGTGAACAATTCGTGACGAAAAGTGTTATCGAGGGTTGACAGTGCGTTAAGTGCGCGTTCATCAATGTCGAAAACGTGATAAGTATATAACGTTTTTAATCAAAAACAACATTCATGCGACTAATGGCTTTCTTTTTTGCCATGTTGAACCGAAATGGTGGATCCACGCGTTATTTTCACAACGAAAGTCTAAATTACGCGTCATCGCATTAATATACAAAAGTAGATTTTTTAGTTTTAGGGCGATTATTTCTGGTATTCGATGGCATTAATTATCCAAATAACTTCACCCATTGGGGTTTTGACCACCACCTCATCATCTACTGCCTTTTTTAGACAGGCTCTGGCCATCGGTGAATCTATAGAGGTGTAGTCTTTGCGCCCGTATATTTCTTCCGGCCCTACAATTCGAAATTTGAGTATCTGCCCCTGCTCATTTTCAAGCTCCACCCATGCGCCAAAAAAGACGCGACCATCTTGCTGTTGGTCATACTCAACGATCCTCACTTGTTCTAGAGTTTTCCGTAAAAAGCGCACTCGGCGGTCTATTTCTCTCAGTCTTCTTTTGTTCTCTTTATAATCAGCATTTTCAGAGCGATCGCCTAAACTGGCAGCCCAAGTAACCTTCCTCGTGATTTCAGGACGTTCAATTTTCCATAACTCATCAAGCTCTTGCTTTAGTTTTGTATAGCCTTCTTTAGTAATTAATTTTGTTTTCATTGTTCTTATTTTGCACGTTTATAAATGATGTTTTTAAATACGTTGCTTAAATAAACGTTTGCGAGAAATTGTACTGCAAAAATCGCCAAGTCCGACTTCTATTTATGAAAATTATCCCAATATTTAACGGGGACCGAGAGAAAGAATATCAAATTTATCGTTTCTGGCGACGTTTAGCCTTGCATAGCCATATTTCTTGACGAATAATTTGAACGCAAACATTCGGCTGGACGCCCACGATATACACACCAACAACCAAATAAATAAGATAAGAGAGAAAATAACTCGATGATCGAATCAACCATTGCTGAGGAATTGAACGCAAGCGTTAATCAAGTCGATGCAGCCATCAAACTGCTTGATGAAGGTGCCACGGTACCATTTATAGCGCGATACCGAAAGGAAGCGACAAATGGGTTGTCCGATACACAGTTGCGAACACTAGAACATAGACTCGCTTATTTGCGCGAGCTTGAAGCGCGCAGACACGTGATTCTAAAGTCAATAAAAGAACAAGATAAGCTAAGTGAATCGCTTGAACAGGCAATATTAGGTGCGGTAAACAAAACAGAATTAGAAGATCTGTATTTGCCTTATAAGCCCAAAAGAAGAACAAAAGGCCAAATCGCAATTGAGGCAGGCTTACAGCCACTTGCAATTGCGATTCTGGAGGAGATTAATGAAGCACCCGAGACACTTGCTTCCGCATATATCAATGAAGACGAAGGCTTCCCCGACGCAAAGTCTGTACTGGACAGTGTGAGATTTATCCTTATAGAGCAGTTTGCAGAAAACGCAGATGTGTTGTCACAACTCAGAACTCACCTTACAAAACATGCACATGTAACAAGCAGCGTTATTGAAGGCATGCAGACTAAGGGAGAGAAATACACCGACTACTTTGATTACAGCGAAGCTTTCGTAAAAATACCTAGTCATCGTGCGTTGGCTATATTCAGGGGACGCAATGAAAGTTTCCTTTCTATATCACTAGATCCTTGCCCTGAAGTTGAAGAAAACAAAAATACTCTTTGTGAGGAGATAGTTAAGCGCGCACTGCACTTGAAGTCCGGTTGTGACGCTCGCAAACGGTGGCTAGACCAAGTCATCAATTGGACATGGAGAATAAAATTATCACTTCATTTAGAAACTGAGTTATTTGCGCAGTTAAGAGAACGTGCAGAAGAAGAAGCAATAAACGTTTTTTCTAAAAATCTTAAAGATCTCCTAATGGCAGCTCCAGCTGGACCACTTGTTACTATGGGGCTAGATCCTGGTTTGAGGACCGGCGTAAAAGTTGCAGTCGTGGATAGCACCGGCAAAGTCGTTAACACCACTACAATCTATCCACATGCCCCTCAAAAACAATGGGATAAGTCTATTCGGACACTCGAGCAGATTTGCAGACAATATAAGGTACAAGTTATCAGTATCGGTAACGGGACCGGCTCTCGGGAGACAGATAAGTTAGTAAGTGGTGTGATGAAATCGGCAACTGACCTTAAACTTCAAAAAATCGTGATAAGTGAAGCGGGTGCATCGGTGTATTCAGCGTCCGAGCTAGCGTCTAATGAATTACCTGAACTGGATGTTTCACTGCGCGGTGCTGTATCTATTGCAAGGCGCCTTCAAGATCCTCTAGCGGAGCTGGTGAAAATTGAGCCAAAAGCCATTGGCGTGGGCCAGTACCAGCATGATGTCAATCAGAGCATGTTGGCAAAATCACTGGATAATGTTATTGAAGACTGTGTTAACTCGGTGGGTGTCGATCTGAACACTGCCTCCTCTTCTCTCCTTTCCTATGTTTCAGGTTTGAATAAAACACTGGCTAATAATATCGTATCAATGCGCGACAAGAAGGGCGCATATACCTCCCGAGACCGACTCAAAGATGTAGAACGTCTTGGCCCCAAAGCATTCGAACAAGCCGCTGGCTTTTTGCGCATAGCGGATGCGCAGAATCCATTAGACGCAAGTGCTGTGCATCCCGAGGCTTATACGGTGGTTGACAAAATCTCAGAAACCACTTCGCTACCAGTAGAAGATTTGGTTGGAAACGACAGTATTATTCGATCGCTTAATCCCAAGGATTTTGTCGATGATGTATTTGGACTGCCTACGGTCAAAGATGTATTTAGCGAGCTCATTAAACCCGGAAGAGATCCGCGGCCGGAATTTAAAACCGCTAATTTTAAAGAGGGCGTGTCAGAAATAAGTGATCTCAAACTAGGAATGATACTTGAGGGTGTTGTTAGCAATGTTGCCAACTTTGGCGCTTTTATCGACATTGGTGTGCATCAGGATGGATTGGTACATATATCTGCAATGACGAACAAGTTTATCAAGGACCCTCGTGAAGTAGTCAAAACCGGCGATTTAGTCAAAGTAAGAGTGACAGATGTAGATGTTGCGCGAAAACGCATTGCACTGACGATGAAACTTGACGAACCTGCGACCAGATCAGAAAAGCCTGGACGAGGATCGCAAAAGCAAACGACTAAACCACGAAACACAGGCAAAAGAGCGCCTGCGCAGCCAAAAACAGCAAATGCGGCAATGGGTAACGCATTTGCAGCGGCGTTCGCAAACGCAAAGAAAAGCGATTAAGCGGGTGTTTTAATCGTTATCCTTAAGCGAATATGCTCAATGATGATGATGAATTATTTGCGTAAACGGCATTGTATTTTTGAATCGCGACAGAATCACCGCGGCTGTTTTTCTCTTTTGCATTTGTAGCGTTGGAATCAGAAGAGGATGATTCTGCATTTGGTCCGTTTTGTTTACTCAATTCAGCTCTTGCTTCTTGTTCTTTTTGCGTGGCTGCGGCAGCGACTTTGTAGTCCTGAGCCGAAGGTTCAGCAGGTGCCATTGCTGCGCGTTTAACAATCTGCATTTTCTGAATTGTCGCTTTTGGATCGGACTCAGCGCTAACATCTATTGATACACTGCCGCCAACGGCATATCTTTTGCCATCAGGACCTGTTTGATAATCGTACTGAGGAGAGCCTGCATACTGACCGCCAACTGCGGCGTGCGCCTGCTCGTGAGCACGGACTTCAATATCGCGTGCTTTCAGTTCTTGTACCGTTTTTTGTTCTTCGGGGGTTAATTGATTAGCTTGGCCGAGATTATCGCCGTTTTCTCCTCGATTAGGTTGATCAAATTGTTCAGACGCTCGGTTGACACCAGTCACCCGCTGGTCAACAGTATTTTGATCATTGCTCGATAAGGTTGAGAGAGTTCCCTGAGTAATTTCAGATGTTGTAGTGTTGTTTTTCTCAATAGCCCCCTTCAGCGATGGAAGCTGAATGGGAGGCACTGAAGAAAATCCGGAAATCATTGTTTGTTATTAAGCGCTATTATTTTCAAGCGTAAGTATCGATGATTGTGCCGATCATGCCATCTGCACGTTTAATAACTTCACCCGACGCGTTGGCTTGCAGTGCACCGGTGATCAAGCTAACCGCGGCACCATTAATGTCGACATTGCTTTTGTTATATTGTGCAAGTTCACCGCTACCCTGTCGTATCATTGACTGACCGTTATTCAATCCCTGTAAACCTGAATAAAACGCGCTTTGTAACCCAGCAGATTGATCAGAAACCAACATAATACCTCCAATACTTTCTTGGCTATAGGTATTAGCGGCCCCGTTTGTAATTCCTTTAACAATTTTTGTGGAAGTTTAGGTTTTGGGGTCGTTAGCTTTGGCTAACTGTCGGAATGTACAAAAGGATGGAGTATTTCTAAAAATTGTTCTGGATGGGACAAGAACGGGGCATGAGAAGCTTTATCTATGGCCTCGATTTGAATATTTGCATTCAAACGCTCGATTTTTTCTATTGCATTTCGAGGAACCAAACTGTCTAAATTACCGAAAACAGCCAGAAATGGCACATTGATTTCGGTCGTATGGCGCCTTACATCCTCTGTTTCCAATATCACAAGACCATTTTTTAATACTTCATTTGAAGGTGAAGAGTGCTTTGATAAATGCTTCATGATGAGTTTATTTTGCGATGACGCATTTGCTATCCCCATTGTTTGGATCGCGATAAATCGCTTAAGAAGCTGACGGTGATCCACCATTAACTGTTCCGCGAAAAGCTTTAAAACCTCTGGTTTCATACCATCCCAGTCAGTATCTTCTACAAAAAATGGCGATGAACATACCGTTATCACTTTTCGATATTTTGCGGGATTCGAATGCGCTAGAAACTTCGCAACTAAGCCACCTAAAGACCATCCAAGGATGATACATTCATTTTTAATGCGCTTATCAATAAACGACGCCATTGATTCCAAGGTTCTAGATTCACTTACATACTGTCTATGATCGCCATATCCCGGCAAGTCGATGGCAATACAATCGACATCCATCGTTTTTGCAATTTCAAAAAAAGGTTGCCAAATATTTGCGTTCATTCCCCAACCGTGTAGAAAAAATACTGTCGGTTTTGGCGTCACTGTTTTGTTTCCTTCATTTCAAGTTGCAATTCTTATCCCATCAGAACTAAGCGCTCAAATTTGATCGTATCTATGCAGCGTTAAGTCAGATTGTTCAATATCAAGGCGAAAGCTTAATGCTGTTCGTTTAAGCGACTCTTTTTGACTGCGGGATACTTGAATTTAAAAGTCGCTTAAGACATCCCTGTTCGCTCGGGCGAGCGCGTCCATGCGCTCGCACGCTTTTAAATACAAATATCCCTCCGTCAAGCGTTATATCGCATAAACGAACAGCGTTAGGTAAAAGCGCGAGATGTATAGCACTTTCGACGCGGAGATTAGTCTATCTGGTGACACGCTGAATACATACATCAAGCCTAAAATACAGCTGCTCTACTTCCAAAAAAATGCAATTGTAAAGATAATTGAAACAAAACACATTCCTTAAATGTGTAAACACGTGATAGCTTAATGCTGTTTGTTTAAGCAACGCCTGTAGCTGCGGTCATGTTCACATGTAAAAGACGCTGTGCAACATCCGTGTTCGCTCGGGCTCGTGGGGTTCTCGACACGAAGTGGATGCGCTCGCACGCTTTTCCATATGAACATGCCTCCGCTTGATCGTCAAATTGCTGGAACAAACATCATTAGATGAAAGACAAAACTGTATACCAACAAGTAATGGAAATCCTCAGAGCGTTTTTCGTTGCGCCTGCTTGCCTGCTGTGCAAGCAACCAAGTGAAGAAATAGTTTGCCGTTACTGCCTTGAAGATACCGAGATATCAACATTTAGCGCACCGGGCGAAAACTTACTTGAAATGCCTTCCGTAATGTCAAATAGAATGACGCCGGATTTTCATGCGCTACATGCGATTGGTTGGCACGAGAGTATACTCGCTCAATTAGTTAATCAATTAAAGTTCGGCAGGCAGCATTTGGCGGCCAAAGCCCTAGCCTATTTATTCTATACATTTGTGTTAAACCGACTTAGCCAAGTTGAGGACTTACCAGATGTTTTTATACCGGTTCCTATCTCTACAATCAGATTGATGACACGAGGTTTTAACCAGGCGCAGCTCATCGCGGAGTATTTATCCCTCTATCATCCGATAAACATTGTTCAACCTGTAACAAAGACACGGCACACTAAACAACAAAGCAGGATGCAGAGGCATGAACGCTTTGCAAATATGCAAAACGCATTTACGTTAAAACACAATTTGAACGCAAAGCACATATGTATAATCGACGATGTCCTAACCACCGGAGCTACCGTCAATCAAATAAGCGAGCTAATTCTGGATCGCTACCCAAGTGCCAAAATCTCTGTTTGGTGCATGAGCGTAGCAAAGTTTGACTAGCTCATTATTAACCAGCGCTTGCAGCGCATTTATCTCCGATTATCTCATTAGCGACTGCAAAAATAACGCATTTGCCGTGAGTTTATTGGTGCCGTCCCAATAGCCTCGATGATGAATGTTGTCGACAAAACTAATCACAAGGCCCTTTTCTAATGCTTTAATGCCTATGGCTGAAGTATCTGCAATGAGCTTTTGCATCTCATCTGAGGCGTATCCTCCAAGTAATGGAGAACTGGAGTACGTCGCTAAGTTTTCAAACACATCCGCTGAACCCTCCAGAACCATATTGTTTGTTTTAAACATCGGCAAAGTGGCATCATCAAATCCAAAAAACAACGGATGTGACAAATCTATTTCAGCTTCAAACACAGCACCGGCTATACGCTTTTTGGATGCTAACATTTGTTTATCCGCATGCTTGAGACCATCTGTTGCAAACGGTTTATTCAGCGCATTTTCATCAAGGACTTTTTGCCCAAGCCATGTATTTGGACCAAACCACATAAGTGCCATTCTTTGACCAATCAAAACACCCCCGCTTTCAACCCAGGATTGAATCCTGTTGACGGCGACTCTGCTGATAGTCGAATAGTCTCCTGAGGCAAATATCACATGTGTGTAGTTTGATAGATCAATTGTCAGTAAATCAAACGTATCGATCAAGGTCGTGGGTAGACCTACTCTGACATCTAAATAATGCCATATTTCGCCCACTTCCGTTTGCGTTGTACCTCTTCCTCCAACGACCAGAACTTTGGGCATTTTTAATGGTTTTGTGCTTGGACTTCCAATATCAATGCCTGCTTGCGTCATGCCGCTTAGGATTGAATAAAGGTTTTGATTAAATGACTTAGTCGCATCTTTGGTTAGCAGCTGTGCGATACTGGTCAAGTCATTAAGCGCAGCTGGTATAAGCACAGTACCAGGCGCGAATGTTTTTTCTCCATTGGCGGTTGTCGCGGTAAAAGACTTCCCAGCTACGCGCAATTTCACCCCTGCTTTTAATAAGTATTGTGTTAACTTGGGTGCATCATGGTCGTGCCATTCAAATGCATATGCGACAGCGTTGTTAACTAGCGACACTGTTTGCTTACTTACCAATGGGCGCTCGAGCACAGCATCTGAATACTTGACTTTGCGTCTGTCACTTTTTTCTACCGTTTCGTATTGCAGGTTGAATGCGAATCCAATATTCCAATTAGAGACATCATAAAAGGTGTTATCAACAAAACGTTTTCTCTCACTAAATAGAGACTTCACCAATCTATATTGAGGTTGATTAAGCGGTACAAAAATCGACGTCGACTTTTCATAGTCAATACCACTAAACGTCACATCGTTATCTAGCGCATGGAATTCAATCTTGTGAGCTAGCAGTATTTCCTGCATCCGCGTTGAACGAGTGACATCATCAGATAAACGCACAAGATAGCCGTAGTTATCATCTTGGTTGATTTGTTCTTTCGTGTCTTCAATAAACTGATTTTGATAAGCGAGCACGGCTGCTTTGTTTTCAAGCGCACCATCAAAACTCGACAGCGATGTCGTCACCTGGTTTTTTATCGTGCGAGGAAAACTCAGTGTGCCGAACTCCGAATCTTGCAAGTGTCCCCGACTACTTGCTTGTTCGAATAAAATGCCAATTGTGCCCTGTCCATCTGGATATGAAGAACCTTTGCCATAGTAAAAGTCATCAAAGAGCTCTTCTGTAAAATACATTTGTTTATCATTATCTAACGCCGTTGCATGCGCTTTTGCCAACGCATTGGTTAGGGTGACATTGATATCTGGCGTTAACGGGTTTTTTCTAGATGGCACACCTGGTTGGAAAAAATACGTGGTATTGGTGCCCATTTCATGAAAATCAGTGTGAATGTGAGGCCGCCAAGATTGAAAGAGTTTGACCCTAGCTCTGGATTCAGGATGCGTAAGTAGCAGCCAATCTCTGTTCAGATCGAATATATAGTGATTTGTTCGACCATTTGGCCAACCTTCTCGATGCTCCCTATGCATTGGATCAGAAACTAAGTTATACCCCTTGTGAGAGTTTACCCAGTGCACAAATCGTGCGTAGCCATCCGGATTCATTGAAGCGTCAAGTAACACAACAGTGTTTTCTAACATAGCGGATACGCGCTCGTCATTCGCGGCAGCGAGATAATATGCAATCAGCAAAGCAGCATTTGTGGTTGAAGGCTCATTTCCATGCACGCCATATCCCATGTAGAGGATAATCGGCTCTTCAGCATTATCGACTTGTTTGCCTTGTTGCATGGCTTCTATTCGTTTTTTACGGATCTCTTCAAGGCGTTCTCGATTGTCTTGGCCCGTAATTGTAAGGATCATAAGGGGCCTTTGTTGATGTGAGTAACCAATGACCTCAAGACTGATACGGTCACTTTTTTCAGCGAGCATTTGAAGGTAGCTTACCGCCTGATCGTGGCGGATATGCCACGTCCCCATGGGATACCCAAAAACGTCTTCGGGTGTCGGAATAGCGTCATCGTAGTCAGACTCGGGTAAATAATCGAAATCGGATGTTACGTGAAGATTCAATAAATCAGGAGATGGTTCTACCGCAACTTTTGGCAACCCGGCAGCATGATGGGTAAATTCGCTGGCGAAGATATTCGTTGTGAAGAGAAAAGTTGCTGTGATTATGAGGGGTTGAAGATATCGATTGAGTTTCAAAGACTGCTTTTTTATAGCTCGCATTTATTACACCATTATTTTTTCCTTTTAATGATAACGAATAATTTAAAAATTAGAAAATACTTGAGTGTTTTACTCAAGTAATTTTGATATACTGCGCATTCAATACGTGAGCGAGATAAACATGATTAGTATTTCTGAACCAGCACAAGCACATTTTTCGAAACTGCTTTCGCAACAGACACAAGGAACAAACCTACGCGTGTTTGTTGTGAACCCCGGCACCCCTAAAGCCGAGTGTGGTGTTTCGTATTGCCCACCTGACGCGGTCGAGACGACGGATGTAAAGCTGCCTTTCAACGGCTTTGATGCGGTGGTCGACAGCGAAAGTGCGCCATTTTTAGAAGACGCTGAAATCGATTTCGTGACTGACCAAATGGGTTCGCAGTTGACGCTCAAAGCACCAAATGCGAAAGCGCGCAAGATTGACGATGATGCGCCACTTGTTGACCGTCTCAATTACGTTATTGAATCAGATATAAACCCAAGTCTAGCAGGGCATGGCGGGCATGTGAACTTGATGGAAATAACCGAAGATGGTATTGCTTTGCTGCAATTCGGTGGCGGCTGTAACGGCTGTTCGATGGTTGATGTAACGTTGAAAGACGGCATTGAAAAACAACTACTTGAGCAATTCGCAGGCGAAATTACAGGTGTAAAAGACGCTACAGAGCACCAAGCAGGCGAGCATTCTTATTATTGATAGTGTCAATATCCACTATTGTTTTTCAATGGCTCTGTTCCCGTTAATT
>DDLV01000144.1 GCA_002340325.1 Glaciecola sp. UBA2563 | reverse complement strand
TACCCGGTTGTAACGGAACCGACTGGCCATAGGCGCTGATTTGTTGCGATGCCATTGTCACTTCAACCTTGTATACAGGTGTTTGAATTGACACTGGCATGTCCACTTCACCAGGCATTACGATGTAGCGGCTTGTTTTTGTAACTTGTCCATCAAACAAGCCAAAGCGTTGATACGGAAATGCATCAAAACGAAGTTTGGTATTTTGTCCATGTTTGACGAAACCATATGCGCGCGAGGGTACAAGCAATACTGCTTGCAACGTACTATTGTCGGGCACGATGGTAAGTAAATACTGCTGATGGCGAACGCTTGAACCCTGCAAATCGGCTAGATTGGTGATGGTGCCAGTGAAGGGCGCGGTTATTAGCCATTCACTGTTTGCTCGCGCTGTGACGAGGCGTTCATCTAGTTCGGTCTTTTCGCTTTTCATAAGCGCCATGCGTTGCGCATGTTCACTTGGTAACGAGTTTAACTGATCTTTCATTCTGGCGAGCTCACTGGCTTGTTGTCCAGCATGTCCCTCTAATTCGGCTTTCTGTTGTTTTAATTGAACGAGTTGTTCTCTCTGAAATTCAGCCTCGTTTTTGGAAATAGCACCACTTTCATGTATGCGCAACATATTGTTATAGCGGTTACTTTGTATTGTGATTCGTTCTGATGCGTGTGAGATTTGCAGTCTCTTTTGATCTAAGGACTTTTGATTGAATGCGATGGATGCCTCAAGCGTTTTGACCTGTTGCTCGTTTTCTAATTTTGCGTTTTTCATCCGTGAATCAAGCAATGCTAATTGCGTTCTTATTGATGCATTTGTGTGATTGGCTACTGATACGCCACTAGCGAGTTGTCTTGATGAATGAATTAGCGCGATGGGTTGGCCTTTTTCGACCCTGTCACCCGATGACACAAAAATCTTTTCCAAAACGCCCGTGGTCGGCGCAAGAACTTTCGACAGCCCTTCCTCAAGGGATAGATATCCTACTACCGTCTCTTTTCGATGAAAACTTGCATTGATTAGAAAAACGAGTGCGATGACGATCGCCATCAGTAACGCGCTAAATAGGATTTTGCTAGACACCGGCCGAGAAATCACAACTGCTCCTTCTAGACGTGATGACTGCTTTGAAACAGCATTGAGTCTAAATAGCCCTTCGTTTCTATCGTGACTTACGGACACTGCGTGGTTACCTTTCTCTGTATTTATTATGTAGACACACTATAAATGGCGTTGATGCAGTAATCACCTGTCTATGTGAACAGATTATTCAAATGGAAAAGGCTTTGTTCCCGTTAATTGTTGTTGAGTTGCTAAATGTTTGATTATAGGAATAGGGCATTTGAAAGCTTCGAAAACATGGATGTTTTCGCAGAGCGTCCAGGGAAGGGCTTGAGTTCAATCGATGGACGCAACACATTGGTTAAATTTCTCTGCTGGTGTTTCATAGTTTAACGTTTTTCTCGGTCTTTCGTTAAGTTGTCTAGCAATACTGCTTAGTTTTTGTTGGCTGTGTATTGATAAGTCGGTGCTTTTGGGGAAATATTGTCTCAGTAATCGATTAGTGTTTTCATTGGATCCACGTTGCCACGGTGAGTAAGGATCGCAAAGATAAACTTTGATATCAGTAGCTAGCGTGAATTGTTTATGATCTTTGATTTCTCTTCCCCTGTCCCAAGTGAGAGATTTATATAGTTCATTTGGTAATTTTTGAGCGTGTTTAATAAGCGCGGAAATGACTGTCTGCGTTTTACTATCATCCACTTTCGCCAGCATTACGAATCGAGAGTGTCTCTCTACTAGCGTCGCTATGTAGCTGTTATTTGAACCACAAATCAGATCGCCTTCCCAATGGCCCGGTACAGCTCTATCTTCAACAGATGCAGGTCGCTCACTTATAGAAACGGCATCAGGAATTTGGCCGTGGCCTTGCCTAATTAGCGTAGTTTTCCGAGATTTACGGACAGCTCTTTTCGACCTTAAACATTTTTGCAATTCTTTTTTCAAAGCACCTCGAGTTTGAATGAAAAGTGTTTTATATATGGTTTCGTGGGACACCTGCATTTCCAGATTATCAGGGTATTGTCGCTTCAGCCAACCTGCAATTTGCTGGGGCGACCATGCTCGTTTAAGTTTAGTAGCAATTAGTCTACACAAGTCTGGACAAACAAGTAACTTGCAGTGCTTGGGTCTCAATGCTTCATCCCATGCTCTCTGCTCTGCATTGACTGCTCGGTAATTCTTGAGCCCGCCATTTCTTTTTATTTCACGGCTGATAGTAGATGGTGCTCTGGATAAACGCCTCGCTATTTCTCGAATGGACTGTTTTATGACTAAGCATCAAGAGATTTCCTCTCGTTCAGCGAGCGAAAGGGATTGGGAATGCCTTTTTCTTTCTGGAGGACGATAACCACCCGTTTGATAGATGGTTGGCATAATGGAAGAATGTCCTCTGTCAAACATTCTTGCAATGTCATGTAAGGAATCACCTTGTTTATATCTATCCCATATAAGCGCTTTCTGTTCAGGTGAGTAGTAAATACGTTTTCTTTGTTTCATGGCACTGTCCTCTCTCGATAAGGATAGTTTTGCACTCATCAGTTGAACTCAAGGGGTTACAGCGACTTTCAAATGCCCTATTCCTAAAATTAAATGTAGGAAACATATATCAACACTAATTAACGGGAACAAAGCCATAGAAAAACGTGTGGTTGGATGAAAAAATGCTTGTTAGCAACCTTACATCGGGTCGAGTGACAGCAATACTCTTTGTTCGTTGGGCGCTAACTTGCATGAGCGGTGTACGGCCGCCATGTTCTCTTGTTCTGGCCAAGCGCTCCCTTTTAGCAATGCAACGTCGAACGGATTTAGCTGCTGTATATTGTGCGTTCGATAAAACTTGCCAAAGTTAGTCTTTGAGAAATCTGACGTGGTTTTGTCTTGTGGTGAGGTGTGTAAGGCTTCTTGAGGCAGCAACTCGGTGCCAGACCCTAAGTAAGTACACAATAATCGAACCGGAATATTATCAATATGGAACTCTGGACACATCGCGGAGTTGAGCGGCACCAATCGCAACCCAACGGTATTGCAGTCAAATAGACAAGTCAGCATGTCAGCGAGTAAAAAGATATCACTTACGGCTTCTTCTTTTCCTTCGTGCTCAGGTAGTGAATCTTCGAGCAAGCGCGTCATATCTTCAATGGGATATACGCCTCTCACGCCGAGTCCTAGTGTATTAAAAATGCCTGCATAATATTTTTCGATAGTGTCATCAGCGGTGCGATTCCATACGGCGATGCTCTTATCAGCGGAGATTATCTCGCTTAATGCCATAGGTGACGTGTCAGCATGCAAGGATTCTGTTTGCTCGTAGCCAGTGTCCAACATGATGCTACTTTTATCTTCTAATGGTTCCATGAAGGAAATGGGTCAGGTAACGTTGCCCAAACTTGGGCGCCTTGTAGTAACTCATCGTCGGTAAGTAAACAGGCATTCAACCGCGATATTATCTCTGTTTTATCAAGTCCTTGACCTATAAACACTAGTTCCTGACGCATATCGCCAAACGGCTCAACCCATTGCTCTTCTATCGCTTTTAAATATTCCGGATCATCTGGCCATTGTTCTTCGGGTACCGCTTTCCAAAACAACCCAGCTGCACCATATCTGGCCATACCGCCCGCTTGGCTCCAGCTGCCAGCGAATTGTGGACGGGTTGCTAACCAGAAAAAACCTTTGGAGCGGATTAATTTGCCCGCAATGTCTTTGTTGTGTAGAAAGTCATAAAACTTTTTAGGATGAAAAGGTTTACGAGCTTCGTACACAAAACTGCTTATGCCGAACTCCTCAGTTTCAGGGATATGTTCGCCGCGCAGTTCTTTAAGCCAGCCCGGCGCTTGCTGCGCTTTCTCAAAACTAAACTTGCCGGTTGCAAGGATTTGTTTGACGGGCACCTGTCCATTTTCAATGGGGATTTGAACAGCGTCGGTGTTCAGTGTTCTAAGGATACTCTGTAACCTTTGTAACTCTTCTTCGGAGATTAAATCTATTTTGCTGATGAGCAACACATCTGCAAATTCAATCTGTTCCACAAGTAATTCGGCCACACTTCTTTCATCTTCATCACCGAGGTTTTCACCTACTTCCTGTAATGACTTTGCTTGGTCATAATCGGTCAAAAAATTAAGCGCATCGACAACTGTGACCATGGTATCTAATGTTGCAACATCAGAAAGGCTGATACCATCCTCATCGGCGAATGTGAAGGTTTCTGCAACTGGTAATGGTTCAGAAATGCCAGTGGATTCGATGACTAAGTAGTCATATTTGCCTTCTGCGGCAAGGCGGTTGATTTCTTCTAATAGGTCTTCACGCAATGTACAACATATACACCCGTTGCTCATCTCAACAAGTTTCTCCTCAGCGCGATTTAGGCTGACTTCATTCTTGACCGTCGCTGCATCAATGTTGATTTCACTCATATCATTCACAATCACGGCGACCTTAAGACCTTCGCGATTGTTGAGAATGTGATTGAGTACTGTCGTTTTTCCTGCACCAAGAAAGCCTGAGAGTACGGTTACTGGAAGATTCGGTTCGTTTGTCATGATCATGGACTCACTAACATTGAAGAAATTACTCGATATTACAAGTTGGTCAATATTGCACGAGTCACAACCATTTACTTGAAAGTAACCAGCGTTGACCAAGACTTGCATTGTTATAATATAACAAAGTTTTTTACTTTAATTCTTAAAATTAAGTTTATGTTGGGAGAGAATTCCCCAGCGTCAATGCGTGGCAGGTATTGCCAAAAATATCGCCAAATAATCACTATTCAATAATTGAGCGGAGATACTTAAAAAGTTCCCTAGATGCTGCAGGTGGTTTATTACCGGATGCTTCTTTCTTTGCCACTCTTACAAGATGTCTTAGTTTTTGCCGGTCGGCTTGTGGATAACTTGCTAGAAACGCGGTGATCTCTTCATCGCCATGCTTGATTATTGCATCGCGCAATTTTTCGATTTCATGAAATTTGTTAACGTTTTCTTGGTGTGATGCTTTGATTTTCTGAAGCGCAAGTTCGATTGGCCCAACATCGCGTTGTCGAAGTAGTTTCCCAATGAATTGGATTTGGCGCCGAAAACCATCTTTTTTTCTGTTGATTTTCCCTGCCACTAGTAACGCTTCTTCAAGTTCGCTGTCCAACGGCAGAGCTGCTCTGTTTTTTGTGCTCAAATCAAGTAATTCTAAACCAAGTTTTTTAAGGTCATCGGCGTCTTTTTTTAGCTGTGTTTTGCTGAAGTATTCTTCTTCTTCAGCTTCATCGAAGGCTTCGTGTTGTCGCTGGCGTCTCATTGATTTGGCGTATTCCTAATTGTGTAAACTAAGCGAATTAAATATTTACTGTTATTCGATTGTACCTTGGCCACAAGGGTATTAATATAGATTTTTGTGCGTTTATGTACTGTCCATCCATCTTCTGAATTTCAGTCAACATCGCGCCTAATCATTCATTTATCACCTCAAGGTCCTATGCATGCAAGCAAATGCAAAAATCAGTGAACTACAAAATATTCTTCAAGACACGCTTGATTTAGCGAAGAAACTTGGCGCAACGTCGGCAGAAGCTAGCATTTCAAATGTCGAAGGCATAAGCGTCGGTACTCGCATGAAAGAAGTCGAAACGGTAGAGTTCACCAATGATGGCGGCTTAGGAATTTGTGTTTTTAAAGGTAACCATAAAGGTAACGCTTCAACGGCTGATCTTAGTTCTTCAGCACTGAAGCGAACAGTGGAAAAAGCTATCCAGATAGCAAAGTACACATCAGAAGATAAGTGTAACGGGTTAGCTGAGAAAGAGGTCATTGCAACCGATATACCCGATTTAGATTTATATCACCCTCAGGAGCTGGATACCGAAAAAGCAATCAAAATTGCGCTCGAAGCGGAAACCGCCGGTTACGATTCAGATGATTTGATCGTCAACTCGGACGGCGCTAATTACAATGCTAATTTAGGTATAAAAGCTTACGCGAACACGCATGGTATAAATGCCGGGTATGCTAAAAGTCGCTATAGCTTAAGCTGCGTGCTGATCGCTAAAAATGAAACAGATATGCAACGAGATTATGCGTATACCATTTCCAGAGAAGCAGACAAACTTAAAGCGCCAGCGGAAGTTGGATTAGAAGCTGCAAAAAATACAGTTAGTCGACTTGATGCCAACAAAATTGAAACACAAAAATCCCCAATACTTTTTCATAAAGATATTGCGTCAGGTTTGTTTGGACATTTTATATCAGCCATCAGCGGTGGCAGCCTCTATAGGAAGTCTTCATTTTTGCTTGATAGCAAAGGTAAACAAGTGTTCCCAGATTGGTTATCAATAGTTGAACGTCCTCATCTACTTCGTGGGTTGGCAAGTGCGCCATTCGACAACGAAGGCGTTCGCACAGTCGATATGGATATTGTCAGCGATGGTTGTGTTCAAGATTACTTGTTAACCAGTTACAGCGCGCGAAAATTAGGTCTTATGACAAACGGACATGCCGGCGGCACACATAACTGCATTGTCTCCGATACGGGTCACAGTGACGATGCGTTACTCAAAGAAATGGGTACCGGTTTATTAGTGACAGAGCTTATGGGGCAGGGCGTTTCTATCGTAAACGGGGATTATAGTAGAGGGGCCGCTGGGTTTTGGGTGGAAAATGGCGAGATACAATATCCTGTTCACGAAATAACTATTGCGGGTAACCTTAAAGAGATGTATCGACAAATTGTGGCAGTGGGTAAAGAACGAGAAATTCGAGGCTCACTGCAAACAGGCGGCGTTTTGATTGAGCAAATGAGCATTGCTGGTGCATAGCCATAAACGACATAATTCTATCATCTTATCTTAAACATACTGTCATCTTTCTCCCTTAGCCTTCGAAATTCTATTTGAATTTCGAAGGTCATCATGGATAAGAATAATACTGCAAGTGTGAGTCGCCGCAGATTCCTTAGTCTAACTGCCAAAGGCATTGGTTTGGCAGTGGTTTCTAAAGGCTTGGCTGGGTGTGTATTTGATAGCGATACAACCTCTGTTCCCGCTCGTTTTACAAACGGTGTCGCGAGCGGCGATCCAACTCAAACCGCTGTGATAATTTGGAGTCGAGCAGTACCTTCAGATGCTAACTTTAGCGGCACTCTTCCGATGTCTTGGGAAGTAGCAACGGATATGTCGTTTTCTAATCTAGTTAATACCGGAAGCTCGACAACCACCGTAGAACAAGATTTTACTTTAAAGGTTGATGCTCAAGGATTACAACCCAATACAACCTACTATTATCGGTTTAGAGCGGGGCAAGCAACCTCGCCAACAGGCGTTACGCGAACATTACCGTCAGGAGACGTCGCTTTTGCCAAGTTAGCAGTAGTGTCTTGTTCTAATTATCCAGCTGGCTATTTTAACGTGTATGATATGATTTCAAATGAACAAGAGCTTACGGCAGTCGTTCATCTGGGTGACTATCTGTATGAATATGCAAGGGATGGATATGCCAGTGAAAACGCCGCAACGCTTGGCCGTGAAGTCGTCCCTGATAAAGAAATAGTGACGCTAACTGATTATCGAGAGCGATATGCACAGTATCGAAGCGATGAAAATCTTCAGAACTTGCATGCATCACATCCCTTTATTTGTGTTTGGGACGATCACGAAGTGACCAATGATGCTTATCGTGACGGTGCTGAGAATCATCAACCAGAAGAAGGCGACTATGAGCAAAGGAAATTAGTCGCGCTTCAAGCATATTTTGAATGGATGCCGATTAGACCGGTGCTAGAAGATGATAATGAAGTCATCAACCGGAGTTTCCAAATTGGAAATCTAGTTGACTTGATTATGCTTGATACAAGAATTGTGGGTCGCGATCAACAGCTTAACTTGCTGACATATATTGATCCAACGACAGGTGCGTTTGATGCAACATCTTTTGGCGCCGATGTATCAGATCCCAATCGAACGTTACTGGGTAGTTCACAGCTACAGTGGCTACAAGATCAACTTGTAAATTCGACGAGTACTTGGCAAGTGTTGGGGCAACAGGTACTTATGGGGCGTATGAACCTGCCTGCAGCAATTGTGACTCAACAGCTTAGCATCAGTGATTTCGGTGAATTAGCACAGGTCGCTATTATAGGCCAACGCATTGCTGCAAATGATCCTACCTTGAGCGCAGCAGAAGTTGCTTTTTTTGAAGCTAATGCAGCTCGTTTGACACCTGAGGTCCAACAGTTATTGCAGCTCCCTGGCATTCCATACAATCTAGATGCGTGGGACGGTTATGCAGCGGAAAGAGAAGTCATTTTGGCAACTGCAAAACAACTGCAGCGTAATCTGGTCGTTTTAGCGGGTGATACGCACAATGCTTGGGCAAACAATATTAAAGATATCAATGGTGATACTGTCGCGGTAGAGTTTGCGACGGCGAGTGTATCTTCTCCCGGGTTGGAGGCGTTTCTCGGACTTAACCCTGAAGATATCCCCGCGACAGAAGCCGGTTTAGTGTCATTGATTGAGGATCTGCAATATCTTAATGGCTCTGATAGAGGATATATGACAGTAACCTTTACTCCAGAACAGGTGATATCTGATTGGCGTTATGTCGATACGATTCTATCGACGTCATACAGTGAATTGTCAGACAGGGCGACGTCACTTCGTTCATTGGCGGGCGATCCATCTATAATCACCTAATATGAACATCTACTAGGGCGGGGCAATCAAGCACTTTCCATAATCGTTTGATTGCCAAATACTTTGCTGCATACATCTGTTAGCGCTTTAAAGCTCGCACTAGCCACTTATCGAGCTCGTTTGCAAAACTCTGCTTTTCCGATTGACTTATCGGTGGAGGACCACCCGTTTGTACGCCGCTGCTTCGCATGGTGTCCATAAAATCTCGCATATTTAGACGTGACCGTATATTTGAGCGCGTGTATAGCTCGCCTCTTGGATTTAATGCAACAGCACCTTTATCGATTACTTCGCTAGCTAGGGGTATATCAGATGTGATGATTAAATCGCAATCATTACATCTGGCAACAATCTCATTGTCCGCAATATCAAATCCTTTTTCCACGACAACAGACTTCAAATAAAGTGAAGGTGGCGTTTTTATGTATTGATTAGCAACAAAGGTAATCGTGACTTTGGTGCGATCCGCAGCTTTAAAAAGGATCTGCTTAATAACGTTAGGACACGCATCAGCATCCACCCAAACTTGAGGCATTACTTGATTAGTCATATTTCAACCGCTAGTCGTTGTGTTTTTCCATTAAGCTGGCAACCTGTCTTTCAAGCGCCTCTATTCTTGCAAATGCGGCTTTAAGCGTAAGTTCGTCTTGGTATGGCCCGTTATCTTCTGAATTTGTCGACGGGTCCTCACGGTAAGTTGCAGTTGATTGGGCAATGTGCTCGACTTCGCCACAGAACAAATGTGCATATCTGGACTCTCGTTTACCTGGCTCTCTCTCGAGCCTTACCACTAATTTGTCGCCGTTGAAGTCAGACAATTGATGCAGTACTTGCTCAACTTCTTGCACATTTTTAAATTCTGCGAGACGGTTGGTCCGCGTGCGAAGCTCTCCCGGTGTTTGTGGTCCTCTCAACAACAACACACAGATAACGGCAAATTCTTGCGATGAAAATTTTAGACTACTGAACTCCGTATTGCAGAATCGGTGCTTGTATTTGGCGACTCGGCTGCCGTGTTCGATGAACAGCATATTGCGTTCGTCAAGTTCATCCAATATCGACTGTACTTGGCTTTCACCCAGTTGCATGACGGGTTCGCGATTGCTTTTTTGGTTACAGCCAACGGTGAGTCCATTTAACGACAACGGATATTGATCGGGTGTGGTAATCTCTTTTTCCATCAATACGCCGATCACGCGCGCTTGTTCATTGCTGAGCGTCTGAATCATCTAAAATCCTTCACAAAAAAAAGGTATTATAAGTAACGTCAGATTAATAGAAAAGCTGAGTCACTGGCTTTACCTTCATTGTGTTAAAAGGAAGTTTATGAAAAAAGTATTCACGCTAATGATATGTGCACTCACATTATCTGGTTGCTCAGATAAAGAAGTGGGTGACGTCTCGTTGGGCATTTTTACAACAAAGGACATCAAAATTGATGCCTTGCAAGATCCGTTGGTCTCAGGAGTTACCTGTCACATCTCAAGTATTGAAGCAGATTTGGATTTATCAGATCCATCTGATAGTTCCATCGCTTGTCGTCAAACAGGTCCAATAACGGCGAAAATGATTGCAGAGATAGATAAATCTGCATCTGGTGAAGTGGTATTCAGAAAGTCAAAAAGCATCTTCTTTAAAAACATGAAAGTGCGACGCATTTATGACGAAGGCTCCAAGACTTTGATGTATGTTTCGTATTCAACCAAGGAAACATCAGGAAGTTTCAAACACAGCTTATCGACGGTACCGTTGTGGAATACACAAGCATTTAGCGCTTCGATAAATGTAACAAGTCCAGATGCAAACGAGCCGGTCAATTAAACCGGCTCTTGTTCTATTTTTGATACGGGCTTACTGGTCAACTTCGCCGCAAAAGCGATAACCTTCACCGTGGATAGTAACAATCAACTCTTCATCATTGGGCTCTGATTCAAAGTGCTTGCGGATCCTTCTAATGGTGACATCTACCGTCCGGTCATTTGGCCTCAATTCGCGACCTGTCATCTCCATAATTAGCTGCTCACGCGTCAATATTTTACCTGGGTTACTCAAGAATAAATGAAGCGCTCTAAACTCACTTCTTGGAAGTCTAAATTCGTTTCCGCTCGGGGCTACTAAACTACGGCTGTCTCCGTCCAAAGTCCAACCATTAAAGCTGACTTTGCTTGGCAAGTCATCGTCTTCTCCAGCACTACTCGTGCGCGAAAGGAGGTTTCTCGCACGTATGGTTAGTTCGCGCGGGTTGAATGGCTTGGTAAGATAATCGTCTGCGCCAATTTCCAAACCGAGAATACGATCAACATCGTTATCTCGTCCTGTTAGGAAAATAAGTCCAACATTTTTCCTATTTCTAACTTCGCGCGCTAATATCAGCCCGTTTTTCCCAGGAAGATTAATGTCCATGATAACGCAGTCGATAGCGTTAGCTTCAAAACAGCGATGCATTTCTTCGCCATTTTCAGCTTCAAAAACATTATAGCCCTCCGCCTCAAATAAGCTCTTCAGTGTCGTTCTGGTAACGACTTCATCTTCTACAATCAAAATATTTGGAGTTTGCATGATGTTTAAGTATCTTCTTCTTCACTTATGAAAACAACCAATTACCGACCAAACACAAGCTAAATCAAGCAGAAATTGGTAGGAAAATGGAAATCTTCTCCCTCGATTTTCGCAGTATTTCAAACTTTTAACAGATTGAAAAGTAAGAATTATTGCATTTCATTAACAAGTTACATTAAAACGCGTTTGAAATACATGATTTTTTACAGTTTTCATATAATACTATATGACTATCCCCCGGTAGACAGATAGGTAGTTTTGCGCCGCGGTATCCCATGTAAATTTAACTTTCATGGCGCGTAATTTTATTTCGTTCATTTTTGCTTGGTCTTGTTCAAATAGAATAAGCGCCCGTCTAATGCAATTTGCCAATGCAAGCCCATCTGGTTCGTCAAATACAAATCCATTGCCATTGGGCAGTCTAATATCCGTTATTGTGTCTGCGAGACCGCCCACGCGTCGCACGATGGGCAAAGTTGCATAAGCAAGGCTGTACATTTGATTGAGGCCACATGGTTCAAATTCCGATGGCATCAGGAAAAAGTCGCTGCCCGCTTCAATTAGATGTGATAGCTCACCGGAAAATGCATCGAAAAACCGCATTTTCCCAGGATATAACATGGAAATCCTATTGAGCTCTGATGTAATACGACTCTCTCCAGTGCCCATGATAATCAGATGAATATTATGCTGAAGAATGTCTTCCAATATGGGTAAAAGAAAATCAAATCCTTTTTGTCTGGTTGCTCTGCACACCATGCCAAATACAGCTGTGTTCGGTGATTGTTCAAATTCAGCACGTACTTGCAGTGCGGCTTTGCACAAGGCTTTGCCGGTCAAATCACTGGATTTGAAATTAGCGGGTATGAGTGAATCATTTGCTGGATCCCATTGCGCATAGTCACAGCCGTTGAGAATGCCTATCACTGCATCGCCTTTTTGCGAAATCACATCGTTGATGCCGTGGCTGCCCATGTCAGTAAAGAGCTCCCGAGCATATGACGGACTCACTGGGCAAATTCTATCTGAGTACAAAATGCCGGTGCGCAGCATATTCAAATAACCGTTTTGGTTATACACTTTACCCGCGTCAATATGGTCTAGTACGCTAACTTGGTCCAATCCTTCTATGCCTTGAAAAGCAGCATTATGGATACTTAGTACGGTGGCTGTATCGTGAAACCAATCTGGTTCGGTTAAAAGATTATGGCGCATCAAAAAGTCGCTTTTTATAAAATAGCTTCCCATTGAGGTATGCCAATCGTTTGTGTGAACAATATCAGGCTTAATACCTAGTTCATTCGCAGCGCATATTGCGCACAATGTGAACAAGCTAAATTTTTGTGCATTGTTGGCAATAGTCGTATCTGTGTATGGTGTCTCTGATAGCGAAAAGTATTCATGGTCAATCATATAAACGTTCATGCCGTCGAGAGACAGCTGTTTAACGCGATAGCCAAATGACTGGCCATTAATATGCAAGACTTGAGGAGGGATTGCATCAGGTAAATCAAAATCCATCGAAATGTCACGATAATAGGGTAGGACAATCGCAACATCGATTCCCTTTTTGTGTAGCGCCGATGGCAGCGCTTTTCCAACATCGGCCAAACCGCCAGTCTTTATAATATCTTCAACTTCTGATATGAGAAAAAGAACTTGCATGTGTTATTTCCTTAGTTTTTCCTAGCGACATATACAATGAATTTGTTATCCGCATATGGTACTTCGACGTGGCTAAACTTTTCTTTTAGACTTTCTTGATACGGTAAAAATTTATTTGCAACTAAGTACATTACACCGTTTCGATTTAGGCGCTCATGAGCATCCCGAATAAACGTTTGAGTTATCGCATAGTCATTTTTCAGCTTGTTGTGAAAGGGTGGGTTCGTTACGATAATATCAAGGTTATTTGCCGACTTAAGAAACCCGTCAGACGCTGCTACATCGCCTTTAAGTTCATTATCATAAAGTGTACGTTCAGTAGAAGCCAATGCCAAAGCATCAACGTCTGAATAGGTCATAGATAAACATGGATAAAGTGTTGAAAGATATGCGCCGAGAATACCGCTACCACAGGCAAAATCGTAACCTGTCCGCATTGACTTATGCGCAAAATCACTGGGGATCTGTTCAAGCAAAATTTTTGTTGCTGGGTCTAACTGCTTATGGCCAAACACGCCTGGCAAAGAACTCGTCGTTAGCGAAATACCGTTAATGTTTACTATTTGTTTTTTGAAGACAGGTTGTTCTATATGAACGGCACTTTTTGGTGTTATTCCAATGAAGAGGCTACACCTGCGTGCAGTATCAGCTTTGACCACATTGTGTAGCATGTTTTCCATGATACTTTTGGCACTTTTAATTCCGCCCGCGTTTTCTCCAACTACGATAATTTTTGAGTTTTGCTCTGATATATGTACAACGTTTGCCAGCATCATGGGCAATAATTGCTTCACTTTTGGCATGAAAATGATAAACCCAGACAATTGTTCAGAGACATCACTCTGCTGCCAGTGTGCAGAGAACGTTTGCTGAGTATCGACAAAGTATTGGCTTGACGTATAGGACCTATAATCATAGTGAAGACCGCACTGAAAATCTTTGGAAAGAGAGAAAACATTACTATCGTCTGGGTTAACGACACCCCACTTTTGATTCTCAAATAAGTCGAGATTACGCTCAAGTAGCTGACAGCTTGGACTTAACATTGGACAATCAGACCTTACTCAATTCGCTGATAAAGCAAATCCCAGACGCCGTGCCCAAGTTTTTGGCCGCGTTTCTCAAATTTTGTCAGTGGCCGATAATCGGGTCTTGGGATAAATTTACCTGACTCAGAGAGGTTTTTGTATCCATTAACCCGTTCCATCACCTCTACCATATATTCAGCGTACGGTTCCCAATCGGTGGCCATATGAAATTCACCGCCGATTTTAAGCTTTTTCTGAATCAGCCCTACAAAATCAGGTTGTACAATACGTCTCTTGTGATGGCGTTTCTTATGCCAAGGGTCGGGAAAATACAACTGCACCCTGTTCAGTGAATCATTAGGGATAGACGTGCGTAATACTTCAACTGCATCGTGTTCAAACACCCGTAAATTGGTTAGGCCCGCGTCTGCCGCATCTGCAAGACAGGCGCCTACACCGGGTCGATGTACCTCGATGCCAATGTAATCTTTTTCTGGGCAAGTTCTTGCCATTTCAACCAACGACTTACCCATGCCAAAGCCAATTTCAAGCACACGTTCTGCCGTTCGCCCAAACACGTCATCCAAATCTAGGGCAGTGCTGTCGGCATCCAATCCCATTATCGGCCATTGTTCGTCCAGTGCTTTCGCTTGCGCCTTTGTCAAACGGCCTTCCCGCTTAACGAAGCTTTTCACTTTAGCAATATATACGCCAGCCTCTCTGGCCTCTTGTTCAGATTGAAATCGTCCCATGGGTTCTATGTGCTTGTTTTTGTGTGGTCTTATCTTATAGTGACGCTGTATTATAGAGGAATACCTATCGATTACTATACCTGCTAAGGTAATGTAATTCGATTGGAGTTTCGCTAATCAGCTACGGAATGTTTGTATTTAAAAGTCGCTCTTCAACGTCCATGTTCGCTCGGGCTCGCACATCCCTGTGCGAGCACGCTTTTAAATACAAACATATCTCCGCTGAAACGCTAACTCCAAAAAGCGGATAACTATTTAATAAACTCGTACGAGAGGGCCAATAATAAGCATGACAGCGGACGCGACATTTGCAGCACGTATATTGGAGTGGTTTGATAAACATGGGCGTAAAGATTTGCCTTGGCAAAAAAACAAATCTCGATATTCAGTATGGATATCCGAAATCATGCTTCAGCAAACTCAGGTAAAAACAGTCATTCCGTACTATTCGCGTTTTATGTCTAAGTTCCCAAATGTTATAAGCCTCGCAGAAGCTGAACAAGATGAGGTGCTGCATCTTTGGACCGGTCTGGGCTATTACGCCCGTGCGCGTAATTTACACAAAGCTGCAAAGCGCGTTAAGTCAGATTTCGATGGGGTTTTCCCTAATACATTTGATGATGTTCTGTCGCTACCTGGCATCGGGCGTTCTACCGCTGCGGCTATTTTGTCGCTGGCAGATAATCAACCTTATGTCATCATGGATGGTAACGTAAAACGCGTACTTTCGCGCTTCTATGCAATTGAGGGATGGCCAGGTAAACCGAATATCGAAAAGCAACTTTGGAACATTGCTGAAGACGTAAAACCTCTCACGCGTTTTGACGATTATACGCAAGCGATGATGGATATGGGCGCAACGTTGTGCACCAGAAGTCGTCCAAAATGTGAGCAGTGCCCAGTTAGTCAACATTGCATCGCGAGCTTGAATGGCTTACAAGCTGAATACCCACATAAAAAGCCGAAGAAAACGCTTCCAGAAAAATGCACATCGATGATTGTGCTGTTTCACGCTGGGAGTGTCTACTTGGAAAAAAGAGAAAGTGTAGGCATATGGGGCGGTTTATTTGGATTTCCAGAAACAAAGAAAGATGAACTACAACTGTCACTCAATCAAATAGGCGCAAGCCCAAAATCTATCGAACCTCTTCAAAGCTTTCGTCATACCTTTAGCCATTTTCATCTCGATATTACACCCTTATTGATTCACTTAGACCAGTTGCCAAACACACTTGCTGAGGAAGGTCGAAACAAAAAAACAATGTGGTATTCTCTGCAATCGCCATCAAAAGTTGGACTTGCCGCCCCGACACTCAAAATTATTGAGCAGATTAAGGCGCATTTATGAAAATCAACAAGTTAGATTCTCAGCAACAACTAAAGGGAACATAGCCTTAAAGAAAAATAAGCCATTCCTCTTTTTATTCATTACTTTGGTCACATATACTAGGCTTACGAGAGTATCTGAAAGTAAAACCGTCACGGATCATTTCTGTGAGTAAAAATAAGAGTAAATCATGGCGCGAACTGTATATTGTGAACATTTAAAAAAAGACGCAGATGGACTGGATTTTCAGCTTTATCCAGGTGACATTGGAAAGCGCATTTTTGACAACATATCCAAAGAAGCTTTCGCGATTTGGCAAAAGAAACAGACTATGCTTATCAATGAAAAGAAATTAAATATGATGCAGCCTGACGATAGAAAATTTCTTGAAGAGCAAATGATTGGATTTTTGTTCGAGGGCAAAGAACCAACAATCGAAGGTTATGTTCCTCCTAGCGACAAAAAGTAAATTCCTGTTTTTTGTTAAGCAAACAAAAATACTGCAAAAAACAAAAAAATCTATTGACTTAAAAGCGCGAAATCCGTTTAATACGCGTCCAC
>DDLV01000026.1 GCA_002340325.1 Glaciecola sp. UBA2563 | reverse complement strand
TATCCATCGCAATGTCTTAGGCGATACCGATGCAGCTGCAGGCGCAAGTGATCTCGATTCAAGAATTCATCGCTGGTTGAACCCTGTTGCAAGAGTCGTTATCACTGTTCCAGCTTCGTAAGAAAAGGAGTAAAACAATGAAAACTGTAAATATAAGACATTTGTTTCTATTGGCGTTATTGTCTGGTCTCGCTGCCTGCTCCGGCGACGACGGCGCACAGGGCCCAGCCGGTCCTCAAGGTGACCAAGGCCCACAAGGTCCAGCGGGTCCTCAAGGTGACCCAGGCCCTGCCGGTAGCGATGGGCAAAATGGCACCAATGCAAACACAGCTGTTTTTACCGTCCAGATAACCAATTTAACTAACGCGCAACCTATGGCTCCTGCTGCTGTAATACTTCATGAGCCAGGCTTTAATGCGTTCGTTGATGGTGAAACAGCGACAGTCGGCATCGAGGTTATGGCAGAAGGCGGAGATCCGTCGATGGTCATTAGTGAAGCACAAGATTCAACGAACTTTTTAGATGCTGTCAGTACGGGCGGAATACTTACCCCAAAAACGGTGGGTGAAACGCAAACACTGGTGGTACCTGCGTTAGACGTTGATGATCTAAGGCTGTCGGTTACCACGATGTTAGTGAACACCAATGATGCTTTTACAGGGCTCAACGCTGCTGATATCAGCAATATGGAAGTTGGTGAAAGTAAACGGTTTACCACGGTAACATGGGACGCCGGAACCGAAAACAACACTGAGACAGCAACTACAATGCCCGGGCCCGCTGCGTCAGCTGCTGGTGGAGGCGGAGCATCTGCAGGATATGACCCGGTGCGGGATGATATCGCTGACGTTGTTAGGTTGCACTCGGGTGTTGTCACAAGTGCCAATGCGAATGACCCTAGTCGGGAAGGTTTAGCAACATCGGTGCTTGACGAATCTCATCGATTTGACTTCCCTACCAGCCGAGTAATAGTAACTAGGACAAGGTGAGAGGCCGCTGTTATTCTTCAAAGAGACATCAGTTTTTGAAGAATTTTTACGACCGGTGAATGTTTTTCCGACTTTCACCGGTCTCATTCAATTGGACGTATTTTCCTTTAGCACTGTATGCTAGAGGTTAAGTATCCAGACATCGATTTTTATGGCTCGGAGGGACTTGCATGCGAAATAGAGTGCTAATAGTTGAGGACGATGTCGATTTGGCTGATCTCATTAGAGTAAGCCTCGTCGAACTAGGGATAGATATCACACTGTGCTCCAATGGTAATGATGGCATATCAACCGCGCTCAACGAAGAACATGACTTACTTGTATTAGATATCACACTTCCCGATGTATCTGGATTGGATATTTGTCGTGAGGTAAGGACAAGAAAGCCGAAGCAATCGATAATGATGCTCACGTCAAAAAACTCTGAAACCGACCGTGTGTTAGGCCTTGAACTTGGCGCTGATGATTATATGACCAAGCCATTCAGTATTCGAGAACTTCAAGCAAGAGTGCGCGCGCAGTTGCGCAAAGTCGAAGCTTTTAGGAAATTCGAATCCAATGAAAAGAAAGAATGTCAAATCAAGCTTGGCGATCTGTATATTTCAGACAAACACCACACCGTAGAGCTAGGTGGTAAACCACTCGACCTGACGTCAACTGAATTTGATTTGATTCATCATTTTGCAAAACATCCGAATCAAGTATTCAGCCGTACGCAGTTGCTTGAATCTGTTTGGGGTTATCAACATAGCGGGTATGAGCATACGGTTAATTCTCATATCAATAGACTTAGAACCAAGATAGAAAAAAATGCTGCCTCACCTAAGATAATTCAGACAGTATGGGGCGTGGGTTATCGTCTAAATCCACACGGCGTAGGTGCGCAATGAGTTCGATGGCAAATAAAGAAAATTACATATCGTTACAGCCTGTTGCAAAAAAGCTGTGTTTTTACCAGCGCATCTCAGTGATAGTCGTTACGATTTTTGCGTTAACGATACTTTTGTTTTTATTCCTAAGCGATTATCTTCACAAGCAAAAACACATAGAGTCGCGCCATCTTACCAATCAGCAAATGGCGCAGAATGTCGTCAATACCGGCGATATTTTTACCGATGGTGTATTGAATAAGAAAAAACTCACGAACGTGCTTAACACACTACAGTTAGCTAATCCGTATACACACTTCTACCTTCTTGATGTCGATGGAAATATCGTTGTTGATGTATCAGATAAAGCAGAATCCTTAACTGACGCTATCGACATTACAACGATACAAGACTATGTAAACTCTGATTTTATGTCACCATTGGTTGCAACAGATCCCAAAGGTCGTACTAACGATTTTATCTTCACTGCCGCACCTTACTTTCAGGCAAATGACCTAGCAGGTTATCTATTTGTTGTTAAAGAAAATACGATGGATGAAAGCTTATTTTACAGTTTAAAAAACAGTAACGCTTTTCTAAGTGCGTTTACCCTCGCTTTCTTTGGTCTTATCTTTCTTTTTGCGCTGATGCTTGGATTGTTTAAGGCACTGACATCACCATTGAGACAACTGACTAACGATATGATTGCGTTTAAAGAAGCGGGACATAAACGCGAACAAGCCAAAATGAGCGCTCAAGTATGGTGTGCGGATAGCAGAAGCGAAGTCGACAAACTTGGGTGCGCATTTAACGAGTTAACGCATCAGATTAATAAGCAATTTGATGCGCTTGATCACAGCATTCAACAGCGAAAAGAACTTTTGGCTGACTTGTCTCACGACCTGCGCACACCTCTCGCTAGCATGCAAGGTTATATGGAAACTTTGCAGATGAATGGTGATGCCTTGAGTGATGAAGAAAGAGAGCGTTTTATTTCGATTTGCATGCGCAATATGACGAATCTAAAGCAACTCATTGATCAGATATTTGAACTGGCTTACTTAGACGGTGGACAAGTCAAAATCACCAAAGAGCCTTGTTTACTCGGTGAATTCCTATACGACATTGTTGATAAATTTAAAATGGCAGCTAAAGCGCATGGTGTTTCTATTGTAGTAACCCCAGATAAAGCAAATTACCTTGTAAATACAGATTTAGGAAAACTAGAGCGCGTTTTAAGTAATCTGTTAGACAACGCAATTCGGCATACCGAAAAAAATGGCACCATTAAACTGCTCGTTAGCGAAGAAGAAAGCGGCTTTATCACCATCAGCATTGAAGACAATGGCATTGGCATCGCCAAACACGAATTAGAAAACATTTTTACCCCGCGTTATCAAGCGTCAAACTCGCAATCAACCAACGGAAAGAACGTCGGTCTTGGACTTGCGATAAGCAAAAAGCTTACATCGTTATTAGGCTCGGATTTAACCGTTCAAAGTGAAACCGGTAAGGGAACAACTTTTAGGTTTAGTTTGCCAAACTAAGTAATTGAGCGCTTTGTCCGATAGAATATTTATCAGTTAAAGGCTACCATTTGGTACAACCTTACTTCACCTATTATCAATGGACTCGCATACATGAAAAGCTTGGCTGAACGCCATTTACCTATTTTTCTGAGAGGGATGGCAATGGGGGCAGCGGATGTTGTTCCTGGAGTTTCAGGGGGCACCATCGCCTTTATCACCGGTATATATGATACGCTTTTAGAAAGCATACGCAGAATTAACCCTTCTCTTTTATCTATAATCAAATCTCAAGGTTTATCGGCAGCATTTAACCACATAAACGGCACATTTTTGGTTGTACTGTTTGCGGGGATAATGACCAGTATTATCACGCTGGCTAAACTCATTTCTTATTTGCTTGTAAACCACCCTGTCCCAATTTGGTCGTTTTTCTTTGGGTTGATTATTGTGTCTGTCTATCACGTTGGTAGAGAAGTGAGTGAGAAGACAATATCGCGATTTATATTACTCGTCATTGGTGTTGGTTTTGCGTACAGCATTACCATGCTAAATCCGATTACGATGGAGCCTACGACAATCAACATCATGCTGGCGGGTGCCATTGCCATTTGTGCAATGATTTTACCTGGAATCTCAGGTAGTTTTATCTTGTTACTACTGGGAATGTACACGACGGTGCTTGCTGCAATCAAAGGTTTTCAACTGGATGTTATCTTTCTGTTCGGCCTGGGTTGCGGCATTGGGTTATTGACGTTTTCTCATTTACTGAGTTTTCTGTTAAAAAAGGCTCGCGATCTGACCTTGTCATTCTTAATTGGCCTGATGATGGGTACTCTGCCTAAAATCTGGCCTTGGAAAGAAACGTTAACCTGGCGCACGAATTCGAGCGGCGAACAAGAACCGTTAACGGAACGAAACTTGCTCCCACAACAATTCGAGCAAATTACTGGACAAGACTCTCAGCTTCTACTAAGTATCGTATTAATGTCTTCGGCGGTGATATTGGTCTTGTTGCTTGAACGATTTGGCGACAAAAAATCGAACAAGTAGCTTTCTTATCTGGTCATAATTCTATAAATCATGCGTTTTGACTAGATCTAATACGTAAAGTGAATTGAAAATAAACGTAAAAAGGTGTTTTATTTACTAACACTTCTTTCACAAATCCTCAGCCAATACAAAATTTATTTGGGATAAACTTTTTATGAAAAAATTATTAATGACATGTTTAGTGATCGTCGGACTATTCACTTTTTTGCCGCTATTCGGCATCATATCCGCCGAAAGGATTGAATCGGCGTACGGCATCGAATTACTCTCCAGTGACGCCATTATTTTAATGCGGCATAGAGCATTGTTACTGGGCATGTTAGGTGCATTCGTTATCTATTCCGCTTTTGTGCCGCGCTATCAAAAGTTGGCACTTTCGCTAGTCGCCATCAACATGGTTGGATTCATCTTTTTGGGGATGTCAGGTTATCCGGTGAACAACGCGATTAGCAACTTAATGTTGGTCGATATCATTGGCCTTTTCTTCATTGCGGTTGCTTTGTTTGCAAAATATCAAATATCCAACACACCAGTGGCTCAACCACAGTAGTATTGCTGTATCAGTCGCTGGTTAATGCTTTTCGGTTATGCGATGAAGCGTCCAAGCGGAGGCATGTTTGCATGTAAAAGCGTGCGAGCGCACCCACTTCGTGTCGAGAACCCCGCGAGCCCTAGCGAACATGGATGTCATTGAGCGTCTTTTACAGGTAAACATGTCCGCAGCTAGCTTCCTTGCATAACCGAAAAGCATTAATATGCGACCGAAAACATACGCAATTTCTTAATACCACCAGAATATAAAACACGCAAAAAAATACCCGGCAATGACCGGGTATTTTTAATTTGTTTACCGTAAAACGAATTAACGTTTTGAGAACTGCGGACGTTTACGTGCTTTGTGTAAACCGACTTTCTTACGCTCAACGCGTCTCGCGTCGCGAGTCACGTAGCCTGCTTTGCGTAGTGCAGGGCGAAGACCTTCATCGTAATCCATCAGTGCGCGAGTAATACCGTGGCGAATTGCGCCTGCTTGACCTGAAATGCCGCCGCCTTTAACGGTTACATACAAATCAAACTTTTCGACCATTTCAACAAGCTCTAGTGGCTGTTTGACGACCATGCGCGCTGTCTCTCTGCCGAAGAACTCATCAAGTGGTCTTTTGTTGACTATGATGTTTCCTGAACCTGGACGCAAAAAGACGCGAGCGGTAGAACTTTTGCGGCGTCCTGTACCGTAATATTGAGTTTCTGCCATAATATTCGCTCCTTACACGTCCAATACTTGTGGCTGTTGTGCCTGATGCGTATGCTCAGGTCCTGCAAACACTTTAAGCTTGCGGAACATGGCGCGCCCAAGCGGACCTTTTGGCAACATACCTTTTACGGCTTTCTCTAGTACCATTTCTGGCTTCTTATCAATTAGCTTTTCGAAGCTTATTTCTTTGATCCCGCCAGGATAACCTGAGTGTGAATAATACATTTTATCAGACGCTTTCCTACCAGTAACTTGTACCTTTTCAGCGTTTACCACAACAATGTAATCGCCAGTATCAACGTGCGGCGTATATTCTGGTTTGTGTTTACCACGTAGTCTAGATGCGATTTCAGCTGCAAGACGACCAAGCGTTTTGTTAGCTGCATCCACTACGTACCAGTCGCGTTCTACCGTTTCTGGTTTTGCAACATAAGTTTTCATTCGTTTCACCCGAAATTAAATTCTATAAATATTTATCAATTTTGTGGCCCCTTCGAGCCTATTGATGAGACACTGAAAAGTGCCTGTAACTGGGCAGGTCGCGAATTATACAGGTTTGAGCGAAAATGCAAAGGCTTTTTGTCGATTTTTTGAACGTTTACGCCTTCGGCTCTTGAGGCAAGAAATACTGCTTGAGAGCAGATTGGTTTACTCTGCTTTTTTCGCTTCTATCCAGAAGCGCTCAAGGACATCTACATTAGATTTTTTCATTTCAGTCCCGGTTTCCAATGCTCTGCATTTGACATGTTCAAAACGCTGTTGAAATTTAGCATTCGTCAACGCAATAGATGATGCAAGCGACACATTTAAATGGCGACTCAAATTGACCATCACAAAAAGCAAATCGCCGAATTCGCGCTTTACACTATCGATGTCTTGCTGTTGTATAGCTTCCATCAATTCGTCAATTTCTTCTCTCGCTTTGTCGATAACAGGTGCGGCGTCGTCCCAATCAAACCCCAAGCGTGCTGCTTCCCGCTGTATTGAAAACGCGTTTTCAATTGCAGTGTTTATGTCTTCACTCAATGCTTCCTGCCCTCTTTCATTGTCTGGATACAGAGGTAACGCCTTTTACACCAAGAACTCTGTGAATCGCTTGTTTGAGAATGTTACTATTATTTACTTCTACCAAGATTTTAATTAAGGCAGTGCCTTCGCTTTTGTCAGATGCACTGTCTACACCTAAAACATTGACTCTCAAGTTTGCTAATTCGGTTGTGATATCTCGAAGTAGGCCATCGCGGTCGATAGTAAACACCACGATTCTGGTTTGAAAGATTGCTTCTTTGGCCTGTGCCCAGGATACCTCAATCTCGCGTTCTGGCTGCTTTTCAAGTAAGTGTTGGAGATGAGAACAGGATGCCTTGTGTACACTGATCCCTTTGCCGTTCGTGATAAAACCTACAATGTCGTCACCAGCGACTGGATTACAGCATTTTGCAATGTTACTCAACAGATTACCAACCCCTTCAACGACAACATGAGAAGCACCCGATACGTCCGATTTGCGTCGATTGCGCTTGAATGTTGTTTCTTCAACCACTTCAGGCTCTGGTTCAACTAATTGCTGGACGGCATTAATCACGGACATCACTTTGGTGTCGCCGGTACCTATTGCAACGTACAAATCGTCCAAGGTCTTAACATTAAAGCGTTCGGTAAGCTTCGCTACATCTTTACCAGGAAGATTAGCTTTTGATAGTTCGCGCTCAAGAAGTTCCTTTCCAGCTTCTTTATTCTTTTTCTTATCGAGTTTTTTGAAGTAAGACTGAATCGATGCCCGAGCTCTAGCCGTGTGAACATAACCTAACCCCGTATGCATCCAATCTCGCGTCGGTTTGCCACTTTTACTGGTGAGTATACTTACCTGATCTCCAGTTTTTAGTTGATAGGTAAAAGGCACGATTCTATTGTTTACTTTTGCGCCTGTGCATTTGTGACCAATATTACTGTGTATATAATAGGCAAAATCCAAAGGCGTCGCACCGCTTGGCAGATCAATGACATCGCCTCGCGGCGTGAATACATATACGCGGTCTTCAAACACTTGATTTTGGAATTCTTCCAGCAAACTGGCGGAGTCTGCCATTTCTTCCTGCCATTGCAGGATACGTCGCAACCACATCACTCTTTCATCTTGGGTCGCAGTTGAGCCGGCACTGCCTTCTTTATATTTCCAATGAGCTGCTACACCCAATTCGGCATCTTGATGCATCTTGTTTGTGCGAATCTGTATTTCTATAGATTTGCCTTCTGGACCGATAATTACTGTGTGAATACTCTGGTATCCGTTCGGTTTTGGCGTGGCAATGTAATCGTCGAACTCTGCAGGGATATGTCGATAGTTTGCATGCACAGTACCCAGTGCCGCATAGCAATCTTGTAAACGGTCAGCGATGATGCGAAGAGCTCTTATGTCGAACAGTTGCTCAAAACTCAGCCGCTTTTTCTGCATTTTTTTATAAATAGAATAGATGTGTTTTGGACGGCCAATAACATCAGCTTTTATGTTTTCTTTGTCCAGCATTGCCTGCAAATTCTCGACAAAATCTACAATGTACTGCTCACGTTTTTTTCGTTTCTCTCGAAGCTGTTTTGCAATCTTTTTGTACGTTTCTGGATGCAGATACCGGAAGGAAAGATCTTCCAATTCCCACTTTAATTGACCAATTCCCAGTCGATTAGCAAGCGGTGCGTAAATCATCGAGCATTCACGTGCTACCACTACGCGAGTTTCTTCATCCTCTTTTTTCACTCTATGCAGAGTACATATTCGTTCCGCCATTTTTATTACCACGGCTCGAACATCTTCTACCATGGCTAGCAACATGTTGCGAAGTTTTTCAATTTGTTGACTGTCTTGATGTTGACGAGAACGAAGCGAGCTGATGGCATCCATCTTCCTGACCTTGATAACCAGTGAAGCGACATTTTGTCCAAATTTTTCAGTGATTTGTGCTTCGTCAAGGTGATGGATATTACAATATGAAAACACTAACGCCGCCTGCATGGTGTCATCATCCATTTGCAGGTCGTGCAATATTTCTACCATTTCCTGACCAATCAGAAGGATGTCAGGTGAATCTGAAATGGTTCGCAACTTTTCTTTTGTCGAGTTGGAAATTGGCAACTGCTGAATTAGTTCGTCAAATGCCGGTCGTTGGTCTTGATGTACTCGTCGAATCGAAACCAATGGAAAATTCCTTTAAAAACGCAATGCGAAAGGAGGTTAGCGTTTATCGAACGTTTTTAACTGTTTGCTGCACTGTTCAACAAACTGAGCGAAAATAACCTCTGTCCAATTTTGGTTCTGCTGAGTTTTGCCTTAGAGAGGAGATAGCAAAAGCCAGAATTCGCCGTTAGTGTAGCAAGAAAATACTGTTACATAAAAGATAGTTTGATGCGTCTACTGAACTTTATTGATTTTTACTTTGTGGCACTATCCTAACTTGTGCTTTTCTATCCGATACAAAAAAGCTTTGTACGACATGGTTAGTAATTTGGCGGCCTGCGTCCGATTTCCTCCTGCTTGCTCCAGCGCTTGGCGCAGTAAAGAGTATTCCAATTGCTCGAAATCAATACCCCTTTCAGGCAATTCAAAATCCGATTGATAATTTGCGCCTGAAGTGTCTTGCGCAACTATAAGTTCATCTACGTCGTTCAGTAATACAAATCGCTCTATTCTATTAGACAGTTCTCGAACATTACCCGGCCAGTCATAATGATTAAGTTTTTCCATGGCACTATTAGAAAACTCAATGCCACTGATTGAATACTGTTTGCAACATTTTCGAAAAAAGAACTCAGCAAGCACCGCTATGTCCTCTTTTCGTTTTCGCAATGGAGGAACATCGATCGGGACAATATTTAACCTGTAGTAAAGATCTTCTCTAAATTGTCCGGCTGCAACCATCTCTGGTAGATTTCGGTGAGTTGCAGCGATCACTCGAACGTCGAGCTGTTGTTCTTTGTTATCGCCAAGCGGCGTAATCGTCCCCTCCTGCAAAAAACGTAGTAGTTTTGCCTGAAGCGCAAGCGGTAACTCGGCTATTTCATCCAGAAACAGTGTGCCATTGTGCGCGTACGAGAATTTCCCTTCCTTATCATTTACAGCTGATGTGTAGGCCCCTTTTTTAGCACCGAATAGCTCCGCTTCTGCTAGGTCTTTTGGAATTGCGCCGCAGTTGATTGCCACAAATCGATGCTGCTGGCGATTAGATAGATCATGAATAGAACGCGCAACCAGTTCTTTCCCTGTGCCGCTTTCACCCGTTATTAACACCGTTGCACTGGTCGGTGCAACTTTAGAAATACGCGAATGCACTTTTTGCATACTGGCACTCACACTAATCAAGTTGACCAGTTTTTGTTGCGATCCCAGCGCCTCTTTCAAGTGCTTATTAGAGTTGCGAAGTTGACTTGCTCGTTTGGCTTTTTCCAATGCCATTAACAGTTCTTGACGTTGAAAGGGTTTTGCCAAGTAGTCATCTGATCCAGCCTGCATAGCCTCGACAGCATGATTAATGGTGCCATGTGCAGTTGCCATAACAAAACCAAGATTTGGTTGTTCACGACGGACATAATTTAACAGCTCTAAACCTGTTAAACCGGGTAGTTTCCAGTCAGAGAAAACTAATTCAACATTGTTTTTCTTCAACTCGACGATCGCCGCTTCGCAACTGTCAGCCTTAGTTACCTGAAACTGCGCATTAGTCAATATTGAAACCAACAATTCACGTTGCTGCTGGTCGTCTTCTACGACGAGCACATGCGTTTTATCCTTCATCTTTACGCTCTACTTCATCTATTCTCAAGCACTGAAACATCAGGGTAGCGATACATCCTTTACCTGCGTTGTTTTTTAAGGTTAATTCCCCTTTATAATGATGATTTAGGATCCTTTTGGCAATGTAGAGTCCCATTCCGGCTCCCTCGGGTTTGGATGTTATGTGAGGCTGAAAAAGCTGTTGAGCTATTACGTCATCCAGTCCTTCACCATCGTCTATAATGCTGAGCAGCGCCATTGAGTTATCAGTGGACAACTGAATCTTAATCGATGCTTTTTCACTTGATGCTTCAACTGCATTACTTAATAAACTCATTATCACAGCAGACAACTCTGCTTCAGACCCTTTTATCACAACACTTTGTTGAAGCTGTAATTGAATATCACAACTTTCTCCCATACTCATCTGCATCGCAGCGTCTTGAATGACATCGTTGAGCAAGACATTGTGCGTTCTGTCAACACCAGATGTCGTTAGCATCAGCAGCGATTTGATGGTGCGATCTAACGCATTAATTTTTTGCCTCGCGTTGGCTGCAAGACTGCGCCGTTGTGCACTGTCAATATTACCTTGTGTCATTTCTTCCAGCGCTAAACCAATAGTGTTGAGTGGATTTCGTAAAGAATGTGCCATTCCTCGGCTGATTTCTCCTAATTCTGCCAATTGTTGCTGTTGGGAAAACTGGCTTTCCATTTGCTGTAGCTCTTCTAACCGCCGCGACGTTTGATTAAATGCCTGCACAGTTTGCTTAACTTCTTTGACGCCGGTTGGCGCTAATTGAAAACCCAGATTACCGTCCCGAAGCTGCTTAAACCCGTGAGCTAGCGAACTTAGTGGCGCTGTTAAGTGGCGCGCTAACCAAAAAGCAAAGAGTAGACTGAGTATCCCAATGCCAAGTGTTGCAAACGTCAAATAACGAAAGTACGCTTTGACTCTCGACTCTTCTGTATTAATGGTGAAGACACTAGATTGTTTTAAACTCGAAGAAGGCGCAAATAATACGAAACTATCGTTATTTCGTCTCTCGATTCTGATCTCTGATAACCCTTTGCGCAGCCTTTCAACGATTTCTCCAGCATCTTCACCCTGCCCCAATCTGATCGATGTAACGCTCTCAATTAACGTGTTATCGTCTATGTGTATTTGACGATTTTCAGATGTACGATAACTACCCTCTCTATTCGAACCAGTATCAGGTCTCTGGCTTGCCGTTGGATTTTCACTTGCCTGGGAGTCACCTCCATCGTCATTGTTACGTGTTGTTATCTTTTCGGTTGAAATCATGCGATTCTCTAAAATTTTGACCGTTTGGCGTTGCGTATTTTTATCAGTATCTTGAGACGCGCTGTCAGGAGCGGAGAAAACAAAGTTGGACACTATTTCTTCTATTTCACCAGAAAGCTGCGATGTATCGTTTTTAACGTTTGCACCAGCAGACTGACCTGTCACTATAAAGTCGAGTGCTTTGTTTGAAATAAACTCACTCCTACTTGAGATTTCTTCGCTAATTTTGTCCTCAATGTGAGAGATTGCTAACAGTTGTATCGCCGAAAGCGTAAGTAAAAAAGTGCCGATTATGCCAAACACATACGTTGACAAAGATAATCCACTGTCATTTTTACTTTCAAATTTTGATTGATTATTCATTTATCTATTCACTGAAGTCAGTCGTTGTTACGCAATATGCGCTGCCCGTTTCTTGGAACAAATTTATTCGAAGTAACTTGCTTAGTCAGGTTCAATATTCAGCTTCAATAATCAGGCCTATTGTGCATTTTCGTAACGTTATGAATTTACTCACAATATCATTGATATTTTTCAGCAGGTCAAAGGCAAATTCCTCATTTGGGGAAATTCTGTTTCCCATATCAGGAAATTTAAACGAACCGTTACCACTAGTTTACGCATCATTATTCACTAAATAATTGAATCAATGATACTTTTCTTATTTGGCATAGGGCTTGTTAAATAGCGATTAAGTCTTGTCAACAAGCCCGAAAAGAGTGGCTTGAGGAAACGAGACGACTATAAATCTTAACCTAATTAAAAGAAGGATATATCGATGGAAACATTTGAAAAAAGCCGAGGCGTTACAATTATCGCTATGTTAGTTTTGTTTTTATGCGCATCAGCTAATGCTGAGATTAAAAAAGAAAAAGACGTAGTAAAAATCATGGCTTCCACTGATAGCAACTTGGAAGTGGTTGTGTCCGAAGATGACGATGCTCAGGTTTATACATTCAATCTAGAGGATTACGATGATGTGAAAGATATCGAAAATGAACTATACATGCTTGATGATAACGTCAGAGATAAGCTGATGAACCTTCTCAGCAATATGAAGAGAGATGAAGACTCAATCTTTATTGGGAATATGGCCGACAGTGATAGAAATGTAGAGATTATCCGCACTAGCGATATCGATGTTGTAACGCTACTTTCTAAGAATAAAACGCGCGCCATCGAACGTATGATAGAGCGTGGCGATTTCTCGCAAGAAGAGTTGGACAAGTTACAAGCTGCATTGGATGCCAAACGCTAAAATTACAAGACAATCCCGCGCAGAAAAGGCTGCGTCATAACAAATGGTCGTTTATGGACGTGAAATTTCACTTTCTATCAACGCATAAGCTATGGCGTATTCTTTTTCATCCGATATGCTGATATGCACGCCGAGAATTTGATTTGTTTTACACCACTGGGATAATTCTCCCAGAGGTTGTAAAAGTGGACGACCCAGCTTGTCGTGCTCAACTTGCATGTGTTGCCAGCCAAACCCATTACCAATACCAGAACCGACAGCCTTGACAACAGCTTCTTTTGCTGCGAAACGTTTAGCAAGAAATGCAGGCTGATCTGTTGCTGAGGTGTATTCAACAAACTCTCGTTCGGTCAGTACGCGTTTTGCTAGTGCATCACCCTTGGTAACGGCTGCTCGCATACGCTCGACTTCAACAATATCAGTACCGATACCCCAAATCACAATTAGCTGCTCATCCTTGCATTGACCATCAGTGCCTTCATGTCAGCGACTGCTTTGTGTAGACCGTCAAAAACAGCCCTTGCCACTATTGCATGCCCAATATTCAGTTCGATAAGCTCAGGGATTGCAGCTATTTGCTGTACATTGTGATAGTGCAAGCCATGCCCCGCGTTGACTTTTAACCCAAGTCTATCGGCATATTTAATGCCCGAAACCAACCGTTGTAACTCTGCACTCGCTTGCTCTTCGCTCGTTGCCTCAGCATACTGTCCTGTGTGAATTTCAATAAATGGTGCTTCTGCTTCCAATGACGCTTCGATTTGTTTTTCATCAGCATCGATGAATAATGACGCCAATGTGCCTTGTTCCTGTAGTAGCGAGCACGCGTCTTTAATTTTGCTCGCGTTGCCAGCGACATCGAGGCCGCCTTCAGTGGTTAACTCTTCTCGTTTTTCAGGCACTAGGCAGCAAAATTCGGGTTTAATTTTTTGTGCAATCGATAACATCTCGTCTGTAACTGCCATTTCCAGATTCATTCGAGTGTTGATTGTCTTTTTGAGCAATTCCACATCAAGATCACGGATATGCCTGCGATCTTCTCGTAAGTGGACCGTTATGCCATCAGCACCTGCGCGTTCAGCTATATCTGCAGCATGCACTGGATTAGGATAACGAGTTCCTCGCGCATTTCGAAGAGTCGCTACGTGGTCAATATTGACACCAAGAAGGATATTTTGCATAAAATAAATTCCGATTTAATTTTAGACTATGTCTCAGTTCCCTTAATTGTTGCTGAACTTCTAACATGTCGAATTACAGTTGATTATAGATAAGAGTGATTTGAAAGCTTCGAATTCATCTGCTGCACAGCGCGAACTAAATTCGCAGAGCGCCCATGGATGGGTTCACAGCGCCTTTCAAATCACTCTTATCTATAATTAAATGAGCCATGTTTATTTCAGCGACAATTAAGGGAACTGAGCCAGACCGATTAATTTTTTAACACTGTTAATTGTCTAAAAAAGGCCCGTTAAACAAACAATTCTCTGCTTTTTATAGGTTTATTTCCAATTGCCAGAGGCAGCGTTGTCCTGCAAATGTATTTAGCAGGAAGTAATGTCTCTTTAGTGAACTCACCGTTAAGTATTTTGTGCAGCACACTGCCGGAAATTGCATTATTCGCTATATCGGGGCAAGTCACCAAGCCTATTTCAGGATAGTATTGATAGCATTTTTCTTTGCTAATCGGGTCATTGTTTTCACTTTCGCATGAAAGGTCGGGCAAATATCCTAGATTGATAAGCAACGAAAACTCAAACTTTCTCAATACTGGCTCCAAGTCCACTTTGTTTTCGACATTAATATTGGTTAACTGTTGTAACGCATATTCATACTGCTCAAACAAATATTCGGCTGGTTCTGCTTCTGGCAACGCTCGCTGCAAGACTTCATTTAAGTAAAAAGTGGCGTATAGAGCATATCCTTCGCAATTCAACGCAGGGCCTTGTGCATCTATTCTAGTTAAATTCTTCAAATTCGTTCGGCCAACGCAATCAAACTGCACGTGCTGTAACGGTTGCAAAAGACTTTTACGAGATGATTTACTGTTGGATCTTACTCCCTTCACGACAACCGTAATACGGCCCTGCTCAAGTGTAAAGAAATCAACCAACAAACTTGTTTCTCGATAAGCTCTTCGATGGATAACAAACCCTGTTAATGTCTGTTTCGACATGGCTCAATTGCTCTGACCAATAGCTGTAAATCCGTTCGACGGTTATATTCATTAACGTCGAGCTGATAGACGATATGTGCTTTTTGTGCTGTTTGGTTTGGCCATTCTTTGAGATCTACGTTAAATGCTATCGCATCAAAATGTTGCTTATCCCTGCTTACCACAAGTTTGAGGTGTTTTTGCCCGACGATGCGTTGTTGTACTATTTCAAACACATCATCAAACAGAGGGACTTCAAACATTTGTCCCCATGGGATTTGAGAGTTTAGTGCCTGCGCTGTCTCCAAGGTCATTTCATAGTTTTTGAGAGAGCCATCAGAATAAAGCTGCGCATTTTGCGGTAAGCTTTCGGTAAACATACTCGCTGCCTGCTGGTAAGCGGCGACAAAGGCATTAAATTTACTTTTTTCCAAAGATAGGCCTGCCGCCATTGCATGCCCTCCAAACTTTTTAATCAAGCCGGGTGAATGAGCATCTATATGTGCTAGTAAATCGCGTATATGTAAACCCGGTACGCTGCGGGCTGAGCCTTTTATCTCATCTTCGCTTTCCGCCGCAAATACAATGGTGGGACGATAATATTTCTCTTTTAGTCGCCCCGCTACGATGCCAACGATACCCACGTGAAAATCTTCTTGAAAGATACATATGCCCGCAGGTGCGTCTTCTTCATCAACTATTGCCGATGACAAATATGCTTCTGCTTCTTTTTGCATATCTTGTTCGATTGTTCTGCGCGACTGGTTGAGTGTTTCTAATGAAGATGCCAATCTATGCGCATGGTCAAACGAATCGGTGAGTAAACACTCTATGCCGGTTGACATGTCATCAAGTCTTCCAGCAGCGTTTAGTCTCGGCCCCAACACGAAGCCTAAATCTATTGATGTGATCTTTTGATAACGACGCTTGGATACATCTAGCAGTGCTTTAATGCCAGGTCTGGTGTGTCCGCTTCTAATTCGCTGCGCGCCTTGTTGAACCAAAATTCGATTATTTTTGTCCAGAGGCACGACATCGGCAACAGTCCCTAGCGCTACAATATCTAGATAATTCGCAATTTTGGGGACGGGTATTTGAGCGGATTCAAAATAGCGATTGCTAATAAGCCTGGCGCGAACTGCAAGCATCAAATAAAACGCGACACCCACACCTGCCAAGTGCTTCGATGGGAATATGGAATCGGGTAAATTAGGGTTCAGAATGGCATCTGCATTGGGCAATGTTTCGCTTGGGAGGTGATGGTCTGTGATTATCACTTTCAAATTTAGAGATTTAGCCTTTGCAACACCTGCGTGGCTCGAAATACCGTTATCTACAGTAATTAATAAGTCTGTATTTTTCTGTGCTGCTAAATCGACAACCGGCTCAGTTAATCCATAACCATTTTCAAAACGATTTGGCACAATGTACGTCATGTTATTATGCCCGAAATCTCGCAAACAAAGCATGCAAAGTGCAACGCTGGTAGCGCCATCCGCATCAAAATCGCCAACGATACAGATAGTTTTTTTGTTGAGAATCGCTTCTTCAACCAAGTCTACCGCTGACTCTATATTCAATAGCGTTTTGTAATGCAAAAGCGATTTTGTTTGCGTATCGATCTCGTCACTCGTTTGAACGCCCCGTTGTCTCAAAACACGATCTAAAACTGGTGACATGGAATCACTAATTGGCTGCTCGCTTAACGCCTGTCTTCTTATAATTTGCATTTTATATTTTTATTGGCTGTGTTCTGTTTATATGTTGCTTTTGTAAACATCGCTCATTCGATTGCAGATATTGTAATTTAAAAGTCGCTATAAACCCAATCCATGGGCGCTCTGCGAATTCATCCATGAATTCGAAGCTT
>DDLV01000105.1 GCA_002340325.1 Glaciecola sp. UBA2563 | reverse complement strand
TCGAATTCATCTTCGATTTCAGCTCTCACAGTACCCATACCTTCGCGAGCCGTGGATGTGAGTTTCTTAATGCCTTCTAAATCTTTGATAGCTTCTTCGATTTTTAGAATGACGCCTTCTTCCACCTCCTGCGGCGCCGCACCATTATATTGCACTTGTATGGTTACAATATTGAATATGAATTGAGGAAAGACCTTTTTCTGAACCGAATAAGCACCATAAAGTCCGCAGCAAATAATGCCAATCATGAGCAGGTTTGCTGCGACACTGTTTCGCGCAAACCAAGCGATAATGCCAGAATTGACATCGAGCCTTGAATCACTCATAGATTTACCTCAGCATTGTCAGCAGTTTCGGTTTTTTGGATGAGCGGTTCATCATCAACGACTTTTACCTGCATGCCCTCATATGGATTTGGAACCGCACTTAGAACGACTTGATGATTTGGTTGTAATCCACTTGAAATATAGAGGTAATTTTCATCACTACGAACCACGCCAACTTCGTTAATATGAAGTGTACTGTCGGTATCTACCGTTAGTACTGTGCCATCAAGTCGTCCAACTTCTCTTGGTAGCTTTACAACATTGTCGACACTTATTCCCGATACTTCTGCTTTGACAAATCTTCCAAAGCGCAGTGGGATTTGATGATTTTCCTGAATACGATTATATGGGTCAGCAATTTGTACAACACCAAAAATTACGCGCCTGCTTTCATCCAAAACCGCCTCATTTCGAACCATAGTCCCTTGCCAAAATCGAGTTTCACCTGCTACTTGAGCTTGCAGGATGACGGCCGGCTGACGCGCACTTATATCGCCAATAAACGCGATATCGTTATCGGTTAATGGCAATCTTACTTCAGCAACATCAGTAGCAAAGATTTCACCAATTTGACCAGCCATCGTAATTACTTGCCCGATATTAACATTACGGCTTTTGACCAAACCATCATATGGCGCTCTTATTTTAGTCCGCTCAAGATTCCTTTTTGCACGCTGTAACTGTGCTTCTGCTGCTTGTAAATTGGCTTGTTCTCGCGCTAATTGCGGTTTGCGAAGCCCTAACTCTGGCGCAACAGTATTGTTGACCGAACGCCACTCTTGCTCTGCAACTCGACCGCGCGCAATCTCCTCTTCGAGCGCTGCTTGTGCCCTTGCCAGTTCTGCTTCTGCGAGAAGCAAATCTGTTTGATAATCATCACTTTCGAGTTCGACCAGTATATCGCCTTTCTTGAAAAAACCGCCTTCGACAAAGTTCTCACTTAGACGCACAATTTTTCCGCTCACTTGTGCGCTTAATACGGTGCGATTCTTCGGTTGCGCACTGCCTTGCGCATATACGAGGAATTCCAAATTTTCAAATTGAAAATCCATTGTCTCTACAAGAAAAATTGATTCTTCTTCTTGTTTCTTCTCTGGCTTTTCTTTGCTCATTACAAGCAGCGCTGCAATGACTATTGCAGAAACAAGGATAATAAAGGGGATACCGTATTTTTTCATATTTCAGCTGAGTTATTTCAATTACGTTCAGTCAAAGACGCCAGTCGCGATTATAAAGGTTCTCGTGCAACAGGCACAGCAAAGACCACAATACTTTTTAAGATCACCATCAAAAGAGTGTGTCAAAATGTTTCGGCATCTGCCCCTAGCCTTTGCTAACACGCACAATAACCGTCATATCTACAATAAATCACTAATAACAAAGGACTGTTTAACTTCTCTTGTTGAAAGAGACGTATTAAAACGCTGAACGCCGGGTAATCGAGATAGTTCTTTTCGTAACAGGTTGTCGAACTCCCTCATGTTTTTGGCCACCACTTCTAATAAATAATCATAGTCTCCTGTGACAGCTGCACACCTTATGATTGAACGATGAGATTGCACACTTGTTTCAAATTGTTCGGATTTCTCAAAATCAATCACGACAAACACTACAGCGTTTATCTCAAACCCTAATTTCTCATAGTCCAACTCTGTGGTATAGGACAATATTACACCCGTTGCCTCCAGATGTTTTACGCGTTGCCAACAAGGCGTTTTTGATAACCCAATATCGTCCGCTAATTTGGAATATGAGATTCTTGAGTCCCTTTCTAATTTTTGTACTATTTTCTTATCAAATTTATCCATTTTGTTCTTTATAAATAAATTTATATAAATCAGTAAAGTATATTTACACATATTTACAAAATATTTCAAAACAATGTTTCTTTAAGATTTTGCTCAAATACAACGATACTGTTTTAATAATCTTTAGGAATGGTCAATGACAACTGAACTGCGCTCCACAGACTTTGTAAAACTTATCGAATCGCCGGAAATGCTAGATTATGGTGTTTATCTTAAATGCGATAAGCTACTTAGTTGTCAAAAACCTATTTCGACACTGTCGACACATGATGAAATGCAATTTCAGATCGTTCATCAAGTTGAAGAACTATGGATGAAACTTATTGCTTTTTCGTTAACGGAAGTTATGGAATTGATGCCTTCTCAACGATCCTTCAAGATACTTACACTGTTTAATCGGGTACACCTGCTGCAAAAGATGATGATTGAACAATTAGCGGTATTGGAAACCATGTCACCAAAAGACTATCAAGAGGTACGCCTTCAGCTTGGTAATGGCAGCGGACAAGAATCACCAGGCTTTAGAACACTGTTAAAGATGCCTGCGACGCTATGGCGACTGTTCAAAGAACATTACCTTGATAAAGACGGGCTCTCCGTTAAGCAGATATACGATGATAAATACGCGCACGATGAACATTACGCGATCGCGGAGGCGCTTATTGAGTTTGATGAGCAGTTTCAAATATTCAGATGGCGGCATTTATTTTTGATCAACCGTTCTATTGGGATATCGGCAAAGTCACTAAAAGGTCGCCCAGTCGACTTGTTAAAAAAAGGTGCAAGTCAGCGCTTTTTTCCGGAGTTATGGGATGTTAGAAGTGAAATGACAGACAGCTGGGGTGGAGAATACGGTGTCAAGAGAGCATCTATCAGTGGCAATTCATGATCTCAACGAAAGCAGCTTTGCAAAGCATTTCATTTCGCCTGAAGGTTGTTATTTGCTGTCTCATTCAGTCGGGCCAATAAGTAAACCTGCTTTAGATACTAACGAACAATTTGTGCAGCAATGGAAAACGCTTGGCGGTAACGCATGGCCATTATGGCTTGACAGTATTGAAGCATTTCGAAAGGAAATTGGTGACTTACTAAACACAAATCCTCGTAATGTTTGTCCACAGCCCACCGTTACATCTGGGCTTACTCAATGGCTTACCGCTTTAAGAAAACTGTCAAAAACGCCCAAATTGCATGTCGTTATGCATGAGGAGGCTTTTCCGTCTTTAGGATATGCAGTGAAAGGCTTACAGTCACAAGGCATCGAGTTAGTCATTGTAAAAGGAAACGTCAATGATGTTACCACTTGGGAATCTGCCTTTGAAGATGACTATGCTGCTATTGCAATCTTTACCCATGTGCATTCAAATACTGGCGCAGTATGCAATATTGATAAGTTATCTCGATTAGCAAAACATTATGGTCTTTTTGTCGGCGTTGATATTGCGCAATCGGCTGGCATTGTCCCTATTGACGTCGCTAAATGGCATATTGATGCAGCATTTGGTTCTTGCGTGAAATGGTTATCAGGTGGAACCGGCGCAGGATTTATGATCGTATTGGATCAGCCAGACAGCCTAATCCCCGATCACTTGGGTTGGTTTAGCCACAAGGATCCTTTCGCATTTGATATTCATGAGTTTGTACCTGCTGATGATGCGCTAAGATTTTGGGGCGGTACACCATCTCCACAGCCTTATTTTATAGCTGCTTCATCAATAGGCACCATCAGAAAACTAGGTGTTGATAACTTATATAACCATACCAAACATCTACAAGGAGTTTTTGTTGACGCTGCTCGGCTAAACTTTGAAGCTGAATTAGACAGTATTGGTGGTACGCTATGTCTCCCATTTGAAACTACTCAGATAGACAACCTTAAAGAACTCATCACTCAACATAGCATTCAGCTTGATGTGCGTAACAACAGGTTACGGATATCCTTTCACGCTATTCACAATATTAATACTGTTCTATGGTTATCAGATACTTTTACATCCGGTGATTTTCTCATTTAAATTCCTCAAACAAGGAATATGATTGTTCCTTTCAACGCCATTATCAGAATAATAAAGGTAGAATATTGTTAGCTTGTAAAAATTGATTATGAAAAATAAATAAAAAATCTAGAAAAAATCAACTGAATAACAAATGAAAACGTACAACACGCCGAAAACAATATTTGATTCATCACTATAAGAACCTTTACACCACATGCTAAGAACCCTAAGTTTCTCTTTAATAGTACTTTCGATCATTTTCACGCTGAAGTCCGCTCAATCGTTAGAATTGAGTGAAGATCCTATGGAAGTAGAGGATGTTGTACCCTCAAGTGCAGAGGAAGAAGACGCAAAACAAAATACGCCCGAAGAAATAGGCGACGATGAAAACGAAGAAACATCTGATGACAATATTGCACCGGATATTGATTTAAAGGAAATAACACCGCCTACTATTGTCGTGGTTCAACAACCAGCAGAAGAAGAAAAGCAAAAGTCAACGGAAGAAGCCATCGAAGAGGCAATAGAGCCGATTGAAGACGACAATACTGACGAGCTAACAGTATTACCGTTAGAATTACTAAACAGTAAAATACTACCAGGCACATCTACGCGATTAGCATGGAATCCAGAAACGTCTTTTAGCGGATTATCCCTTTCGACACCTGTTTTAGTGCTTCACGGTGCTGAGCCAGGCCCCGTTCTTTGTCTGACTGCGGCAGTCCATGGCGACGAGTTAAATGGCATAGAGGTCGTTCGTACTGTCATGTATGACGTAGATCCTGAAAAACTTGCGGGCTCGATCATTGGAGTACCCATTGTAAATCTTCAAGGATTCCAACGAAACACTCGTTTTATGAGTGATCGCAGAGATCTAAATCGATTTTTTCCTGGAAATGCAAATGGTAGCTTAGCCTCACGTGTTGCACATTCACTTTTTACCAATATCATCACAAAATGCGATCTCCTCGTTGACATCCACACCGGATCATTCAAACGCACAAACCTAGCTCAAGTAAGGGCTGATATGAGCGATCCTGAAGTTGTAAAGTTTACTGAAGGATTTGATGAGATGGTGGTTGTTCACAGTACCGGTAGAAACGGTATGTTGCGCTACGAAGCCAAGGAAATTGGTGTAAAGTCGGTGACATTTGAACTGGGTGAATCTTCATTTCTACAAAAAGAGCAAGTTGACGCAGGCGTTAACGGCATTTTTGGACTGTTGAAGAAGCAAGAAATGTATAGTAAGCGCTTCGACTGGGGCTCTCCTTCTCCTGTCTATTTTGACTCTAAATGGTTACGCGTGAGCGACGCTGGCATTTTATTTAGCGAGGTCGAACTCGGTGATCGCGTTAAGGAGGGGGAATTGCTGGGCACAGTTACCGATCCCATTACAAATGAAAGTTTTGATGTATCATCGACGATTAATGGAATGATAATCGGTATGGCAATTAACCAAGTCGTTATGCCAGGCTTCGCTGCCTACCATATTGGTATTGAGGCGTCTGAAGAAGAACTAATGGAAAAAGCGGAAGATACTTCTCTAATGGAAGGTGAAACACCACCGGAAAACTAAGCTTCCAGATAAATTTCGTCAATAAACCAAGACTTAAGAAACTCAACGTAAAATTAATGAGTGTGCGCTGAAAGAGGCTCTCCATGCGATTTCGAACGCTGAACTTAAAGATGTATCGATGATATTGTCGATACTTTAAGAGCGGCCACCAGCGCTCCCATCACAATGAGAAATATGACACTCCTAACGAGCAAGCTTGTAGAAATCGTGTGACCGTTCTTCATCAGCTATAAAAACGAGCGCGGTCACACAAGCCGCGCTTTTAAACACTAAAAAGCATAGCGCCCATGGATACCAAAAATCTCAGAGTCTGAGTATTTTGTGTACTCGGCGCCTAAAGTAACGCTACCCCACTGGTATTGTACACCGAGGTTATAGGCTTTCTGATCGCTGCCCTCTCGCCAGAATTGCCATTCTAAACCGGCAGTAACTTCCCAGTTTCGCGCCAAACTATGTCGCGCATTTGCCTCCAATATAAAATACTCAGTTCCGGTCGAGATAGAGTCTGTTGCATTGCTCAATCCCAAATCGATATCGCCATAACCTACCTGATAATCAAAATGTGTTTTTGATGATAATCGATGGATGTAACCAACAGCGACTTCCCATTTATCTGCGGTAAACTCCTCATCAAATTTATTGTCTTTAGTATCAAAGTAAGTGGCTTCACCAAAGACACCATAACCAAACTCTTTACTTGCGAGAACTTCAAAGCCACGCGCGGTAAACTGCGGAATATCGGCAAACTCGATCTGTACAGAGCCTGCCTGAATATAATCATAAGAAAGTGGCGTTTGCTCAGCGAGAGCAAACGGGCCAAATAAAAGCGTTGATAGTAATGTTAACTTTTTCATAGACGTGACCTTTTTTACGTTTCAAATCATCATGCAAAGCTGTTAACGCAAGCTATTGTGATAAGTGCGCAACTGCTGCCTCGATACCCGCATCGACTTCTTGCTCTCGGTTTTCTTTCGTGAAAAACGGGACCTCGATATCTACTGGTACGCCCTGCCCTTCAAACCAATCACCATCAGTGCTTAGGTAAAACTCATTTGATAAACCCACCTCAAAACCATTGGGCAATTCCCACATCATCACATCTGAAAAGACACCTTGCGTGGCTTCCCCAATAATGGTGACATTTGGCAACTCTCGCATGCTCAGCGTGAAAGCTTCAGCAGCAGATACTGTATTGGTGCTTGTTAATAGCGCAATTGGGCCGGTGTAGCGCACGCCGTTGTATGGTGTCATCTCAACATCTAATAATGCCGTTCGGTTATTACCATCGCGTGCTTGTTTGCTGTAGGCAGGCACGGTTACATCGGTGAAGTGATTAGCAATGGTTAAGCTAACGTAATCATGTCCTCCGTTATTCATTCTTACGTCGACAATCATCCCTTCCACACTCGCCATGTCGGTTAACGCCTGATCAATAGCTGCATTGACTCTGGTTACCGTTTGGCTAATGTATTCAAGCTCGTCTTGTGATTCCGAGTAGCCAGCCATGCCGCCAATGTAAAGATAACCTAAGCCATCATTTACAAACCAACGGACCAACCCTCCTGTGGCAGTTTTGATGTCAGACGCCTTATCTGCATAGCCGGTAATCAGTTCCCACTGATATTCGAGGTTTTGTTCAATATAGTCATTGGCCTCGTTGATAATTTGCTGCGTTAATACTTCCTGAGGGATTGGAAACGGAAAGTTGTTGTCATTGGCAAACTCTTCTACAAGTCTTTCAACTAACTGTGGTTTGGTCTTTGGATTAGCTAGCGCGAAATCGCTTCTAACAAAGTTGTGCGTATCTGCCAATGCTTCCAACGTCGTTGCCATAGCGACAAACAAGTCTTCTTCGTTCGAGCCATTATTGATGTTGATACCAGCGTCATATACCACTTGCGCCCAATTAACGTTTTTAAACGCAAAGTCGACATAATACTCTTCAAAAATTTGTGTATAAAAGTGCCACAGCTCTGGTGCATCAAAGGTATAAGCGTCGCCAATTTCAAAGACATTCGATTGACAAGACGCTGGCAAATCAGCAGCTTTTTCAAAGAATGTTCCCGGTGTACTTACCAGTGACGTCCCAGAACCAGAGAACCATTCTAGCTGTGCGCCATCAGCTACGCGCAAGAACTTCTCAACTTCGCTGGTATCAACATCAGAATAGCGTGCTTCGTAGTAACAATAATCACTGGAATATCGATACATTGCTAGCGCGTCGTCTTCAACCTTAAGACTCAAACCATAGCCAGGTGCAATCCAGTTCCCTTGATATTTAACATCAATTGCCGAGGCCACAGGAGGGACCGGAATTGGTGATGTGTCGGTGTGTTCTGAGCTGCCGCAACCCGTCAATAAGGTTGCCATTGATAAGGCAATTACAAGCGTTCGTTTTTTCATAAGTTTTTTCATGATAATCAACGTCCCAAAATATTAAATGTGTGAATGCAGCAAACCAGTGCGGCCTGTTGCCTGAATTTGAGATGTAGTGTGAACGAATTGATTTTTTTATCTGTGAGTACTGTGTAAGCCTTTGTAATAAGGTTACGCGGCCTACTCATATTGCCATTACAAAGCATTACAATTGCGACTGATACAATCGCAAAAGATTACGTTATCCTTGTGTCAGATAAACGCAGGGTAACGTATGTTGAGAATTTTCATTCCTATCTATTTGCTATTATTGCTCTACAGCCTTTTTGCGGAGAATGTGTCAGATTTCATTGTCATGCAATTCACCGAAGATGCGTTGGAACAAGACAATATCGATGATTTTAGCGGCGCGTTTGCACTTCTGGAAGAAATTCTTTTACGTACACCTGTTAGCGAATGGCCCCCCATACTCGAAAAGGTTTCATCAAAAAACATTCCCGTTAGTACGGCACCGCTTGCGAGATTTCAAGATGATGAAAATGCTCAATCGCGTATAAAGCAGGGAGAACCCTGGTATGACCCTGATCAAGACATCATTTACAAACGCGCGGGTGAATCAGAGTATGTCATCTACTTTGGTCCTGTTGCCAAGAATGATGAGTTAGCACTTTCAGAATTTGTTGCAAGTCTCTCCGGCGCTTTACTATTAATAGCTACCATTGTTGTCTGGACTTTTACGGTAAGGAGGCGCATCAAGGTGCTGGAAAAAAGCACAACCAGCTTTGGTGAAGGTGATTTAGATGCCCGCGTTTCCGAAAAAGACAGCGTCAGAATTTCAAAGCTCAACCGAAACTTTAATCTAATGGCCGATCGCATACAGGAACTCATCGAAAGTAATAAGTTACTGAGCAACGCAATGGCGCACGAACTTCGCTCGCCACTCACGCGCATACAGTTTGAGGTAGAGCTCATGAAGGACACGCCGCTTGCGCATAGCCAGCTTGCCGCAGTCGAAAGCATAGAGGATGATTTATTGGTACTGGAAGGACTGGTCGACGAAATGCTGACCTACGCTAAATACGAGCGGCAATCGTTAAGCGTCAACCGTCAATCGGTCAACTTAGTCGAGTGGCTTGATAATTGGTATCAGAACTACCGATTTAACACGTCACTGCTATACAGTTATCAAACCGACGGCAGCCAAGCTAAAGCACTGATAGATGACGTTGGATTTGACCGTGCATTACAAAATCTCGTCAGTAATGCAGAAAAATACGGAAGCAAAGAAATCGTTATCAATGTCACGTCTGATAAGCACAACCTTTATATTGCGATAGAAGATGACGGAGAAGGTATTCCTATCAGCGAGAGAGAGAAACTATTTGAACCTTTTGCACGTGCGGATAACAGTCGCACACGCACAACCGGTGGCTATGGCATGGGCTTGGCCATTGTGGCCAAGATCATTGAACGCCACAAAGGCACAATTGCCATATCAGATAGCGCGTTGGGCGGTGCAAAGTTTTTGATTACGTTGCCAACGACCGCTTAGGGCTGTTGGTCAACTACCACTCATCCTGCACAAGCATATACCCCTTGCCTCTTAGCGTTAGAAATCGTTTTGGGGCTTTGGGGTTATCGCCAAGCTTCTTTCTCAGCGCTGCAATTTTAACGTCGATAGAACGATCTAAGCCATCATATTCTATACCACGCAGTGCTTTGAGAATGTGGTCGCGGCTGTGCACCTGATCGGGCATTTCAGACAACATGACCAGCAAATCAAACTCAGAATCCGTCAGTTCAACAATTTGCTGCTGATAACGCACCTGCCGCTTGGTTAAATGAATATACAATTGACCAAACTGTCTTTCGTTGTCATTTTTTTGGACGTCCTTAGCTAGCGCCGTCGGCACTTGTTCTAAACGTCGTAATTGGAGTTTGATGCGAGCAAGCAATATACGAGGATGAATCGGCTTTACCAAGAAATCATCTGCGCCCATCTCTATACCTGCTACGTGATCCATATCGTCATCGCTAGCGGTTAACATCAAAATACAACCTTTAAAATTCTCTCGGATACGACGACAAACTTCAAAGCCATCCGCGCCCGGCAGCATCAAGTCTAATACAACGACATCGGGATTAACTGCGGAAATGAGCTCAGGAGCATCATTACCATTGTGGCAAACCGCAACGTCAAATTGATATTTTTCAAGGAATCGACTTATCTGACTACACAACTTTTCATCGTCATCTACCAACATTATTTTTGCCAAGCGATATCCCCTATGCCCCTGTTTACGCAAAAATTCTAAATCATTCTGCGCGTTAAACAAAGTCGCGTTTTGAAGACAATCCTCATAGCGGTTGTGTTACCGATTTAAAGCTTGTTTTTGATACGGTGCTTAACTTTGAAGATAGATAGAGATATTCAAAGATTTCTTGCCATCAGACCATTGTTTCATGGGGTTTAAGGGACTGAAGTGTAGCTAAACCGGAAGTTTTTACTACGAAGATTGGTCATTCCGATGGCAATCGGAATCTCTGCCGGAACACGGCTAAGTTGCAATAAAAACTAATGTGCGCTAAGGAGATGGTGATTTTCATCACCATGACAATTCATTGTAATAAGAATCAAGGACGCCTAAGGGACAATGCCCGAGGGTCGTTAAACATCGCTACCAGTGGCCTTTAATTACTACCCTTGCCAGCAAACAACTTATTGCGCCATAGACAAGTGCAAACCAGGATAAATCCGCCTGCAGACCATCTCTGATAAACCTGAAAATCAACATTCCAAGTAAAGCGAACCCGGGCAAGCTGACCAAGAATATCAAGACGCGTACGTTCGCTGGCAGTTTAAACGGTGTTGATTGCTCATTTTGATTTTGTGATGTTGTCATAGAGCCGCAAACTAGTTAGGAGTTTTGAGTATTATCCATCACTCAGGCGTAATTTCTCTGAGTGATAGACAAATTGTGATAAGGACTAAAGCTGACTTTCCAATTCGGGCAATACAGTGAACAAATCGCCTACCAGACCGTAGTCTGCCACTTGAAAAATAGGAGCTTCTTCGTCCTTGTTGATAGCAACTATGACTTTAGAATCCTTCATACCTGCCAAATGCTGAATTGCGCCTGAAATGCCTACCGCTATGTATAGCTGAGGTGCAACGATTTTTCCAGTTTGCCCGACCTGCATGTCATTAGGGACAAAGCCAGCATCAACCGCTGCTCGTGATGCCCCTATTGCTGCGCCAAGTTTATCTGCAATGCCTTCCAGCAATGAGAAATTCTCACCGTTTTGCATACCGCGCCCGCCAGAAATAATTACATCTGCGGCAGTAAGCTCAGGTCTCTCTGATTCAGTGAGTTCAGCGCTTACAAAGCTAGAGGCTTGTGAAGGTTTTGCAAAATCAACCGCTTCTATCGTTGCTGCTCCTTCATTGGATACGGCATCAAAAGATGCAGCTCTTACTGTGATCACTTTTACACTATCTTCACTCTGAACCGTGGCAATTGCGTTGCCAGCATAGATTGGTCGAACAAACGTATCTGCTGACTCCACAGCAATGATGTCAGATATTTGTGCGACATCAAGAAGCGCAGCAACTCTTGGCATAAAGTTCTTACCTGTCGTTGTCGCAGCTGAAAGTATATGCGTGTAATCACCTGCTAGCGACAATACCAATTCAGATACTGCTTCAGGAAGCTGATGTTCGTAAGCTCCATTATCCGCCACAAGCACCTTGGAAACACCCGACAGAGAAGCAGCTGATTTAGCGATATCATCACAACCGCTTCCCGCAACCAGCACAGTGACATCTCCGCCAATGCTGTTTGCGGCGGTTAGAACTTTATTTGTTTCTGGCTTTAACGCGCCATTATCGTGTTCCGCGTAAACAAGAATACTCATGAAATCACCTTTGCTTCGTTTTTAAGTTTGTCGATAAGCTCTTCAACCGATGCGACCTTCGCTCCACCTTGCCGCTGAGGCGGTGCCATTACCTTTAGTGTTTTTACGTTTGACGTTACGTCTACATCAAAATCATCAACTGATTTGGTATCGATTGGTTTGCGCTTCGCTTTCATTATATTTGGGAGAGACGCGTATCGTGGTTCATTCAGTCGCAAATCGGTGGTAACGACAGCGGGCAAATCTAACAATACGGTTTGTAACCCCCCATCAATTTCTCGGGTGACTTTTGCCTTTCCATCTTCAATGACAACTTCAGATGCAAACGTGCCCTGTGGCATTCCAGCAAGTGCCGCCAGCATTTGCCCTGTTTGATTGTTGTCCGAATCAATCGATTGTTTGCCCAATATGACCAAATCGGGAGATTCTTCTTCAACAACCTTGTTGAGTAACTTGGCGATTTGTAACGAATCCAGTGCAAGATCGGTTTGAATATGAATGCCCCTATCTCCGCCCAGTGCTAATCCCGTTCTTATTTGCTCTTGGCTAGCTTTTTCCCCTATTGAAACCACTACAATTTCGGTAGCAATACCCTTTTCTTTTAGACGAACGGCCTCTTCTACCGCAATCTCGCAAAATGGATTTATCGCCATTTTGACGTTATTTAAATCAACACCACTATTATCAGGTTTTACTCTTACCTTTACGTTGTAATCAATTGCCCGTTTTACCGGTACCAGTACTTTCATAAATGCCTCATAGCTTATCTCTAACGGAGTGCGTAGTGTAATTTTTACGCACGCAATCTATAGAGAGTTGACCTAAACGTCAACCTAATTTACCTTTAATTAACAAGTACAATATTACTATGTTTTTGTGTTTCCGTAATATTCGTTTAGCGAATATTTGTAAATAACCAAAACAAAATACAATAACGCGGTGGAGGCCAAATGGCGCAGGAAATAGTGGAGCGCGAGGTTATGGAGTTTGACGTTGTGATTGTTGGAGGAGGCCCAAGCGGTTTATCAACAGCGATTCGACTAAAGCAATTAGCACAGCAAAATGATACTGAGCTAAACATTTGCGTTCTTGAAAAAGGCTCTGAAATAGGGGCGCATATCCTATCGGGCGCCGTTTTTGAAACTAGAGCACTTGATGAATTATTACCCGATTGGAAAACCTTGGGAGCACCGCTGCAGACAGAAGTGACTGAAGACCAAATCTATCTTTTAAATAATGCAGAAAAAGCCACAAAACTTCCAAATTTCATGACGCCCAAAACCATGCATAATAAAGGCAATTATATCGTCAGCATTGCCAATCTCTGCCGCTGGTTAGCTGAACAGGCAGAAGGTTTAGGCGTTGAGATTTATCCCGGTTTTACTGCGGCGGAACTGTATTTTAATGATGATGGTAGCGTCGGTGGTGTCATCACCGGGGAAATGGGTCGAAAAGCAGATGGCGAAACCAAGCCAGACCATATTCCAGGGATGCTGCTCACTGGCAAATATACCGTCTTTGCAGAAGGCTGCCGTGGCCACTTGGGCAAGCAATTAATCAAGCAATTTGAACTAGATAAAGACAGTGATCCGCAACACTATGCAATTGGCTTTAAAGAAATATGGGATGTACCTGCAGAACAACACCAAGAAGGTCTTGTGGTCCACACTGCTGGATGGCCGCTAAGTGATGCAACCGGTGGCAGCTATTTGTATCATGCTCAAGACAACCAAGTATTTATCGGGCTAATCGTGGATTTAAACTATGCTAATCCTCACTTGAGCCCGTTTGATGAATTTCAACGACTAAAACACCACCCTATTATTGCTAAAACACTTCAAAATGGCTCAAGAGTGTCTTATGGCGCGAGAGCGATTGCAAAGGGCGGCATCAACTCTTTACCAAAAATGACATTTCCAGGTGGTTTAATCGTCGGTTGCAACGCTGGAACCCTGAATTTTTCAAAAATAAAGGGAAATCATACCGCAATGAAATCTGGAATGATTGGCGCTGATGTATTGTTTGATTGTTTGAACGCTGGCGAGTCGCACAGCGAACCAACGCAATATAAGCAGGCGTTTGAATCCTCATGGATATTTGCTGAACTTCACGGATCCCGAAATTTCGGAGCCGCTATCCACAAGTTTGGTAACTTCTGGGGTGGTGCGTACAACACGTTAGATCAAAACTTTTTTGGCGGCAAGCTCCCATTTGATCTCAGAGATACCAAAACCGATCACGAGTGCCTAAAGGAAGCGTCTGCATCAGTCAAAATTGACTATCCAAAACCCGATAATAAACTTAGTTTTGATAAGTTGTCTTCCGTCTTCATTTCAAACACTAACCATGAAGAAGACCAACCTATTCATTTAAAATTACTCGACCCGAATTTACCTATTAGTGTAAACTTAGGTAAATTTGCAGAACCAGCGCAGCGATATTGCCCTGCTGGTGTGTATGAAGTCGTTGAGGAAGAAGAAGGTCCCAAATTTCAGATCAATGCACAGAACTGCATCCATTGCAAAACATGCGACATTAAAGAGCCTCATCAAAACATTAATTGGGTAACGCCTGAAGGCGGTGGCGGACCCAACTATCCTAATATGTAAACACATGAACTCAATTCACTATGAAGTACATCAACCTGACGAGGTGCAGCAAGACGCACCAACATTAGTGTTGATTCATGGCTTGTTTGGAAGCTTGGACAACCTCGCCGTTATAAGACGTTATTTTGAAAACGATTATCGCGTCATAAGTATAGACCTGCCCGATCATGGCAAATCATATCGCTCTGAAAACTTTAGTTTTGATGATTATGCTTCATCAATCTTAAAAACACTGCAATCACTAAATGTCGGAAAAATAGTGTTGGCAGGCCATTCACTGGGTGGCAAAGTCAGTATGGTCATCGCATCGAAAGCGCCGGATATAATACAAAACCTAGTGATCATGGATATCGCGCCTGTGGCGTATAGCGCAAGACATGAAAATGTAATAAATGGTCTCACGTCGGTTGATCTAGCAACGCTGACTTCACGCAAAGACGCGCATGTAGAACTTGCAAAACACATTGTTGACAGCGGCACTCAGTCTTTTTTGCTAAAGAGTCTTTATCAAACGGATAGTGGCAAATGGAACTGGCGGTTTAACCTGGATTTGGTTATCAGAGATTATGCCAAATTAAGTGATTGGCCATATTCAGATGTTATGTTTTCTGGCGATACACTATTCGTTAAGGGTAATCAGTCTGACTATATATTGACCGAACATCAGCCTAAAATAGTACATCAATTCCCCAAGGCGACCGCTAAGATCGTGAATGCTGGTCACTGGTTGCATGCACAAAAACCACAGACCATTAACGCTTTGTTAACGAAGTTTTTACCCGTTTACAGCAATTGAGAATATTTTGGCGCGAGCAACTTGAAAATATCTGAAAGTGCATAGAGATATGGTAGGATTCGCGCAAAAATCACTGTGAAGGATGTTTGGGTGTCTCCTGAAACGTACCAAAAAGTTGAAGCAATCGCATTAGACGTTTCCTTAGTCGTCTTGTTTCTACTGATGTTTTTTGCTGTTCATGATGTGATGAAAAAAAACGATGTCCCACTTGGCGGCAGGATGGTCGCTTATGGCGTTTTGGGTTTAGGCGCCTTAGGGTTTGCGATAAAAGGCATAATAAAACTCGTTTATGGTATTTAACCCACAGATTTTAGAGGTATTCTTATATGGCTAGTGTTGGTTTATTTTTTGGCAGTGATACAGGCAATACAGAGCACGTCGCTAAGATGATCCAAAAGGAATTGGGTAAACATCTTATTGACGTTCATGACATCGCCAAAAGCACGAAAGAACAAATAGCTGAATTTGATTTACTCTTGTTTGGGATCCCGACGTGGTACTACGGCGAGGCGCAGTGCGACTGGGACGATTTTTTTCCTGACTTGGAAGAAATTGATTTTCAAGACAAGCTTGTGGCAATTTTCGGGTGCGGTGACCAAGAGGACTATGCCGAATACTTTCTCGACGCAATGGGAATGATAAGAGATATCGTCGAACCTAAAGGCGCTATCATTATTGGGCACTGGCCTACAGAAGGATATGATTTTGAAGCATCAAAGGGAATGGCGGATGACGACCATTTTATTGGTTTGGGTATAGATGAAGATAGACAACCCGAGCTAACTGACGAACGCATTCTGAAGTGGTGCGCACAGCTCAAAGAAGAAATGTGCTTAGATGAACTTTCCTAGCAAATAACTGCAGCAAGTAGGCTAATTGACATGGATGTTGTTGACTAACTAAAAACTGATATCAACATGCATGCAATTGCGCATGCGTTTCTAGCTATTTATTAACACTATTTTAATAACCGCTAATGCCAAATAGCGATTTCTTACCTATAATACTTTTTGCCCAGTACTAATGAGGTTACCATGGATCAAAATAAAGAATTAAAGAAAGCTGGACTAAAAGTCACCTTACCCAGATTAAAGATTTTGGAAATTCTTCAGGAGCCCGAAAACCAGCATATCAGCGCGGAGGATGTGTATAAAAAACTCATTGATATGAACGAAGATATAGGTCTAGCCACTGTTTATCGCGTGTTAAACCAATTCGATGATGCTGGCATATTGAATAGACATCACTTTGAAGGCGGCAAATCTGTATTTGAAATCAGTCAAAAAGCGCACCACGACCATTTAGTGTGTCTACAATGCGGAAAAGTCATTGAATTTGAAGATGAAGTGATCGAAGAAAGGCAATCAGAAGTTGCCAAAGCAAATAATATGAGCCTAACGCATCACAGTCTTTACCTTTACGGGAATTGCACCAATGAAAACTGCGAGGCTAAGAATTAGTCTTAGCCTCCTCCACAACCAGAACCACATCCTGAACCACCACCATCACTGCCACCGCCGTCTGAACCATCACTGTCGTGACCTTTACCTTCCTTAGATTTTCCACCGGCCGCGCCAGTGAACGTAATCCCGACTTCTCCACCGCTTTTGTTTCGATTTTGTTTGCTTTGTCCGTATTTTGCTTTACTGCGCAATACTATAGCTAAAACTACCGCAATCACGGCGATGATAAAGATAAGATTCATACTGCCATTTTCAGTAAACACACAAGCCGTCAGTAATAAAGGTAGTGTAAAAAAGCACGCCCATTTATATGTATTCTGCGATGGCTTTTTAATCGACCAGAAAGCATTTGTATCGACTCTTTGAAACCTAACACTGTTTGAAAATCTGCTGTCGACGTCCGGCCAAAAACTACTTGGAGGTATTCCAAATACATCGTGATAGCTTTCCAGTGTTTCGATGTATTGTTCGCGGTATCGCTGTCCCTCTGATGCCCCGCCCTTTGTTGGTCCGTGATGTATATTTCTACCAATAGTGTTCTGACAGAGTTCATCCCAATATGATTCGGTATAGTTTAAATGAAGATGCCAAACTTGATCGACTGCATCTGACGGTGTTTTTGGAGAGTTTGTAGATGCAATCAAGTATATAAACTTTTTGTATTCGATAATGGCCTGCTTTGCAAACTGAATTGACCAATTGTTGTCCCTTGCGAGGCGCTTTTCGAAGCTTAACGAGGTATTTTCAGGGCCGATTTGAAACTGCATAACCCTATTTAACAAGTCCACTTCATGATTGCTCTTAAGCTGTTGCATAGCCAAAGACTCCTTAACCGTTTTAATTCATAATAGTCTTTGCATCGGACAAGGCAAATTTGATGTTAATTACAAGCGTTGAGCTGATTTGCCTTTCGCATGCGGTTAGCACTATCTAGACCTACTTCTCGGTAATCAAAAATCTACGCGTTAAATTTGTATTCGTTATAGGCGGTTTGAGCATTTAACCATACGCTTCCCGCTTGCCCATTCCCAACAAGGTTACCGTCAATCTCTATCACTGGGGCGATCTCTTTACTTGAGGAAGAAATCCAAACTTCATCAGCATCAAGAAGCTCCGATTTATCTATCGCTCGCTCTTCGACTTTGATGTTTCGCATTTTCGAAAGAGCATCAATAATGATTTTTCTCGTGATCCCGGGCAGGATATGATTATCGAGCGGCGGAGTGCTTATAACGCCGTTTTTTACAACGAACACATTGCATGCTGCTGCCTCGGTGATTTCACCTTTGTCGTTATACAGAATAACTTCATCCAGCCCGTTATCTTGACCAGATTGAAAATGCATGACATTGCCCAAGAGTGAGGTCGACTTAATATGGCAGCGTTGCCAGCGTAGATCTCTATCTGTCTTCACCTTGTATGTTTTCACAGCGCTTACATCAAGTGGCTGCTCGTCAGCTATAGGAAACGCATATGCAAACACTGTTGGCGCAATATCATTTGGATATGCATGAAAACGCTTGCTATCTGCTCCCCTGCTGACGTGTATGTATATTGCATTTGCGCTACCAGGCATGGACTTCAATAGCGTATTTATAATTGATACCCATGTTTCAACATCAACGTCATACTTAATTTTGAGTTCTGCCAATCCATTTTTCATTCGAGCCAAATGCAAAGATAAGCCAACAGGTTTCGCATGAAAACAGGGGATCACTTCATAAATGCCGTCACCGAATAAAAACCCTCTATCCATGGGCGAGATCTTCGCATCATTTGCACTAATAAATTGTCCATTTAGGTACACGGTTGACATCTAACATCACTCCCTTGGGATTTTTACGACTACTTTGATAGTATATCGCGAATGCTCTGGATTAAGCTATTAGTTAAAAGGCGTCGCGTTCTCAGCATGTCAACATCCTTTGACTCAAAGCGTATAATGCTACCCATCGATTTTTGCGCAATCCTTGCACAGTCGACACTGCCTATTACGCCAATTTTGGGATATCCACCCAACGTTTGCCGGTCATTTAAAAGGATCATAGGCTGACCTTCTGCGCTGATTTGAATTGCACCCAGACATATACCTTCAGAAAGTAATGCCCGTCGTTGGGTTAAAATAGGTGGGCCTTGTAACTTTATCCCCATTTTTCCAGCCTCTTTTCCTATACGATATTCGCTGTTGGTGAACCTTTGTTTCTGAATGAAATCAAAATCCATATGCTGATAGCAAAATTGAAAGAAAAGCACTTCTGTTCCCATATTGACATAGTCTTGAAGTGCCCTTACTTTTTTTACCGTCTCGTTAATGAGTTCCTTATTGCTGAATAGACTGCGGAGTTTACCTCTGCGCACATTATCAATCGCTTCGCCTTTTAAGATTTGATTTACGGCCAACACATTATTGTGTGTTTTGGTTTTTTCACGAGGAACCGTGCACACGCTTCCAAATAGCAAATGCCCATTTATTTTGGCTGCAAGTGCAATATAGAAATAATTTACGCTATTATCATTGCGAATGACGATGTTCTGGTTACGCCTAACACTGATCCCTTGGTTTATTTTTGATTGGACTCCGTCGATTTCGATGGATAACTGCTGAGAAGACGTTGCCATGACGCAGCCCACCGCCAGCACTAAGTCCGCTTCAGCTTTAAAGGCAATACTTCCAAGCATAACCTCAATAACAGGCCCATCGACGCTGTTACCGACCAGCGCATTAGAGAGTTGGAAACTTATCCAGTCAGCAGCGCCAGACTGTGCATATCCAACACGCTGGCCACGTCTGCGTCCACTGTCAACTAGGTGAGCAAACCCCACAAGCTGTTTAATGCTAATAAGCGCCCTGTCTACCATTTATCTATTCATTCATAGCCATAAATCGTTGGTGTGAGATAGGTTCAAACACGAGTTCATCACCGACGTCAAACTGAATCTGACCACCAAATTCATGCGTCACAGGCGTGTATCCAAGAATGTTCCAACCACCTGCAGAGTTTTGAGGATAGATGGCCGTTTGCCTATCTGCGATTGCCACTGCGCCTTTTGGCACAAAACTGCGCGGCGAAGGCAGTCTTGGCATTGATAAGTGCTCAGATATCTCTCCGCAGTAAGCAAAGTTAGGAAGAAAACCGATCGCATAAATCCGATAAGAGATATCAACGTAATCACGGATAAACTGCTCTTCGTCTATGTTTTTTTGGACAAGTATCTTATCCAAATCAAAAGGTGAATCTTCTGTAGGCCTTCCGAAGAAAACAGGAATGCAGTGTTGCTTACTTTCAAAGTCTTTTTGATTTGTAACCACTTCTTCAGTAACCAATGCACTTAAAAAAGAAATAACACCAAAACGATCAATCATTGCATCATTGTAATTGACCAAAAGTGTATCGAAGGATGGTAAGACATCTAGCAGCCATTGAGGAGATACATTAAGCAATTGCCTTGTAAAAATTGAGATTAATTGGTTACGCGTAGCCAAATTCTGTGAGGTTTCACGATAAAACGCAACAAGGATTGCACTCTCGCCAACCGATGAAAACGACAGCTCACTGCGCATCATTAATGATAGACCGCAGCGATTCTGTAATGGCTAATGCTTTTGGATTATCACCATGCACGCAAAGGGTATCTACTTTTATTGAAAGTTGATGACCGTCAATAGAGTTAACAGTACCTTCTCGAATAATAGACAATGCTTGTTCGATGCTGGCTTTATCATCAAGCAACGCGCCTTCTCGCTCTCTTGATACCAGAAAACCTGTGTTGTCATACGCTCTGTCACAAAACGCTTCAAATAACAGGTCAACGCCATAGTCGTGTGCGAGCGATTGATGCAGATGATTGTTCGGCAGTGCTTGTATAACAAGTGGGTATTTTTGGTGATACGTTGAAATTGCAAAGAGGACGTCTTCAAAAATTCGTTGATTCTTCATCATATCGTTATACAGAGCGCCATGCGGCTTTACAAAACGCATGTTTACGCTTTGACAATTTGCCATACCCTCCAATGTCGCTATCTGAGCATGCAGCATATTTGTCAGTTCAGGGCAAGGAATACGCATGCTCCTGCGGCCGAACCCCTGTAAATCCGGATATGATGGATGCGCACCAATTTCAACACCGTACTTTTTCGCCAAATGAATAGCAGCGTGCATGGAGTTGGCATCACCAGCATGGTAACCGCACGCGATATTTGCCATATCGATAAATGGCATAACATTGGCGTCGGCGTCAAATTGCCACTGGCCAAAACTTTCGCCGAGATCTGCATTTAATTTCATAGTTACTATTTAATACCTTGAATCAGGTGTTCGCGATTTGCTCTCTATTTGTCGACGCATTACCCTGTTATACTTGTGCTAACACGAGGTACGGTGATAACTTGTATTTTCTAGCTTTTCGCATTTGTTTAACCCTAGATTTTACCATGAGTTTCTTTCAATGATAGTGCCAGGCCAGTTCAATCTGTTAAAAGTCACCGAACAACTGCCGATGGGGTTAACTGCTGAATCTGATGATGGTAGCAGCGCATTCATTCCATATCAGCAACGGCAATTTGACATAGGCGAATCCATCAATGTGTTCGTCTATTACAATCAAGACTATGCCTTAGAAGGGACTTTATTAAGTCCCAAAATTACAAATGGACAATTTGCAAGTTTGCAAGTTGTTTCAATCGTTAAGCCCGGTGCATTTCTTGAATGGGGCATAAAGCCAGATTTATTCCTACCGAAGCGAAATATGCATAGTCAAATCGCAGTAAACTCACCTGTTGTTGTGCGACTGATTGAAGACGACAAGCGAAGTCAACTAATCGCAGACAGCAAAATTGAAGCGTATTTGACACCTTTTACAGATAAGTCGTATCCAGACCGTGAGATTTCTCTGTTAGTTTATGCAAAAACGCCACTTGGTTACAAAGCGCTATTTAGTTGTGATACTGCAGAAACAAGTGACCAAACTAGAACGTTTCATTATGGAATGCTTTATCACAATGAGCTACCAACAAAAATTCGAATTGGACAATCCATCAACGGCTTTATAAAAAACATACGAGAAGACGGCAAAGTCGATTTACGTTTGCACAGACACAATAAGGCGGAAAGAAATAGCTTAGCGGAATCTATTCTCGAGGATTTACGTGCGCATGGTGGAATTTCCAGCCTCACCGACAAGAGCACGCCCGAACAAATCTATCAACGATTTAAAACTAGCAAAGGTGCCTATAAAAAAGCCTTAGGTGCACTTTATAAAGACAATAAGATCATCATACAAAAAGACCTCATTAAGCTAGTTGCTTTTTAACTCGGTAGTAATTTTGAGTTTTCCAGTCAGTGTCCTGTGCACTGGACACTTGTCAGCAATCTCTAAAATTCTCGCTCGCTCTTTATCAGTGAGATCGCCCTCAACGGTAAGTTGTCTCTTTAACTCTTGTGTCCCATCGTCATGCGAATGATGGCTCAACTCAACGCTAACGTGTTTCAATGGTAGATTTTTGTGAGTCGCGTACATTCGTGTTGTCATCGATGTACATGTGCCAAGCGCAGCAAGTAAGTGTTCATAAGGGTTTGGCCCCAAATTCTGGCCGCCCATTGACACCGGTTCATCCGCTAACCAAACGTGATCATATCCCAAAACGGTCTGGGTAAATTTGTGATCTTTTTCTTCTACAGTTACGGTCTCAGTTGATTGATCTGTTCCCGTTTTAGTCGCTGCCTTTTTGTCTAGTCCATTCTCAAGGTTGTCCGGGATGTAGCGAGAAACCCACCCTGAAATGGCTTGTGCGACATAGTGAGAATCTGATTTGCGCGTCAAAAGATGATCGGCGTCGTCGAGGCTGACGAAGCTCTTGGGGTGTTTTGCCCAGTTGTATATTCTCTCTGCCTGTTCAATGGGGACTGTTTCATCTACGGGCGAGTGCATAATAAGCAACGCCTTACCTGCTAGGGCGAAATGTTTATCAGAGTAATTATCCAAATCCTCCAAAAACTGTTTTTTTATCGTAAATTCACGGAACCCTAATTTCACTTTTGCGGTACCTTCTGATTCAATCTTTTCGAGTGAGTCTACAAAGTTGTTTTTTACGCGGTGCGCGGTTGCAGGTGCGCCAATCGTGACGATCGCCTTTACTGATGGCAATCTGTCTTGAATAGAGAGAACAGCTGCTCCACCCAGACTATGACCGACTAAAAGTTTAGGCGGCTCAAAGTGCTCGCTTAGATACGCCGATGCTGCTAATAAATCATCGAGATTTGAGGAAAAATTAGTGTTAGAGAAATCGCCATCACTGTTTCCCAAGCCAGTAAAATCAAAGCGCAAAACAGCGAAACCCAGCGCAACCAGATTATTCGAAATTCTCGATGCCGCCGCGATATCTTTGCCACACGTAAAACAGTGCGCAAAAAGTACATATGCGCGAGGCGCTCTCGATGGTGTTTCCATCAAGCCTGCTAATACATTGCCGTTGCTTTCAAACTCGATTTTTTTTCTCATTTTTTTACACTCTAATAATTTAAAAAAATTTTAGCGATACGTTTTTCATACGATTAAGTATACATATCATGCAATACATCAGGATAAACCTCTGGGTTTTATGACGATTAGACAAAAATGCGAACACGTTGATTCACCTTGTATACGAAACTGCTGCCTTAACGAAAACGACATCTGTCTAGGCTGCTTTCGGCATCTTGATGAGATCGTTGGATGGACCGACTTTTCTGAAAGTAAAAAACGAGATATTTTAGAAAAATGTCTGGTACGAAAGGGGGTGGCAGACATCTAATAAATGTTCTACTCACTGGAACAATAACTCTCACTATAGAGGCACACTGTACACCCTCACTTTCTAAGTAAATTATCCACGTTAACTTTCGTTCTTCCCCAATTATCGTTTTTACGTTGACTTTTAAACCTTTCAAAGAATAAATACAACAAATTTTTTACAATGGTGGTTTATGAAAACACTAATAAAAAGCGCGACCATGTTGGTTTGTGTAGTCACCATATTACTCGGAAGTGGTTGCAGTATGATGTCTAATCAAATGAAAGAAGCACCGGTATTTTATCCGACACTTGATGGCAAATGGATAGGACTTGGTATTGCATATAGCCCATACCGCGACGGGCAAGGTCCTGATGAAGGGATTGTGCCGTCAGAAGAGGATGTTCTTGAAGATCTCAAGATTTTAACTGCCAATAAAGACTTGGCTTGGCATCTGATTCGACTATACGGCGCCGATGTCGCAAGCGAGCAGGTGTTACATGTAATTGAGAAACACAATCTACCTATCCGCGTTATGCAGGGCGCATGGATAGAAGGCAAGAAGACAAAAACAGAGAATGATGCTGAAATAGAACGTGTAATTTCATTAGCGAATAAGTACCCTGACATTATTGTTGCAGTGAACCTAGGCAATGAAATATTTGTTGACTGGTCTGCACATAAGTTTGAAGTTGATGAGATCCCGATGTATCTGGAATGGGTAGCAAAAGTAAAGAATGAGACGTCTGTCCCTGTCACAATCGCTGATGATTACAACTTTTTTAACAAACCTTGGAGCGCCCCTGTAGCAGAAGCGGTAGACTTTATTGTTTTACACGCCTATGCGATGTGGAATTCGCAGACGCTTGAAAATGCTGTCGAATGGACTGAATCAATTTACAACGACATATCATCTCGCTACCCCGCAAAACAGATCGTTCTTGGAGAAAGCGGTTGGACAACTAGTTCAATCTCTTCAAATGGTGATGAAAGATTAATCATTGCAGAAGCCAGTGAAAATGCGCAATCGTTATTCTTTGCAGAATACCGCAGATGGTTAGCTGAAAATGAAATCGCGTCTTTTTACTTTCAATCATTTGATGAAAAATGGAAAGGTGGATTTGACAAAGCTGACGGAATTGCCGAAAAAAATTGGGGCCTATACAGATCAGACAGGACGCCAAAAAAAGCGGTTACAGATTATTTGTCAGACTAGGGGCATTAGCCCCTAACTTTTAGTCGGGGTCGCGTAGTTTTCTATAAACTTGTCAAACGTTTGTGGCCTTCGATGCAAGAAGCCTTGCGAAAAGTCGCACCCTGCTTCTTTTAACCAATCAAACTGTTGTTCGGTCTCAACACCTTCAGCAACACAAGAATAATTGAGTGAATGTGCCATCACGCATACGGCTTTGCATATTTTCTCGTTGTTTTCATTCTTGAATAAATTAGAGGTAAACTCACGGTCAATCTTTAACTCATCAATTGGCAAGGTGGTCAAGTAGGAAAGCGAAGAATAAGACGTTCCGAAGTCGTCAATCGAAATTGAAACGCCATAGGCTTTTAGACGATTCATGTTGACTTTAATTCGCTCAAGATCATCGGCAAACACATTCTCTGTCAATTCAAAAATAAGTTGTCCGCTAATGTCGCAATTTTGTTCGAGAAGTTTAAGAATCGTTCTGAAAAACGCCTCATTTCGAAGATCCAACACGGACACGTTAATTGATAATCTCAACCGCCTATCGGAGATGCCATTCAAATGACGTATAGCTTCAAGCGTTCTTTCCAGCACAAATCTTGTAATGTAGTGAATAAGATCGCTTTTTTCTGCAACTGGAATAAACTCTTGAGGCAAAATATGCCCCAGTTCACCTGAGGTCCATCGCAGAAGAACTTCAGCCTTTTCACACGTTAGATTTGTACAATCCAATATAGGCATATAAACAAGTGACATTTCATCTCTTTGCATACAGCTTCGTAGCTGTTGTTCGAGATTTACTTTGCGCTGCATTGAACTAAATATCGATGGCGCAAAAAACCGAAAACCGCGACGCCCGCTTTCCTTCGCTTCATAAAGTGCAGCGTCAGCATGTTTTAATAGCGTGATAAAATCTTCACCATCTTTGGGGTACTGAGAGATGCCAATAGATGCTGAGATATGAAGTTGTTTTTGTTCAATGTTATAAGGCGATTTTGCGGCATCCAAAATCATCATTGCCTTTTGTTCCATGTCATCTTCTTTTAGCCCGTTGAAAAGAACAAGGAATTCGTCACCGCCAAGTCGGAAAATTTCATCTCGCTCCCGAATTAACCGTTTTAATCGAGATGTTGCAGCCTTTAGAAGCTTGTCTCCCATATCGTGCCCATGCACGTCATTGATCAGTTTAAAGTAGTCTAAATCAATGAAAAATAGTGCAAACCCCTCTTTATGGATACCGTTCGTCAGCGATTCAATGGTTTTTTCAAGCAGTCTTCTGTTACCGCAACCAGTCAACGTATCGTAATAAACCAGTTCGGAAATCTGTTGCTCTTGCATCTTCTGATGGGAAATATCACGAAAAACCAATATATAATTTGACGGAATAGCACTATCTTTAGGATGTGCTGATACGCTCATCCATTGCGCGCATGCCGAACCGTCTTTGTGTCGGTTCCAAATCTCACCTTCCCACTCACCGCGCTGGCTAATATCAGACCATTTACGCTCAAAAAAGCTAACGTCATGGTAATCAGATTTCAATAGGTTTGCGCTTTGACCGATTATCTCCTCTTCCGCATATCCAAAAATGTCTTCGAATGCCTTATTCGCCTGAAGAATACAATAGTTTGCATCCGTGACAACAATACCCTGCTGTCCTTCGTTAAAGACGCGAATGGCAAGTTCCAATTCCCTCTCTCGCTTAATATAGTGCGATTCATCAGAAATCATAAAACCAGCGCCAATTACTTCGCCGTCTTTATTAATTGGAAAACAGTTAATCCTAAACCACTGCGACATCTCCATTTTGTCATTGGATAACTCAACTACCTTGTCAACTCTCGCTTTTCTACTCGCCCTATTACCCGCATAATTGAATATAATATCAGCGATTTTACGAGGGAGTTCGGCTAACAAATTTTGTTTTGTAAATGGTGTACGAGGTTTAAACAGGCGCTGTAGGTTATTAGAAAATGTCGTGATGTTAGCCATATTATCCAGCGCAATCAACGCATCACTAGCACTGTCTAAAACACTTGAAAATAGTGCATTTTGTTTAATAAAGGCGTGTTCAATGCTGATATCTTCAAATACCAGCATATACTTTTCACTAACTGTCGATGTACCTTTTATGTAATTAATAAATAGATTGAAAACATATGTTTTATCATTTTTTTTCAAAAACAAATGATCAATTTTTGTTTCCTTGGCAATTTTTGATTGAATAATACCCTGTATAATTCTCTGCACATTTTCAAAATCAAAAATGCGATAAAGCGATTTCTGGGTAAACTCACTCACGCTCTCCAATAGGAAATGTGATTTAGCTGACAGATTACTTTCCAGAATGTTGAGGCGCTTATCAATGGTGATTGCAGGCAGAGGTAAATTCGTGAATAATGAAAAATAATGCTCTCTTAAAGAATTGTTTTCATCACCTTTTTCAATCAATTCTGCATTTTGAAATTCAAGCTCAGCCTGATACGTTTGAATCGATTGTATCAAATGTTTTATCGGCTCTGACTTTTTATCTAGCTTGTCTAATGCTTCATCAACTCGTGCGAGTTCCATCTCGATTTTTTGCCTATTCAGCTCATTTTTAAAATTGGAACTCATTTATGCTTCACTATCTTCCTTCTCCCATTGGGATACATTTATATGTGAAATTACAGCACGATATAGTGAGTGTTCAACGAAGCGCACTTCCATGATAAACCAACGTTTTTCCGTTGGTGAGTGACAAGGGTATTTATGCGAATAGAACCGCTTCTTGCCGCTTAAAACCATGCGTATACCTTCACCAATTTCGATTGACTCCGGATCGCCTGCACAAACATCTAAATAGTTACTACCCAAAAACGCTATCACATTTACTTGCTGATCGCTATTAACCAGCGCAAATCGTTTCCACGCTTTGTTAACTAAAACGATTTCTCCCTTGCTATCCAGCACCGCGATATGCTCAGGAAGTGCATCGATTATTTTGTGATAGCTGCCAAAACTTTCCGACTCTATGAGCGAAATAGCGGCGCCGAGCTTATTAACACTCGGTAGCTTGTAGCTCACTATTCGCATTAAATACCCCCGATTATCTGGGCCCATCACTTCATTTTCCCTTGTAATGCCGGATTCAATGGTGGACTGAATATCGTCGAATAAGGCGGGATACTCTAATAAATTAACAATTTCATTGAGCGGTCTACCCAAGTCTTGCTCTCTAACTTTAAACAAGAATGAGGCATCCGGTGTAAACCTAGTCAAATTCTGCTGATCATCAACAAAAATAGTCGCAATACCCGTTGAAAGTGACATTGCCCCTAAGTCGGCATTAATGCGATTCAAAATGCTCATTTTCTCATGATATTCCGCGTTAACCGTATTGAGCTCTTCGTTTACGGATTGCAGTTCTTCATTTGAGCTTTGCATTTCTTCATTAGAGGCCATTAATTCTTCGTTAGTTGCCTGTAATTCTTCGTTGGTTGTTTCCAGTTCTTCAATCGTGGTTTGAAGACTTTCTCTTGTCGCACCGAGCTCAGCCTCAAGTTGCTGGATTCGATGTTTTAAATCAACTGGGACATCAATAGTTTCAGATTTGTACTCAGCGTCAGATTCAATTCTCTGTGTATCGAAACTTAGAATAAAGTATGGATGCTCAGTATCTGTATCACTTTGCCAACCTTTTAGCTTAACCTCATTAACTTCGCCGTTGATATCGATTAAAACCGGGTCAGCTTGTGACGGTTTACCGACTGCAACTAAACGCTGTATAAGTGCAATTGCGACAGGCGCCAACTTATCAGGTAGTACACTTGAAACCTTATTTGAAACAATGCCCGATCTGATAGATAACAGACTTGTATCCTGTCCATAGATATGCAAGATCTCGAAGTGTTGATTGACTAACAAACAAAGCGGTATTAGATTGGACTGAATCTCTGATTCTGCGATTCTCTCAATTTCATCTCTTTTACCCGCAAAACTTTTCTTACCTAGACGCTTTACTTTATAGTTTTGACCCTGCGATGAGTATTTGAGCATATTGGCGATGGCTGGGCTTTTTTCATCACATACATAAATTTTAAAACTTTTATGTACTTGCGAGAAATAGTCGGTTTGTGTCATCAAGCTTTCGCTCTTCCCCAAAACTAAGAAGCCATCTTGATTTACCGCGAATTGCATTCTTTGAAGCGCTTCTTGTTGTGCCTCTTGAGTAAAATAAATAAGGGTATTCCGACAGCTTACCAAATCCATTTTGGTAAACGGAGCATCTGCCAACAGATTGTGTACAGCAAAAACAACACGCTGGCGAATATCTTGATTTATCGTTATATGCTTTTCACTTGCGGTGAAATATGTTTTTAAAAACGTCGGCGGAATTTCGGTTTTTGCATTCTCAGAAAACTCTCCTCTCGACGCTTTTTCAATAATGTCCGGGTTTACATCAGTTGCAAACAACTTAAAATTGATGCGTTTGTTAAGTTCTCTTAGTTTTGCATCTAGTAGGATGGCATAGGTATAAGCTTCTTCGCCGGTTGCACAGCCCGCGACCCAAAATCGAATTTCTTCTCCCGGTTTTTTTGTCTCAATGATTTTTTGAAGCACATCGTCATAAATAAATTGAAACGTGTTGGGATCCCTAAAAAAGCTTGATACAGGGATGAGCAGCTCTTTTCGTAGCGCAAATACTTCATTCGGGTCTTTTTCAACTACCTCTGCATACTTGGCGAGATCTGCAATGTGTTTAACCTGCATTCTTCGCTCAATGCGACGATTGACAGTAGCTTCTTTGTAGAAGCCAAAACTTATGTTTAATTCGGTTAATAGTTTTTCGAGGATCCTATTTCTGTGTTGCTCTGGTTCATCTACAAAACTTGCATAAAATCTTTCTTGTTCGGGCTTATCTCCGCTTTTTAGATATCTTGCGACAATGTTCCCCATCTCAGCGGCCGATACAATATTATCAACCATGCCAGTGCTAATAGCACTTTGCGGCATACCATCAAAACTCGCTTCTGAAGGCACTTGAGCAATGACAAAACCAGCCTGTGCGTGTATATCATGAATACCTCTAGAACCATCAGATCCAGTCCCGCTTAGTATGATGGCAATCGTAGTAGGCACTTTGTCGTCAGCCAACGATTGTAAAAAAATGTCAATCGGCAGGCTCAATTCGCCGTCTAGTTTTGACTGCACTTTGAATCGATTCTTCTCAAGCGTGATAGTGGTCCCCGCTTGAATGAGGTAGATGGTGTTAGCCTCTGGCACCTCATCTGACTCAATCATCTTTACCGCCATGCTCGAGTACCGATTAACCAGATCATCCATCATGCTTTTGTAGTGTGACGAGAGGTGCTGGATGACGACGTAAGCAGCGCCCAAATCACTAGGACAGTTCTGAAAAAAGAGCTCTATTGCCTCTAGACCACCTGCAGATGCACCAATGCAGACTATCGGTACATTCTTACGTTCAAAATTTTTTTCGGACGACGTTCTTTCATACGACATAGCGGCTCGTTCTTTTTCGTAAAAGTGCGACAGCGGTGGTGCGTCAAATTTTTTACATGATAGTTATAACACTAATTTCTGAATCAGTTGAAGTTTAAATACTAAACTTCAACTTTCCGCACCTTACTAAGACTAAAGTCTTACTGCGAGCCTTGCTCCTCGTCGTCTATGAATTTACTGTCTATAGCTTTAGTGGGATTGACGCCCAGTGATTTGAAGTTTTCGAGTTGGCGAACAATATTTCCGCGTCCTGTATGCAGTTTGCTAAGCGCAGACTCATGGCTGACAGAAGCTAATTCCAACTGTTTACCCACTTTATCCATGTCCGTTAAAAAACCAACGAATTTATCGTAGAGTTTCTTGGCCTGTTCAGCGATTTTAGCAGCATTTTCATGCTGATACTCGTATTGCCAGATATTGTGAATCGTCCGCAGTGCCACGAGCAGGTTGGTCGGACTGACGATCATAATTTGATTTTCCAGCGCAAGACTAATGATATCGGGATCTTCTTCGACAACGGTTATAAATGCCGCTTCGATTGGAACAAACATCAATACATAATCTAAGGTACGAATATTCTCAAGTTCCTGATAGTCTTTTTTACTCAGTCCTTTGATATGAGTTTTTACTGAGGTTATATGCTGTTTTAATGCAGCTTTTTTTGCTTCTTCTGAATCAGAACGATTGAGTTTTTCATATGCCAGAAGCGATACTTTAGAGTCAATGACTACGTCTTTTTTGTTTGGCAAATGCACAACAACATCAGGATAAAACCGTTTACCTTCGTCATTTTTGGCGCTGACTTGTATTTCATACTCAAACCCCTTACGAAGACCTGACTCTTCCAACAGTCGTTCAAGTACAATTTCACCCCAATTACCTTGTACTTTGGTGTCACCTTTTAACGCCTGAGTGAGTGCTTCTGCTTCTTGTGTGATGCGCTGATTCAAAACTTTCAAACTGTTAATTTCAGTGCGCAAAGACGCTCTCTCTTTTCCTTCAGTGACATAGTGTTCGCTAACGTGTTTTTTAAATTCATCTAACTGATTTTTTAATGGCGAAAGGATTTGATTTAAGCCTGATTCACTTGTCTTGGTGAATTTTTCAGACTTCTGCTCAAATATTTTGTGCGCGGTATTTTCAAACTCTGTTATCAAGCGTTTTTCAGCTTGCTCTAGAATGCCTAGCTTCTCTTGGAAATGAAGTCGCTCTGACGCCATATTTTGTTTGAGCGCCGATAATTGAGCATTTAATTCGTTATTTTTTATTAACAACTGCTCATAGCTGTGCTGCAAATGTTGTTTCTCAGTTTTGATTTCTTCAAGCGCTGCGACCTTCTCTTTTAGCGCACCAAGCGCTGTTTTATCCGATAACTCTCTTGCTTGAATTGATTCTATATTTCGCTTCAAAACACTTTCTTTTTGTTTAAAAGAAGATGCTTCCGCGTGCTTGGACTCTGACAACTCATGACATTTAGTTTCTAATTGCTGATATTGTAGATTGGCAATTTCCAAGGACTGCCGAGACTGATTTAATGTGTTTTGTTGACGGATGTTTTTGCGATTTAGCAATACAACTGTCACGAGCAAAGCAATGCTCAATGCCAGCAAAGAAGCAATTGTTATTTGTGCCCATTGAGGGAGAAGATAGAAGGGTTCCATTACAGCAGTAGAATGGACAATAACTCACCCGCTGTCAATTGCAACGAGTGAGCATTTTTTAATGTGTTTTAACTTGATAACTCAACGTCTAAATCAGCGATTTTAGCTTTCCAAATTGCAGGACCCGTTTCATGCGCATTGCTGCCCGTGCTATCTACTGCAACCGTTACTGGCATATCTTCAACTTCAAATTCGTAAATCGCTTCCATGCCCAGATCTTCAAACGCTACTACACGCGCCTTTTTAATGGCTTTGGATACTAGATAGGCAGCGCCGCCGACTGCCATTAGATAAACGGCTTTGTGTTTGGCAATGCTCTCAACTGTTGCGGGGCCGCGTTCTGCTTTACCGATCATGCCAACTATACCTGTTTTCTCGAGCATCATGTCGGTGAATTTATCCATTCTCGTTGCCGTTGTTGGTCCGGCTGGTCCAACAACTTCATCACCAACGGCGTCTACAGGTCCAACGTAGTAGATAAACTTATTCGTCAAATCAACACCATCAGGAAGCCCTTCACCATTTTCCAACATGGTTTGAATACGTTTGTGCGCTGCATCTCTGCCGGTTAACATCTTTCCACTGAGAAGAACTGTCTCACCGACTTTCCAAGATTGCACATCTTCTTTGGTAACGTCATCCATGTTTACGCGTCGAGTATTTTCGCCAACTTCCCACGTGACCTCAGGCCAGTCCTCTAGCCTCGGCGCTTTTAGATCAGCCGGACCACTGCCATCCAGATAAAAGTGTGCATGTCTAGTCGCCGCACAGTTGGGGATCATCGCAATGGGTTTTGATGCTGCATGGGTTGGAACGGATTTGATTTTCACATCTACTACCGTAGTTAAACCACCTAAGCCCTGTGCACCTATACCAAGCGCATTGACCTTGTTAAAGATATCAACTCTTAGTTTTTCTTCGGTTGTTTCAGGACCACGCTCCAATAACTCTGGCATATCTACAGGGTCCATTAGCGACTCTTTTGCAAGTACTGCGGCTTTTTCAGCCGTACCGCCAATGCCTAGCCCCAACATACCGGGCGGACACCAACCAGCGCCCATTAATGGAAGCGTTTTGACTACCCAGTCAGCTATATCGTCGCTGGGATTTAACATTACCATTTTTGATTTGTTTTCAGAGCCACCACCTTTTGCGGCAATCATAACTTCAATTTTATCACCGGCGATCAGGTCAAGGTGAACCACTGCTGGCGTGTTATCTTTGGTGTTTTTTCTAGTTCCTGCAGGATCTGCAACAATCGATGCACGAAGCGGATTATCTGGATTCAAGTACGCTCTACGCGTACCTTCATCAACCATTTCTTGCACCGTCATATCCGTCTTGTCCCACTGAACTTGCATGCCGACTTTTACAAAACAGGTAACAATCCCGGTATCTTGACAAATCGGACGCTTGCCTTCCGCAGACATTCTCGAATTAATTAGTATCTGCGCCATTGCATCCTTTGCCGCTTGGCTCTGTTCTTTGTTGTAAGCGTCTTCTACTGCCTTGATGTAATCAAGTGGGTGGTAATAGGATATAAACTGAAGAGCGTCAGCAATACTATCAATGAAATCTTTTTGGCGAATAGTGCTCATGGGCTTCCTTATTGAAAATGTTTAACGCAAATACCGCTTGGCACGTATACTAACGCTAAATAAAATTGATACCAACAGCAACAAACGCGACTTTGGTTGAAAGTCCGTCGAAATCAGGCAGTAATGGCAAAAATAACAATATCTAAAGTAGACCTTGGTGGCCGATTACCCATCGAAATATTTGAATCTATTGCGCATTTACCTGGCGCAATTCTGCTGGACTCATGCGGCCATAAGACTAGTGACACGGGCAAAAACATCCATTTGGCGCATTCTATAATTTCGCATAGCCCTGTTATGAAAGTTCAGTCCAAGCTTGGCGAAATTTCATTTACCAACGCTAGTTCACAGTTATCCCTCAGGGCATCAGCAGACAAATTCACAAACGTATTTGCATTACTTTCCGAACTACAAAAACAGTTAATCGAACAGATGGCCCCTACACCTACAACATCAATGCCATTTTTAGTCGGTTGGCTTGGTGCGTTTAACTACGACCTTAATACACAAACAGACGCTATAGACAGCGCTGGTATTGATGAATACAGCCTGCCTGAAGTCGACATCGGATTTTATGCAAATTCGCTCATTTATAATCATCATGAACAAGCGTACTTTTGGGTCTCAATTGAGGATGAACAAGTCAACTGGTTATCCGTTCTAGAGCAACCGCCGAGACCATATGACACATTCCACTTATCAAGTGCATGGGTGGCCAACTTGTCAGCGCATGAATATGCGTTGAAAATCCAGCGCATTAAGCAATACTTAACCGAAGGTGACTGTTATCAAGTCAACTTTGCACAGCGATTTTGCGCGCGTTACGAAGGGAGTGAATTCGACGCATATAAACAACTAAGAGCACATAACGAAGCACCATTTTCGGCATATCTGAAACTTGAGAGTAGTGTTATCATGTGTGTATCACCCGAACGATTTCTGTTGGTTAAAGATGGCGCCGTTGAAACAAAGCCAATAAAAGGAACAATTGCCAGGCATCAAGACCGCAAAACTGATCAACGTTTGGCCAATGAACTGCTCGCTTCCGAAAAAGACCGCGCTGAAAATCTTATGATTGTTGATTTATTGCGTAATGACCTGAGCAAACATTGCAAAGCATTCAGCGTTGATGTGCCCAAGTTGTTCTCGCTTGAATCTTATCCAGCGGTACATCATCTTGTGAGTACTGTAAAGGGTAAATTAAGAGACACGTCAACCCCTTTTGATTTACTCGGTGGTGCGTTCCCTGGCGGTTCAATCACGGGATGTCCCAAAGTCAGAGCAATGCAGATCATTAGTGAACTAGAGCCGAATAAGCGCAGCATATATTGCGGCAGTGTTGGTTACATAGGCATTAGGGATGATATGGACTTAAATATTTGTATCAGAACCTTGCTCGTTGAAGAAGGTAATCTGTATTGTTGGGCAGGAGGTGGGATAGTAATTGATTCCGATGCGGCTAAGGAATATCAAGAAACGCAGGACAAGGTCGCAAAAATACTCCCGGTACTCGAAAAAACCTCAAAGGAAAAATAGCGCTACATAAAGCATTATTAATAACAATTGACAACATGAACGAATCAGAACTCATTACGGCGTTTAACATGCCTTGGCGACATAACATTGAAAACAATGAACCTTTTAAAGAGGCGACTCGACCTGCGGCAGTTTTGATTGCGATAAACCCGAAAGATGACTTTGAAGTACTATTTACGACACGTGCATCACATTTAAAGCATCACGCTGGGCAAATTAGTTTTCCCGGCGGCAAAGCAGAAAAATCAGATCCTGATCTTACCTACACAGCGAGAAGAGAAGCACAGGAGGAAATTGGGTTAGCTCCCGATCTCGTAAATGTTATAGGTGCAATGCCAAATTATCGCACCATTAGTGGATTTAGTGTGACGCCCATCCTAGGAATATTATCACAACAGGTAGATGTCGAATCGGAACTCAGTCTGGATATGAATGAAGTTGATGATGCATTTTCTGTCCCGCTGCATTATCTTCTGGATCTCGATAACTACTTTATTCACACCATCACTCGAGGCAATTACAGTTATCCGATCTACTTTATTCGCTATCAAGAAAAGACTATCTGGGGCGCAACAGCTGGTATGCTGGTGCGCTTGGCGACTCACTTAACTCAAAACAAACCTCTGATAACAAAAATTTAACGCCATTCATCGCGACGCTCTATACTATTCTTAGACAGAATTTATGTTTTAAAGGACATATCGCATGATTAGCGTTTTTGACATTTTCAAGATTGGAATTGGACCATCAAGCTCACATACTGTGGGGCCGATGAAAGCATCCAATATGTTTTGCCGATCGTTGATTGAATCACAGTTACTCGAAAAAACGTCGTCAATTACCGTTGAACTTTTTGGTTCATTAGGCCAGACGGGCAAAGGACATGGTACGGGCAAAGCAATTATTCTTGGGCTTTGCGGCTATCAACCTGAGTCAGTTCCAATCGACATTATTGAAAAAACACTTAAAGACATCGAAGTTTCAAAGACACTAATGCTATCAGGTCAAAAGGAAGTAGCCTTTCCCAATCAGGGTGCTATTGTTTTTCATCGGCGTAAAACCCTGCCTAAACATGCCAATGGCATGACAATTACCGCACGTTGCGACGGTAGTGACGTCTTAGTCAAAACCTATTATTCGATAGGCGGTGGCTTTGTGGTAGAAGATGAGCATTTTGAGGAAATGAAACGAATTGAACTATCAAAAACCACAAACGTGCCCTTTCCATTTTCATCTGCAACAGAACTCTTAAAACAATGCGAAGATAATAATTTTCGCATCAGCTCACTCATACTAAAAAACGAAATGGTACTTGCAAGTGAATCTTCTATTAGACAGCAACTAATACAGATATGGTCAGCAATGCAAGAATGCGTAGAACGCGGGATTAATACAGAAGGTATTTTGCCAGGCGGATTAAAAGTGAAGCGCAGAGCACAAGGACTGTATAGAAGGCTACAAAATGAGAAAAATCATGACCCGATGCAAGTGATGGATTGGGTGAACTTATATGCGCTTGCTGTAAACGAAGAAAACGCAGATGGTGGGCGTGTTGTTACCGCTCCTACCAATGGGGCAGCGGGAATTATCCCTGCTGTAATGTGTTACTTCAATAAGTTCATAAGGGAGATGGACGATGATACCGCATGCAGATTCCTCTTAACCGCTGCTGCAATCGGCATTTTATACAAGAAAAATGCTTCAATAAGTGGCGCTGAAGTTGGCTGCCAAGGCGAAGTAGGCGTAGCGTGCTCAATGGCAGCAGGTGCACTTACTGAAATTCTTGGAGGTAATGTGCAAACAGTTGAAAATGCAGCTGAAATAGGCATGGAGCACAATCTTGGCCTTACTTGCGATCCCGTTGGAGGACTTGTACAGGTGCCCTGTATTGAACGAAATGCAATGGGCGCAGTTAAAGCCATTAACGCCTCTCGACTCGCGCTTCGCGGAGATGGCAATCAAAAGGTATCGCTAGACAAAGTCATCAAAACAATGTGGGACACGGGCAACGATATGAAAACCAAATACAAAGAGACCGCGCGCGGAGGTCTTGCCGTTAACATTATTGAATGTTGATAAACAAACACGGCATTTTACGATATTACTAATGCTTTGCGTTTAAGCAAAGAGGCTAGCTGTGGACATGTTTACATGTAAAAGACGCTCAAGACATCCCTGTTCGCTCGGGCGAGCGCTTCCTTGCGCTCGCACGCTTTTACATGCAAACATGCCTCCGCTTTAACGCCTCTTCATTTTGACGCAAAACATCAAGTGAACCACACAACTTACACCATTAATCATTTTCAATTTAGATCGGGAAGACAATATTGTTTACTTGACTGGCAAAGTAAGCCCTCTAAACATGGACTCTACGTCTTCGTTGTTTTTTTGCATCATTGCTCTTTCAACAATTTCTTTAGTGAGGTGTGGAGCAAACCTTTCGATAAACTCATACATGTAGTTGCGTAAAAAAGTGCCTTTTCGAAATCCAATTTTGGTCGTGCTGTAGTCAAACAGGTGACTTGCATCTATTTTAACCAGGTCAGAGTCCAATTTATTGTCAATCGCCATAGATGCAATAACTCCAACGCCTACACCCATTCGTACATAGGTTTTAATAACGTCTGCATCTGTCGCCGTAAACACGATTTTAGGTTCCAATCCAGCCTTGCTAAAAGCACGATCAAGCTCAGACCTGCCCGTGAAACCAAAGACATAAGTAACAATCGAGTACTTTGCCAAATCTTGAATACCAATGGTCGTTTTTTTGGCAAGTGGATGCGACTTTTCAACGATGACCGAACGATTCCAATGGTAACAAGGCAGCATTACCAGGTCGTTATAGAGATGAAGAGATTCCGTCGCGATTGCAAAATCAGCCTCGCCTTTAGCCGCTAGATCACTGATTTGTGACGGCGTCCCTTGATGCATATGTAGCGATACTCGAGGATATTTTCCCATAAAACCTTGAATCACATCGGGCAACGCGTAACGCGCCTGGGTGTGAGTGGTTGCAATATTCAGTTTCCCCTGATCTGGAAGCGTATGCTCTCTTGCAACGGCTTTTATGCTTTCAACCTTCGCCAATATTTCTCGTGAGATGCCAATGACTTCTTTTCCCGCTTCCGTAACATGCGTTAAGTGTTTTCCACTTCGGCCGAATATTTGGATACCTAATTCGTCCTCAAGCATTCGCACTTGTTTGCTTATGCCAGGTTGAGACGTGTAAAGATGTTCGGCGGTGGCAGATACGTTGAGATTGTTATTGAGTACTTCAACAATATAGCGGAGTTGTTGTAACTTCATGAATGACCTTTGATGCAGCAGATTCCACCTGATCGCTAATCAATCCGGTATCCATGCCGATAACTAAATGCAAAGACAGAGACCAGATGATAGCTAATTTAATTGTAAAATGCATGGGTAATTGGATGATAAATAACACTTCTGTGTCAATCATCAAACCCAGCAATGAGTGAGACCCATTAATTTCAATGAATAGCCGCGATATAGAACACCACGACGATATGCCCAATGTCGACTTTGCAACTGTAATAGCCGTTGCTATTCACGATATGAAAAATAGCCTTAGCTTACTCATGCAGTCTATTGAACAGATTTCAGACACACTTCCCAGCGAATACAAAGAAGCGAGTGAAAACCTGACATCTGCGCATTACGAAGCTGGACGAATGAATACTGCGCTTGTACAAATATTGGGCCTATATCGTTCATCAATTGATGCGCTTCCCATTAATGTGGATGAAGTTTTTGTCAGTGATTTGATAAATGAAATTGTAGATTCAAATACAAACTACATAAAACAAAAAGACATTAACTTTAGTATCGTGGTCGATGAAGAACTTTCCTGGTTTTTTGACCGTGAACTTATTTATCTCTTACTCTATGACATGGTGATCAATGCCATGCGATATGGCTGTAAGAATCTAGCCATCAACGCCGGTATCGAAAACCAAGGTTTGACAGTAACGATTACCGATGATGGTCCTGGTTACCCAGAATCGATGTTAAAAACTTGCGAATTGGCGCTCGTAGACCATGCAATCAGCCAAGGTCGAACAGGCCTGGGCCTTTTCTTCGCAAGATTAATAGCCAATTCACACAAAAATAATGGTTTGCACGGAAGTATTCAGCTTTCTAATGCTGAGTCTGGTGGCAGCGTTTTTACACTTTACCTTCCATAACAAAGGCCGAAAATGAGTTTTACCATTATTATAATTCTAATTACTGCCATAATTGTTGCTGGTATTGCAGCTACAGCGGTGCAACAACACAACGAACGCAAAGATCAGAAGAAACGGGATGAAATCTCAAAGCATAAAAACGCACTGGAAGAAACTGAAAATGCGATTGCCGCAGCTACCAATTTGCCCGTCTCACATCGCCTTATGGTATTCCTTCGTCAGCGATCGTTAAAAGCACTGAAAGGCATAAATGAACAGGCGCCAATGCCGGAGCTTAAACAGCGAATTATTGAAGCAAGTGGCGCGCTAAAAACAATGGCTGAAGAAAGTCCAACGCCTGTAAACCTAGACGGTTTCAACTTGCCGCCTAACGATAAAGTTATTATAAAATGCATCCAAACTGTCAAGAAGCTCAGAATCATATTAAAAAATGAGAAAAATCAAGGTGGCATTGAATCAAGCGTATATGCCGAAGAAGACAAGCTTCTCGAACAATTACAACTACGCATAAACGTAGAGACTCTCAACAAACGCGCGGTTGAAGCTATAAAAGCAAAGATGCAGGGTTCTGCACGCCAATATCTTGAAAAAGCCATTCGCGCGCTTATGTCATTTAAACCACAAGATGAATATACGCAAAAACGTACGACAGAATTAAAAAGATTGCTTCACAATTTGGAAAACAATGTGAAGGACAAAAACCTAGAGGAAGTTGTTAAGAGTCAAAATTCAGAAAGCAGAGAGCTAGACGACTTATTTGCACCCAAGAAAAAATGGTAGGCACACTAGCATCCGTTTAAGAACTCCCACCGACCACCATATTTAACATAGAGAGCGCCGCGGTAGACAGTGGTTTTCGAATGGGCATAACGAGTCCAACATCTCTTTTTAACAGTGGCTCTTTAAGTGCAGTACAGTTTAAACCTTTCCTTTCCATTTGCTGCTGACACAACTGTGGGACGATGCCAATCGCAAGCTCCAAATCTTGCGTTGATTGATTTAATAGTTGCCCCAAGGTCCCAAGTTGAAATGTTTCAGCAATAATATTGGGTGATTTTCCATATGCTGTGTATGCATTATCTATCCACAATCTGACGGTGGAACCTGTATTCATTGTTACCAACGGGTAATCAATGACATCCTGCATGCACAATTGCGTTGCGTTAGCTAGTGGATGAGAAGGTTTCATAGTAACAATGAATGAATCTCTCATAATGGGAACAAATTCAACGTTGACTCGCTGTTCTGGTTCGAACACAAATCCCAATTCGGCCCTCCCCTCCTCTACGCTTTTTATAACGTCTTCCATAACAATGTCTAGAACGCGAAGTTTAATATCTGGAAATGCTAGTCGATATTCATTCAAATATTTTGGCAGGATACTCTCTGCAAAAGACGGCATTGCTGCAATAGCGAGACTACCTTTTTGCATTGAGAATTTAGATTGGAGATCCGCCACTGCAATTTCCCAGTCTTGAATAAGTCGCGTCGCAATTGGCAAAAACTCAAATCCCTCTGGTGTTAGCTGAACTTTTCGCGTGCTTCTCGCAAACAGCTTTCCTCCGAGCTGCTCTTCCATATTTTTAATTGCCGTAGATAGTGCTGGCTGGGTGATAAAGAGCTTTTCAGCCGCGTCGGCAAAGTTTGATTTTTCAGCAAGCGTTACGAATGCTTGCATTGATTTGTAGCTGATCACAGATTTATTTATTAATATATTTTATCAATAGATACATTTTATTAATTTTACAAATATTATCAACTCGTTAATACTTTGCTTACTAATTATTACAAACGGAGTGACTTAATGAGCGGATTTGACAAAGTTGTTAGTTCTTATGCTGATGCATTGGAAGGTCTGAAAGATGACATGACTGTTATCGCTGGCGGTTTTGGATTATGCGGTATCCCTGAAGGTTTGATTGCTGAAATAAAGCGAATGGGCACAAAAGGTCTGACCATTGTCTCTAACAATTGCGGTGTAGATGGCTTCGGTCTTGGTATATTGCTTGAAGATCGCCAAATCAAAAAAATGGTATCTTCTTATGTCGGTGAAAATGCGTTATTTGAACAACAGCTGTTAAACGGTGAATTGGAAGTAGAATTAACCCCACAAGGCACTTTAGCGGAGAAAATGCGCGCTGGCGGCGCAGGGATACCGGCGTTTTATACCGCTACCGGATATGGAACCCCAGTGGGTGAAGGCAAAGAAGTCAAAGAGTTTAATGGACGACCCTACATCTTAGAACCGAGTATCACCGGCGAATTTGCAATTGTTAAAGCCTGGAAAGCGGACAAATATGGAAATTGTATGTATCGACATACAGCGATGAACTTTAATCCAATGGCGGCCACCGCCGGTAAAGTTACCGTGGTTGAAGTGGAAGAAATCGTCGAGCCAGGAGAGCTAGAGCCGAGTCAAATTCACACGCCAGGGATATACGTTGATAGAATTATCAAAGGCAGTTTTGAAAAACGCATTGAGCGAAAAGTACTGGCTAAGGAGGCAAAATAATGGCGTTAAGTAGAGATCAAATAGCAATGCGAGTCGCTCAAGAGTTTTCAGACGGCAATTATGTCAATCTTGGTATCGGGATCCCAACATTAGCTGCCAATTTTGTACCAGAGGGTATTGAAGTCATGCTTCAGAGTGAAAACGGGCTTCTCGGTATGGGCCCCTACCCGACTGAAGATCAAATCGACGCAGACATGATCAATGCAGGTAAAGAAACTGTCACTGCAATAACCGGCGCATCCATTTTTAACTCCTCAGAAAGCTTTGCGATGATTAGAGGCGGCCACGTCGATGTGACTGTTCTTGGCGCTTTCGAAGTTGATGTAAATGGCAATATAGCGTCTTGGATGATCCCCGGTAAACTGATCAAAGGTATGGGAGGCGCGATGGATCTAGTTGCGGGTGCTAAAAATATCATTGTGACGATGACCCACGCTGATAAACACGGGAATTCTAAGTTACTACCAGAATGCAAACTTCCGCTAACAGGCGTTAACTGTATTACTAAAATCATCACAGACCTTGCCGTTCTTGAGGTAGACAACGGCGCCTTTCACCTAAAAGAGAGAGCACCAGGCGTAGACGTTGAAGAAATAAAGCAAAAAACAGCCGGTAAACTCATCGTGGATGGCGATATACCCGAAATGCAGTTTTAACCGTTAAAGTGTTAAAACAATACTGCTAATAACGTTATACTAACGCCCGACTCAATCAAAGCCGGGCGTTTTCTTGTATTTCTCTGACCTTAAACTTCATCATCAACTTCAAAAAGCACTGAGTATTCAAAACTTCAACGAGCTCACGAAAGTTCAAGAGCTAGCAATCACCAGAGCTATGCAAGGGCATGATTTAATGGTTGCCGCCAAAACCGGTTCTGGCAAAACGTTAGGTTTTGCAGTGCCAATGATCAATCAACTACTCACAAAAAAACCGCTATCAAGGCAAGATGCAAGAGCCGTGGTGCTCGCACCTACTCGCGAACTTGCAAAACAGGTGTTTGGCGTCATAAAAAAGCAATGCGACCAAACGCGGTTACAAGCTGCGATAATCATTGGTGGCGAAAACTTTAATGATCAAGCCAAAAAACTAAAACACAACCCAGAAATAATCGTGGCAACGGCGGGCAGATTAGCCGATCACCTTGATGCAAAGCATGTCTTTCTCAATGGTTTAGAAATACTGATCTTGGATGAAGCAGACCGCATGATGGAGCTTGGGTTTAAAGAACAACTCAATCAAATTAATTCAGCAGCTGACCATCGCAAACGACAAACTATGTGGTTTTCTGCCACGCTAGATGGTGAATTTATCACTAAAATGGCGGAAAATTTTTTAAAGTCTCCCGAAAAAATAGAGATTGATAGAGTCGAAACGCCACACAGTGATATTGAACAAGCCTTTTATTTCAGCGACGGCCCAAAGCAAAAAGACAAGCAACTCATAACGCTATTACCTGAAGCTCGCACGCAAAGTCTAGTCTTTGTTGCGACGCGAGAAGATACGGAACGGCTATCTGCAATGCTCATATCACACGATTTCTCAGCAGCATATTTACACGGAGAAATGCCCCAAGGAAAGCGAAATCAAACATTAAACGATTTTGTTAATAATAAAACTGGGATCCTGATAACGACGGATCTAGGCTCCAGAGGATTAGACATTTCTAATATTAAACGCGTCATCAATTATGATCTTCCAAAAAAAGCAGATGAATATGTGCATAGAATTGGGCGCACCGGTCGAGCTGGAAGTAAAGGACTCGCGTTTTCACTGGTAGGTAAAAAAGACTGGTGGAGCTTTGTTAATATCAAGGAACGACTTAAACAAGACTTAGCAATCAACAATATGGCAGGTTTCTTTACCAAGTTTCAAGGGCTAAAAGCCCAACAAAACAGGGGCGCGCAGACGAGTAGCCCAATGTCTGAAAAGACGCCTAACAATAAAAGGTCTATGGCTAAGAACCGTCCTCGGACAGAGGACATGCCCAAAATAAAAGACCACGATGCTGGTGCAACAATGATTAAACGTAAAAGGAATTAATAAAAAAAGAGCCTAACAGACTGTCTACTCAATAAACGAATTTTTAATGTCGTTAGGTTAAGTGTCGGTTTACTGCAGCTCCATTTACGTCGATGATTTAAACTATTGGGATTAGTATTCCCACCAGCATTCGTGCCACCATGCTAGAAATTCATCAAAATCGATGAAACCGTCTCCGTTGTTATCAATCAAGTTGAACCCCTCTTCAACATGAGACGCTTTGGTCTTTGGGGATAATATGGTTAACAATTCGACGAACTCTTTTAAGTTGATTTGCCCGTCCTTGTCCAAATCGAAAAAGTCATAGTCTTTGCGAATAGCATCTATTTGTTCGGGAGATAGCGAGTTAGACGTTGACTGTGTCATTCAATAAAAACTCCTTAACTATTTTGTATAAAGAAGTTTACTCTTTTCATCGTGCCAACGCCATCAAAAATTAAGACTTTAGTTGCTTCTCTAATGCGCGTTGGCTTTGTACACGCGCTTTATCAGCTCTCTTTGCATACATCACATCACGCGCGTCGCTGCCTACATGCTCCTCATGCCTTGCCTTTGCCAGTTGCACTTGTTTTTCACGCTCTCTAAAACGCGCAAGTTGCTCTTCACTGTGCGTACCAAAGCACTTCGGACAGGAAACGCCTGGTTCATATTGTTCGCTTAATTTGTCTTCTTCAGTAATGGGTAAGCGGCACGCGTAACACTGCTCGTACTTGCCTTTTTCCAAGTCGTGATTAACCGCCACACGATTATCAAAAACAAAACAATCACCTTGCCATAGCGACTCTTCTGCAGGCACATCCTCTAAATACTGCAGAATACCTCCATGGAGGTGATAAACGTTTTCGAAACCTTGCTGTTTTAAAAACGCAGTTGATTTTTCACACCTGATACCGCCTGTACAAAACATCGCCACTTTCTTTTGTTTGTCTGGATTTAACTCTCGATTGACATAATCGGGAAATTCTCTAAAAGACTGCGTATTCGGATTAACAGCGTGTGCGAAAGTACCAATTTCAATCTCATAATCATTGCGCGTATCAATTACCAAAACATCAGGATCGCTTATCAGCGCATTCCAATCTTTAGGCTTAACATATGTGCCTACTGATTGCGTTGGATCTATGTCATCAACACCCATCGTCACAATTTCTTTTTTGAGTTTTACTTTGGTTCGGTAAAAAGGTTGGCTGTCATGCCAAGAAAACTTGTAAGATATCGGTGCAATGCGAACATCCTCATTGAGGTGATTGAGTAATCGCTGAATATCTTCTTCGGTACCAGAGACAGTTCCATTTAATCCTTCATGGGCGAGAAGAATGGTACCTTTGATGTTGTGCTGCTCCATGAATGTGCGAAGTGGCACTCTCATTTCACGATAATTATCAAGCGTGACGAATTTATACATCGCGCAAACTAAAAAGCTTTTCATAAATCTACCTATGCGAGTTGGAACGTAAAACCAATGCAATTTGAGCGGCGGAATTTAGCATGTGATAGCTTAATGCACAAGTGGCTAAGATGTGCTTTGGTATTATCAGATAGTTGTATAGAGTGCCCTTGATTTTTCGACCATTCCTAACATGTTTTCCGATAGGGAGTCTGACAAAGAATCAGTGTTCTCGTCTTTTTCAAGTGGTTCAGAAAAACCAAAGAGTTTTTTCCTGGTGAGCCATGGCATATTTTTGATGACCTCACGAGAAATTGCCTTTGGATCATTTTTTGATGCCAAAGGTGCTTGATATAGCGCATTGTAAAACGAAAAATCCACCACATTTTTATCCAAAAGAAGTGTGCTCAGCGTCAATTGTTGTGCGATTTGAGCAGGTCTTGCCTCAGTACTGAATTTAGAATGCGTATTAACATTCATATCAGCGTGTAAACCCAGCGAATCGTTAGATGCCTCTTCCGAATTATCATCTGTCACTAGTGCATTTGATAATATCGAATTGAAAAACGAAAGCATATGTGTCGATGTCGTTTGCGAATGCAGATGCACATTGAGTTGTTGCCCAGGGTTTAAATATTCGCTAACGCTGATGAGTTGAGACATATTTTCAAGTTTGATCGCCGATAGTAAAAAATCTATCGGCAAGCAGACGAAATTACTCAAGCCATCTTAAAATTCTTTCGATACATAATTATCGAGTTTGTTTTTGGTCCAAATGGAAAAACTAGATTATTCAAATAAAACGTGCTTAGTCGTTGAGGATAGAAGACCCTTTATGCTTTTGCTGAAAGGCTTGCTATCTAATCTCGGTGCAGGCAAGGTCATATGCGAACAAAGCGCTGAAGCTGGGCTGCGCGCGTGTAGGACGAATACAATCGATATTATCGTGTGTGATTTGCACCTTGGTGTTAAACGCAAAAATGGATTTGAATTTCTGGAGGAAGTAAGAAACAGCAAAATTGTAAAACCCTCGACAGTTTTTATTATGATCAGTGGCGAAAGTTCTCGCTCATTAGTTCTTGGGTCAATTGAAAAACAACCCGACGATTATTTAATAAAACCATTTTCACAAGCGCAGTTGAATTCGAGAATTTCACGCGCGCTGATGAGAAGAACGACGTTGTCTGCCCTGTACAGTCAAATTGCGCACAATAAATTCGATTTAGCCATACAGACCTGTAAACATTTTTTAGAAACCGAACCGCGCTACACCTCTCAACTTTTAAAGTACTTGGTACAACTTTATTGGAGAACAAAAAAATTCACCGCGGCTGAACAACTACTACAGCAAATTCTCGATGAACGTCCTATGCACTGGGCAGCAGTAGCAATGGCAAAAACTCAGCTTCTATTGAGCAATTACCAACAGGCAATTTCTTTGGGGAAAAAAGTCATAGAGCAATCGAGAAATACGGTAGAGGCATATGATATTGTTGCTGAAGCATTGCTTTTGTCCGAAAAGAAATCAGACGCGTTAAAATATATACAAGACGCACTTGAACTGTCGCCATTATCAATAGATAGACACTTTAAGGTATGCAAGATTTCTAGAGAAAATGATAACTACGACATAGCGATGACAAGCTCTCGCTCGATTTACGAGCTATCACAACGGTCCGTGCATAAGAATGTCAATCACATGTGCAGTTACATAAGAAGCATTCTTGATGTTGCTGAACACTCGAATGAGAAAAAAGAAAAAAACAGATTTTTACAAGAAGCTTCGTTGACAATGCAACGAGTGCAAACCAGTGAAGCTGAAAATGAAGAGGGTTTCAATTTCGAAATCTTTGAAAACCTCGTTCATGCCAGAATGGAGTTCATTGAAGGGAAAACAACTGAAGCAAAGCGGACGCTGGAAAATGTACAAATTCAAATCGAAAATGAATTCCCCGACTACCCCATCAGTATGGCACCTGACAGCCTGAAATTAATGCTCGATCTTGGTGATTTTGAAGAAGCTACAAAACTCTCTACCCTATTGGGAGAAAACATAGAGCATCTAGATCCAAGTATTGCTCATCAAGTTGAGTTAGTAATGAAAAATAATGCTGAGAAACGCGACGATTACATACTTCATAACAAGAAAGGCATCGAACTTTATAGCCAAGGCAATTTTCACCAGGCATATGAAGAGTTCATCAGCGCAAAAAATATCAGCCCACTCAACATTGGTGTCAATTTAAACCTTTTACAATCGCTTATTAAGCTCATCAAATCATCAAAAACGCCAGAAAATGAACATGTCGATGAAGCTAAAGCTATTCATCGGTTTATTCAAAACATGCCGTTAAAAGCGACCCACTTGAAGAAATTCGAAAACATGCAGGCCGAAATCAAAGAAGCATTTGCCTAGGAAATGATTGCTGTTTAGTCCCCACGCTCTTGTTTTGTCTAACCATTATTTGATTGTAAACGCGTCATTTTTACGAATATAAATTACCGAATCAGTATCTCGGGTATTGTTAAAAACATGCGCATATTCACCAGTCGACTCAATATAACTACCTGGAGCAAGCTGTGTCTTTGGCCAGTCTTTAGAATGGTAGTCTACGGTCCCAAGTATCTGAACTACTCGAAATTCTGTAGCTGATGTTAAGAGGCTGATTTGTGTGCGCGCAGGCAATTTTACCAATGAACCGCTTATCCCATCAGCAGACTTCCATAGTCGCGTTACTTTTACACCCTCAACGTGTACAAAGGAGAGCTCCTCGCTTTCTAGCCAGACAATGTTATCTCTATGCAGGTTTAATGCTTTTTCTCCATTATCAAATGCTTCTTTGGACGGCAGCACTAAATAAGGTCCTGATTCAATTTCTAAATAGATTAAGTTGCTCTCACTATTAGCAGCAGTCGTATGATTGTGCCCAGCGGGTTGTGTCCAATAAGAACCCGTTGGCATCCAAAATTTTTCAGCCTTTGGCGCGGCATTGTGCAGTAGGCCATTAATAACGACGCCACGGTAGGTAATATTATGAATATGTGGCGGGGACTCAAATCCCTTGTTAAAGCGAACCAACATGCCGGTTGCATCATCTGTTGTTCTATCACCCCATAGATTAGCAGCACCCGGACTCAGTTTTCCTCTTAACGGGTTGAGGTATCCCCACTCAACGTTCTCTGCCGCAATCACCTTTAGAGACGGGGATTTAGCGGCATTACTAGCATACGTTAGGAATAATACTATTAGAACGACGGCTATCTTGATCTGTTTCACCGTATCGACGATCCTCGGTTTGGTTTTTTCACCGTATGTTAGTCAAAGTTTTAGCATATAACATTGGCATCGCCCTAAAATGGCGCATACGTATCAAGCGCTTCCATCGACTGTCGCCATCGGACGTCAGCAACATCCTGCTTTGTTGACATATGTTGAGGCGGGATCTGCATTTGTTTACCGTACAGCCACAATACCATATTCGAGCGTGTTCCACTCGTAATCGGCTGTGCAGTATGAAGCACATTTCCTCTGTGTATCAATGCCCTACCCGGCTCAAAGACCACTCGTTCCACCTTGTTCTTTTTGCGGTCATAAAAATCAACTTGAGATCCGGTAAACGGTTCGTCAGGCAAATTCATGTTGATGTTTAAAGTTGCCGCACTAGCATCAGTATGGGGTTGCAACGATGTATCCATCCCAGACTGATATTGAATAGTAAATCCGAATGTTTGGCTGTCATAGCCTGTAACACCTGGAAACAAAAGTCTTGCTATGGGGCGCATATAATAACTCATGAGCACCTGATAAAAGTCTTGAAACGCAGGCGCTGCAAGATAGCCTTCGGAGCGCGGGTCAAGCATGACACCGTGTCTGTTTAAGGCAATGCCATAAGGCGCTCTCGCAGGGATACCAGAATTGGCAGTGGTTTCCAGATAACCTCTCAACTCTTGTAACTTCGAAGGGTCAAAAAACTGTGCCTCAAAAACACCATCTGACACTTCTTTCCATAACGTTTTCACCAGTGTTTCTTTGTCAGGCTCTTGCCATGCCGCATTTACAGCGTCTCGCAAATTCGGATCCAGTAGTGAATCATTTAAAGGAAAACGATGTGTGTTTTTTGCTGCTTCCCATTCTCGCCATGCGTTTACAAGCATAGCAGCGTTAGCACGCCAAAAATCCTGTACTTTATACGAGCGTCGAAGTGTTTCATCTCTTGATGGAAGATCAATTGCTCGCGCTTTCAAAAGAGCGCTTTTCATTTTATCGTTGGTGGTAGTCGCCATATCTGTCATGTCTTTTCTCCGTAAACAAAAGAAAATAATAATGACGCAACTCTATACCTCCTTAAAAGTGGAATAAACAAGCAGATAAAACAATCAGAATTTCGATTTTGAATATAATACTAAATATGTCTTATCAATAACGATTATATCAATTCCAAGGATTCAACAACCCAAAACGGCTTATTTAGTGACGTAAAGTAACACTGCAACAATTAGCGCAAGCAGAAAAATCTGAACGTAAAACAACAGGTAGGTGGCTATAGAATACAGGATCCTGGTTACCGGTGGATAAGATGTGAAAATCTGGTACAAGACAACACAGTTAAATGCCATCCCAAGGGGCAATGGAATAGCTTCTGTAAAAGTATCTTTGACGACAAGAAAGGCTGCTGTTAAGTAAATCAGCATTTGCTGACCAGTGATATACATATTTATGACAAGGTGTTCAAAGTAACTATATTTCTCTCGCATAAAAATTAGATATGAATTAAGCGCAAATAAAGGCAGAGTAAGCAACAGCCCATATGTATGGTTTTTGGATACAACATTCAGCGCTTGAATAAACATTGACGTAGATGCTTGCGAATCATTTTTATCCGCAGCGCCCTCGGCAAACCCTAACGTAACGTCTTCAAAAAAGGTATTTAGCCCCAAAAAGTGGAGAATCAATACATATGCAGCAGACGCGAGTAAAAGATAAGAAATAGGATTGACGTATCGTTTTCGTTTACCTGACAAAAAATCGCGAATTGCCGGTCCAGGCCTCAAACTTAGGTCTTTTACCGTTTAAAAATACCAAATTCGAACTGAATCTGATTTTTAATAATGTTGTAGATGAAGTAGTTTGCATCAATCTTACCAACGCTCGCTTTTTGTCCACACTTATTGCAAAAGCTCCCCTCAAACATGTGACCACAGTTTTTGCATTCTATTTTGTTATTCAACTTGATATTAATCCTGTGAAAAGGCATCTTGAAATAAGGTCGCTATAGCAAGAAAGGCAGTCACTGACAGTTTAGTCAAAAACCCTCTTTTACATGTGTAAAGTCACCACAATTAACTTGTATTTGAAAACATTTTTAGACATCTATAAAAATAATAAACGTAGTCCAAAAAAAACGAATACGTAAAATATTGAAACCATGCCATTGATGCACCAGATGCCATACCAAAAAGCACCTTTGAATTGGGAGTGTTGTCTGACTTTCGGCCATAGCAAGGCAATCGATGTAGGAACTATTGACAAAAAAGACAACAAAATCCAAATGGGAAAAATAGTGACTACCGGTAACATTGTCGCTGCGCCAGCTGAATATGACATGTTTGGGTCCAGGTTTGAAAACGTATAAACAAGAATTAGCCAACCAAAGAGTGTAATAACGAGACCAAATGTTTGAAGTTCTTTCATCGTTTCCCTGCGTCAATTGCATTACTATGGTTGAGGGTTAAAGACCCTTAGCTGCCTGATTATCTATTGCCCTACTCACAAATCATGAAACTCTAGAAGAGTACAGTTATCTATTTCTAGATCCCATATTTCTGAATCGGTGAGCCCTTGAAAGAAACCGGCGATTATTTTCGCTGGATCCATATGGGTTATTATTAGAACGCATTCATTGCCGCTTTGTAGGAGAGTATCGATAAATGAGTGCACCCTAGCTTTTACGTCATAAAACGATTCGCCGCCAGGCGCTTTTATTGACAATGGCTTCACCTTAATAAAATCTAAAAAATCTTGAACCGGCCTACTTTCAAAACCAGTTTTTATATCTGATAGTCTATCATCTTGAATTATCGAGTCGTGATTTGGAACACAATAATGAGCCGTCTCACTCGTTCTGGGTAAGTCGGACACATAGACTGTTTGAATAGAATATTTTTCAAGACGAAACCTAAGCGACTCCGCTTGTTCAATTCCCTTTTTTGTTAGAAATACGTCAACCGATGGATCCGCGTTGCAAAGGCCTAGTTCATTAAAATTTGTATGCCCGTGTCTTGTTAAAAGAATTTTCATAACTTCCCTATCATAAAAAATACGCTCTCATTTGTGGTGGTTTGTATTTATTGAAATCCATGAAAATTGAACGCAGTGAAATACAGATTTTAGCAAATGCAAAGTGACCGAAGGATTCAAAGCGACTGCAAATATGCTGTAGTTACGTGCATTGTAAAATACTTCACACAACGACTACATTATTATGTAAATCAAAAAAATTAATCTGATCCTGAATGGTAAATACAAGCCTCTTGCCGCTTTTTCTCTTCAAGTGCGTAAATCCTAGCCTTAATCGAACCTTTATGGAGCCCTAACGTTTGAAAAGAAGTCCTTATGAGTTAACCCTTTGCAAGACAATCAGTGTTTTAGAGAGGCGTGTAATAACACGTATCTAAAAAAACACTGTCTGCGTTATTCGCGTCTTTCTCTTTTTTAAGTTCCTTTAAAAAACCGCCAAGTCTAGTTAATTTCTCTGGAAATTTTTTTGAAGAACGCGCGTGAGCAACAAGAAAAACACTGTCGCTTTTATCATTATATATTTCGTAGACGTCGTATTGGTCCATGATGGGTATCATCATCATAGTCATCACATTATTGACCATAATCGGAACCATTATAAACCCAGAAAATTCCGTCTTGGACTTGAGGTATTTTGGAATCCCTGAAACTATGACTGCTCTGCCTACCAAGCTTAAATCGTTTCCCTCTCGAGGCGTTATCACTAATGGTTTGTTATCTTTATACTTGCGACGTAGTTCAGGCGAAAAGGCTGACGTAATTCGGTCAGTCTCAGACAAGTCCATTATCGACATCTTTAAAAACAAATGCATTTTGGCGGCGTTTCGATAAACACCGGCAGCCTTTGCTAATTCTGCGTCTGTGACGATACCGTCGTCGGCCTTACTCATCAAATTGAAAAAACGCCCACCATTGTCAATAGACTTTAAGGCGCCACTAATGCTTCTGTAAGGTGTGACTTTTCTCATATTACCCCCGAAAATACAACATTTTGTCAGTCTACTTCTGCCATATTGGCAGTTCACCAATTTTATCAACCAAGAAATCGATGAAGACGCGGACTTTCGAGGTTAGCACATTAGACTTTGGATAGACTAACCAAACCGCAGCATTGTCGTCGATAACATATTCAGGTAAAACACGCGTTAGCTGGCCACTTTTAAGTTCATCATGAATATTCCACATTGAACTCATGCATATTCCACTGCCCGCTATGGCTGCGAGACGCATACTTGCGCCATCATCAAAAATCACTCGTGGTTTACTGTTAGGCGGCGGATAAGCGCACTCTCTTTTTCCTTCTTTTGCGATTAGTTTTCTTGGTTTAGTATTCATAAATACCAAGAGCTGGTGATTGACAAGTTCTTCTGGTGACTCAGGAACCCCATATTTCTTAAGGTATTCTGGAGATGCGCAAAGTACGCGCGTATCATTAGCTAAACGGCGTCCAATCATACTACTGTCCTGAGCAGTATAATTTCTGAGTGCCAAATCGTACCCTCCTTCTATGAGTTTTACTTGGGAATCCGATAGCATAAATTCGACATTCACGTCTGGGTATAACTGCAAGAATTCCGCAAGTATGGGAGCAACAAAACGTTGTACAAAGGTACTTGACGCAGCAAATCTAATGGTCCCACTTGCGCTTGGCTTTCCCTTTCCCAGTGCAGCGAACGCAGCTTCTTCCTGAGCAAGAATTTCTTTTGCGTAAGGCAAAAATTCAATACCTTCGATTGAAAGAGTGACCTTTCGGGTAGAGCGGTGGAACAAATCAGCGCCTACTTTCATCTCCAATTTGGCCAACCTTGCGCTTGCTACAGATGGCGCAATACCTAGCTGCTGACCCGCTGCGCTTATGTTCAGTGTTTCCGCAGCTAATACAAATAGCTTTATCCCCTCTGTGTCCATTACTTACCAACCTTCTTGATTATATTTAAAATCAGAATACTGATTCTCTTTATACGATATTTATTCTGATTAATCGAGCAATTATAATACTTACATCAATACAACTCGCTGTCTTTAGCTATAAGAGGAGTGTACTTCAATGGAAGTTAAAGCGTCCGTTAATTATCACGTTCAAAAAGATGAACCGCAGGCATTCCTATTCGACGTCGATGGGATTGCGGGAAATTTATATTCACCAGAGCTAACCAGCACTAATGTAAACGTTCAAGACATTAGGGAGCTGAGCAAATCAGTCAACTTTGACACGGACGGCATCACCTTTGAATACGCCCCCTCTTCTGTGAACGACTTCAACGAAGGCGCTAATTGGCAATCTCAATACGATAACGAAATCAAATCGTTACTTAAATCCAGAATTGGTGCAAATGAAGTAATAGTGTTTGACCACACTGTACGGATTGATGACGTCCAAGCTGAGCGAAAACCCGCTCGAAACGTCCACAATGACTACAGTGAAGCAGGTGCTCTGCAAAGACTTATCGACTTAGTAGGTGAAGACACAGCTAATGAATACCGCAATGGACGCTTTGGCTTTGTAAACGTTTGGCGCCCTATCGCAAATATGATTATCCACTCACCTCTTGGGTTCATACATCCTGACTCAGTCAGTGCTAGTGATTGGATGGATATCGAGCTAATTTATCCGGATCGCAAAGGGCAGATATTGGGTGTTGCTGCAAATCCCGCGCATCGATGGTTCTATCTATCAAATATGACGCCTGAGGAAGTTGTGATTTTTAATATTTACGACAATCAAAATCGTCCGTTTTTAGCGCATAGCGCATTGGACATTACCAACCAACAGCAACCAACATTTCCAAGACAGAGCATCGAATCAAGAACATTGATTCGTTTTGAATGACCTCAAATAAATTTACGAGCATGAGAACAAGATGATGAAAAAGACTATTTTACTAACAGGCGCGACAGACGGTATTGGATTGGAAACCGCAAAAATGCTGGCTGAATTAGGCCATAAATTGCTGATTCACGGCCGCAATGAAACAAAATTAGACAATACAAAATCAATGTTACAAGTGGCATATCCACAAGCAACGATAGAATCCTACAGGTCAGATCTATCCACTATTGCAGAGGTTGTCGAATTAAGTCGTGAGGTCTTAGCAAATAACGAGGCTATTGATGTACTTATCAATAATGCGGGTGTGTATAAAGTCCCTAACGCCCTGTCGCCGGATGGCTACGACGTGCGTTTCATTGTCAATACTATTGCGCCTTTTTTGTTAACCCATCTGCTTTCAACACTAATGAAGGCGGGAAGCCGCGTAGTCAATTTATCTTCCGCCGCTCAAGCGCCAGTGAGCCTTAAAGCACTGGAAGGCGCACCATCGTTGTCTGACTCGGTTGCCTATGCACAGAGTAAACTTGCTATCACCATGTGGAGTTTTCATTTATCGCAAACGTTAGGTGACAACGCACCGGCCATAATCGCAGTCAACCCAGCCTCATTGCTCGGCAGTAATATGGTAAAAGAAGCGTATGGCACATCAGGCAAAGATATTGGAATTGGTGCCAAAATTCTTGTTAAAGCAGCGCTTAGCGATGAGTTTGCAGACGCGTCTGGTCAATACTATGACAATGATATTCAAGCTTTTGCAGCGCCTCATCCTGACGCATTAAGCACCGAAAAAAATAAAGCGTTAGTTGCTGCAATTGAGCGAGTTTTAAACAAACTCAACATCCAGTTTTAACCAATTAACTATAGCGAGGTGTTGCCAGTGACGCAGAGTGTGGGCCGCCTTTAAAATCCAACGGTCACACGTTGCTGACCGTTTTTACGGTTTCAATCCAATTGCTTTTTGGTTTAGATAAATAACAGTGCCTATCCGCTTAACGCGATTTTAAATGCATACAAAAGGATCTTTTGACGAGCTGAGAAGTTATCGTCAGAAATGATATATAGCATATAATTGCCGGATGCATCATCTAGCTGTGCTATGCCTTCAAAGTTATCCACAGTTAATGGATGTTGCAGAAATATCTCGCGGCCGTCATCTAAACGAATAATATTTCGGTTACCGCGCCATCTGGAATAAGCGCGAAACAAATAAGCGTTTTGGGACGCGCCAACCAGCTTAAAGTCTTCATGAACAGTCGGACCATGTTGGAAGGAATATGAATCCTTGCTCGCGTAACCTGAGCCGCCGTTGCTTATGTCAATACGCAATACAATTGATTTACCGTCAATAGAGGTCTCATAACCGGCAAACAAGCCGCCCTTTTCTTTGAAATAAAGAGCTTCCGCACCGTCATTATCGTTTATTGTTACATCGTTAATTATGCTTGGTAATTCAGCAATGGTAATACCTCTTGCCGCTGCCCCACATGCATCAAGCGCGTATGCCAAAATGCGGTGATTTCGCTCAAAGCTGATGAACGTCAAGTTGTCGTAATATGCCAAACCCTCAGCATCTGTTTCATTTTTTCCTTCTAATACTTTACCGCTGTTGTCTAACAATGGCGATATCGACCCGTTGCCATTTGGCGTACCATCGGTCAAGTCTATAGTGATAAGATTACCTCGATCCGAGACCGCAACAAGTCTCCCCTGTGAGGAAAACTGTAAACCTGATAAACCACCAAATGCACTGTTATTGGCATTAAGCTCCCAAGCACCAAAAAGACTGACTCCCTCTGGAAGCGCTGCTTGCACGTCACTTTCATTACCCAATGAAACCGATTTAACCTTGATGTTTAAAGGAGAAAATGGGTAATAGTCGGTCTCATTCGGACACGATTGAGCCACAAATCCGTTCAAGCTGACTTTTTCGCGAGCAAAGACAGCGCCATTAATCAAAGTAAATATTGTAAGGTAAATAAAACAGATTACGCTATAACGGTGCACTCATATCCTCTGCATTAGACAATGTGTTTAGGAAACTTCATACCAGTTGCCTTCTGACTGAAACCGCAAGTCCTCCTCAGCAGGTTCGCCTTTAAAAGCCCTCTCAAAAAAAGCTTTTACATTTTCATTTTTCTCAGATGGCTCTTCAAAATACGCATGAGATTTTTTTACCCATGACGCTCGGGTAAAATTAATATAGTGTGCGCTGGTTGAATCAAGACCACGTAGATAATGTCCAAGTCGAGCGAGTTGATTTGAACCAAACTTGGCTCTTGATGCTTTTAAGGCCACATCATCCTCATTTATGGTTATAAACAGTCGCTTGCGAAACTTTATTGTATCTACCCATTCCTTGTGTTCTTCATTATTGGTGTCCGCTGCGACTAATACAACGTTGTCAAAGGTGAGATCATTGCCTTCACAAATCGAACTTTTTAGCATTTGCTTGAGCAAATAGTTGCCCATACTGTGAAACATCGCGTTAAAGCTAAAGGGACATTCTTTTTCTAACAATCGCGAATACAAAATTTCTCGTGCTTCTAAGTTATCTGGATGTTTTTTAGTGGCTTGCTCCAATAACTTTCTCTGTTGTCCTTCATTAATGAGTACAAAGTGCTCACGCATAATCTTAAGTGTACGTTCTAATGCACCGGTCGACGCTCGCGCATCGCGTTTGTCTGACTTGTAGGATATAACACCTGCAGCGCCACCCCCGTTCGCGGGCCATGTAAATGGAATGACTTCAATGCCATATTGGTCCTGTAAGTAAAATGCTCGTTTTACTACATCGTTAATATCGTTGTTGAAGCCATGCACAAAAAACAGCACATGCGAATTGTTTTTGCGAGCCCGTTGAGTAACATCAATCGCAACCTCCAAACTAATCCAGTGCTGTGCCTCTTGGTCAAGGTCTAGCTTGTGCATTTCAATCAGCTCTTTAGCGCGTGCTTGAGGTAGTTTATCCTCCAATAGCGTTACCTTATATCCTCGGCCGTAACGATCTACCTTTGCTACTCTGAGTTCATTAGGCCCTTTCGAATTAACAGAAGCACCAAACTGTTTAAGACCCGTTTTATTCCGCAATATTTCTCGGTTGGTTATCACATACATTGGAAAAGTTCCTTTTGTACCGAAGCGCTGGAGATTGAGATATCAACGCTTTGCGGTCATTTGCCTGCTATTTAGAACCACACAGGGCGAGAGCTTTACATTTTCGTAACTTTCACAATAGTATATCTTTTCATGTAAAACAACATACATAAACCTTTGAATATATTGGATGTTAACGGTAGACATTGCGCCAAAGTGAGCCGTGACAATCCTACATTTTTAAAACCTCCTTCCCGTATAATGGTTACATCTAATTTATTACGTAGACGGACAGATGCATGAGATATCAAAACTACCAGAAACTGATCACATTGATGCAGCGATTTAGATTAGATCTGGCATGGATATAAAATTTGGTAGTGCCTTTATTCTTTCAATCCAGTTCTTTATTTGATTGCGCTCACCGATGTTTGCTCTACCTTCATGCCCCAACGCTATGTATGGAAAACATACGATATCAGCTATCGTGGGTCTATCTAACGCTAACCAAGATTGAGTGCTTAGATGTTGCTCTATCAAATCCAAGATTCGATTTGATTTATCCAAAGCCAGCGTGTGATCCAATTCATAGCCAAATTTATCGTGCAACCTCGCATCATTTGGCCCTCTAGCAATTTCATTTTCTGCAACCATCAGCCATTGTATGACTTCTGCCATCTCTCTGGAGGATTCTGGAAACCACTCATTTGAACCATAGTCTTTGGCAAGATAGACCAATATTGCTTGAGTGATAGACGATTTTTTATTGACTCAAATCCACGATATCGTCTTTGTATTTCTCTATGTTTTTAACAAGCGTTCGCTTTTGTTTTTCGGTAGCTACCTGCATTAAATCTAGTAGATACTGTTTTGATTTTTTTGTATTTCGTTCAGATGCTTGATTGAATGCTTCAGATCTGTATTTTTCGGGTTGGGTAATCATGACGAGTAAATCATCCTTAAAATTCTCGTTAGTGTGTCGAGTAGCAAATAGTGTTCTCAAACTTGCCTGATAGTCTTCTTTGTAAGCAATCCAATGTTCACGAGTAGGTTCAAACGTCCCAAAACTATCGGCGATATAATTTTTTTGTTCCTGATTTAATCGTCCAAGCCAATCAGAAGCACTGTCTTGACTGCGTTTTAACCAGCGTTTTTCTTTTTTTTCCTCCGAATATGAAACTCTTTCAAGGTATTCTTCTGCTTCTTCTTTATTATCCTCTTCCAATGCAGCAAAGAGATAGACGACTTGGTCGTCGGTTAATAATTCACTCATCTCGACTAAGTCCGGTGCTACATGCGCACGCAACCTAGTCCAATGCTCCCTTGCCTTTTGCTGATGATAGCCCATGCGCTGTGCAGTAAGCGAATTTTGTTGAATGTCTGATATTAGCTCATCAAGATGATTGATATATTGAGGGAACTCCTCGCGCTTATGCCAAATCAACCATTTTTGTAGTTTTTCATCAAAAACACTTTCTTGTTCTGATGTTAATTCAATATAATCATCGATGTACCAATAGACCAACCAGTCTATATTGTTATAAGCGAATTTAGTTGAGCACCCAGCCAGGGTAAAAATCGTGACCAACAACAAAACGATTTTTTTCACTTTGAAAATTCCATAGCAGTAGAGTGGATAGTCTTCTTACGACAAATAAATGTGAAAAGGATTCAAATGACAGTCAAGAAAATCGCGATATTGACATCTGGCGGAGATGCACCAGGAATGAATGCGTGTATTCGAGCAGTAACTCTCGCCGCTGCTAGTGATAACATTGAAGTCATTGGCTTTCGTCACGGCTATAACGGACTATTAAAAAGCGAGTGGGTGCCGCTGACAACGCAGACGGTTCACAATCTCCTTCAACGCGGTGGCACCTTGTTGCACAGCGCGCGGTGCGAAAAGTTCAAACATCCCGAACAGATAAGACTTGCAGCACAGGTTCTTGAAAACCACGAGTTGGACGGTCTTGTTGTTGTAGGTGGTAACGGTTCATTCATGGGAGCGCTTGCACTACAGGAAGTATGGGATAAACCTGTCGTAGGTATTCCTGGCACTATTGATAATGATGTCGCTGGCACTGACTACACCGTTGGTTACCATACGGCGATACAAACCGCCGTCGAAAGCCTTGATAAAGTGCGGGATACTGCGGATGCATTTGAACGTATTTTTGTAGTGGATGTAATGGGGCGTGAAGCAGGCTTCATTGCATTGAATTCCGCGATTGGCGCTGGCGCAGATCACGTGCTATTGCCTGAAACGTTTAGCACCGCTGAAGATGAACTAGCCAAAATCCTCGACAAACTAGAAAAAAGACGAAATAACAAGGCCAATGCCAGTCATATCATTGTTATCACTGAAAACCTCTGGCCGGGCGGTTTGAATGACTTGGCGACGTCATTACAGTCCAAAACTGGTGTTGACGTTAGGATCCTTTCATTAGGTCACGTGCAGCGAGGTGGTTCGCCAGATTGGCATGACCGTGTGCTCGCAACAAAGCTTGGTACTTACGCAGTTCAGCTCATACGGGAAGACAAAAAAGGCGTTATGTCAGGTATCCAGCACAGATATCCAGCAGCAATACCGCTTGATCCATCAAAGGTTGAAAGAAAGGCGCTGAACGACTATTCGCTGCTTATCCAAAACAAAATTACCTTAATTCATTGAGGCTAGATGGGTCTTTAGGGTAGTTATTATGTTACGCGTAACCACCCTGTATCTTTGCTGGCAAGCAAAAAAACGTTACAAATCAGTTTTTAGTAATTGATGTTCAATCGTTTCAACCAGTGTTTCCACCACCAGGCGGGACCAACCAACAAATAACGAAGGTCTTCCAAAAACGAAGGTTTTTTCCCTTCAATTTTGTGACCTACGAATTGCAATACCCACATAACAATAAATAACGCGAGACAAAACTGCCAAACCGTGAACCCAGTACCGAATAGTGCACCTTGTAACCAATGTAAAAACAAAAATACAAAAATACTCAGCACTGTCATCGCTGCACCTATTGGACCAGAGAGTTTAAAATAGTACATCAAGGTTGGAATGATCAGCACATGCGCCCATGTAATATTCATTGCAGACATAAAATCAAGTACAGGTATTGACCAAATTAAACCAACGGTAACAAGGTAAATACTTGGTACAGCAATACCGTGAATAAGTATGTTGGTTTTATTTTGATGGCTTTCACTATAGTGATTCATTAATCTATCTATTTCTCGCATATTCCCGCCACTCATTCTTTATTTTCTATTGTTTTTATATACACATGGTTTACATGCATTTTACATTGTTATTAAATCTTACTCAACTTGCAATTAATGATGGTCTTTGTAAATACAATCATTAATTGCAGCCAAAAACTGCTACAAGTCAACAGAAACTGGACATGATAAAAGCAAGCAAAGCGCTTATACTACCCATCAACCTCTTCATCGTTCACAGCTAAATTATCAAATTATGATCGAATACACGCTAATCCCAGATAGCATAAGCGAGCATCTCTTCAAAATACAACTTACAGCGCAAGCAGGTTCACTTACTGAATTGACGATTACACTACCCGCTTGGATCCCAGGTAGTTACATGATCAGGGATTTTGCAAAGAACATCGTCGAAATTTACCCTACCAACGAAGAGCTGGTGCTAAAAAAAATCGACAAACAGAGTTGGAAGCTCTGCAATGATTCAAACGCTGAGTTGGGAATTGTTACGTTAGAGTATACTGTATTTGCTCGTGACCTATCCGTTCGAAGTGCATACATCAATGATGAATATGCTTTTTGTAATGGCACAAGTGTGTTTTTGTGTGTGAAAGAACTGCAGAATAAAACGCATAATGTCATTATCGATAAATCGCGGTTAATGCCATGGGCACACACCATTACTGCTATGCAGCCCAATGATGACTCATCCGAAACAGACAACGTAAGAAGTTTTACTAACGACTGTTATGACACACTCATTGACCATCCCATTTTGATTGGTAAAACGACACAACAATCGTTTGTTGTAAACGATACAACATATCACGTCATTTTTACGGGTACTCACGATTTTGATATGGATAGAATTTGTAGTGATCTTGTGCCCATCTGTCGTCATCATGAGATGTTATTCGGTGAAATGCCCGAAAGAGAATACTTTTTTATCACACTCGTCTGCAAGAATGGATTTGGTGGCTTGGAACACAGAGCGTCAACGATTTTGCAATATGCACGAGATGGGATACCCCTTGTTGGTGAAACCACAACAATCAAAAACGAGTACCAAGATTTTCTTGCACTCTGTAGTCATGAACTCTTTCATACATGGCACGTAAAGCGAAACAAGCCTGACGTTATGTGCGCGCCGGATCTAAGCGAGGAAGTTTATACCCCCCAATTATGGATCTATGAAGGCATAACATCACTCTATGACGATCTTGCCCTTGCCAGAAGCCAAACAATAAGCCCGAATGCATATTTAGAAGTTTTGGGCAAAAACATCACGCGTTTACTAAGAAACCCAGGTAGAGATCTACAAAGTATTTCCGAATCGAGCTTCTATGCATGGAACAAGTTTTATAAGCAAACGCCTAGCTCAAGCAATCACATTGTGAGTTATTATTTAAAAGGTGGACTTGTCGCTCTTGGTCTCGATATTGAAATTCGTAGACAGAGCAACGAGATGTATAGCTTGGACGATGTTATGCAGCACTTGTATAGGAAATACGGTGCGAAAGGCATCGGCACGCCAGACGATGTGATCGCCATAATATGCCGCGAAGAACTAGACGTTCAGTTGGAAGAGTTCATAGAGCTTTATTGTTCTGGCACTGCAGAACTGCCGCTTTCTGAGTGGCTGGACGAAATTGGATTAGCAATGCACTTACGTGCCCGAGATACAAATTCTGATAAGGGTGGAAAAGAAGCATCCGAAGCAATGGCGAATGACTTTGGTGCAGTGCTGAAGGACAAGACACTAGGTTGTAAAGTTTCGCAGGTACTCAAAGGCAGTGCGGCCAGTGCTGCTGATTTACAAATTGATGATCATATTATCGCAATCAACGGGTTAGAGACCAATACAAAGCATCTATATCGTGAATTAAATCGACAGGCCGTTGGTGATAGTGTGTCTATCCATTTATTGCGAGATGCGCGATTAATAGAAAAGCGTTTACAGGTAATGCCAGCCGCCAAGGATACGTGTTTTGTGCAAATAAATGATGCAGAAAAGTATGAGAACTGGCTTAAACCAAGTTTTTTGAAAAATGCGTAATATAAACACCTAAATGCTATTTGTATAAATTATCGAGCAAAAAACCAAAGAGTGAGAAAGATAAAAGCAATCAACGCAAAAAATTTAAATATTTACAGAAGATATGCTTGATTCAGAAGATATAGTTCAAAAGCAGGCTTTTTTCTCAAAACGAGAAAAAAGACTAATATTGATATATTTATGTATTGCCTCATTGCCCTGTATTATCTATTTCACCGGTCAGTTTGATATCAACTACCCTCTCACTGAATCATCTGTTAATAAGGTCGTCACCAACATTGCGTTGGGTGAGGTTTCTTCTGTCCATGAGATTATTGACAATGGGATAAGCGGCACCTGTGAGGTCAAACAGGTCACAACACAAAGCGTATGTGGTTTTAACTTTTTAATTGGTGAAGATATGGCAAATGGCATCGATTTGACGCCATATAATAACGTTAACTTTAGCATATCAGTTACTGGTCCGAGGCTTGAACACAGTGTGAGATTTCAGTTTCGCAACTTTAATGAAGCTTATTCTGACACAGCAATAAATGACTCATTGAAATACATGGGGATTACCGCAGATGGATTTGCGCGGCCCGTTAGCTATTCTCTACCATTAAAACAATTTGGTGTAGAAAGTTGGTGGCTTTACAACAATGAAATTGGGATGGAGCACTCAGGTCTGGATTTCAGCAACGTTATCGACTTTATCGTTGTGCATAATGGTCTTCACACAGAAGGTCTATACAATCTAACGATCACAGATGTCACCCTAACTGGCCAAAGGTTGAGGATGGAAACAACCATCATACTTTCATTTTCAATTTTGATTGTGCTGCTTTCCACAAGCCTTTTTAGATATCACAAAAAACTTAAAATTGCCGGTCAAAAGGCCGAAGCTGCAAACGAAGCGAAATCCCGATTTTTATCAAATATGAGTCACGAAATTAGAACACCATTAAATAGCATTCTAGGAACGCTCCAAGTCATTGAGGACAAACAAGCGAACAGTGAATCACGGAAACTCGTGCACCAATCATTGAGGGCGGCAAAATCACTATTGGTGATCATTAACGATATCCTAGATTTTTCTAAAATCGAGGCTGATAGTCTCTCATTAGAAAGCAAGCCCTTTTCATTTCTTAACGTCGTCGACGGTGTGATATCTGATGTTCGAACGCAGGTTGATAGTAAAGGCTTAACGCTCGTGCGTGACGTCGATGAAGACTATGTCGATGGTTGGAAAGGAGACGCTGTCAGAATACGGCAGATTTTACTTAATCTGGTATCAAATGCTGTGAAGTTTACTGATGATGGAAACGTCGAGATTTCGGTAAACAGTGAGCAAAATGACACAAAAACATGTTTACGCTTTGTCGTATCAGATACGGGCATAGGAATGAGCAAGAAGTATCAATCGACAATCTTTGAGCGTTTTTCTCAAGCGGATACGTCAGTAACGCGCAAATACGGCGGCACTGGACTTGGCATGGCGATCACTATCAATTTGATACGCTTGATGAATGGCAACATACACATTGAAAGTAGCAAAGGCGAAGGAACGACTGTTTATGTAACGATACCCATGGAACCGATTACGCTAGAAGCATTGCAGCAATCTAAGGACCGCAAATCTGAAAGCCCTGATTTATCAAACACAAAGATTTTGATCGCTGAAGATAATGAAATAAACCAAACCATAATTGAGGCGATGCTGGAGCCGACTAATGCACGTATAGATTTTGTCTTAAACGGTAAACAAGCCGTAGAAGTGAGCAAAACAAACCAATATGACCTCATATTAATGGATATTCAGATGCCAGAAATGGATGGTGAAGAGGCCTTTACTTGCATTCGAGGGTTTAATCCAGACATTCCCATTATTGCGCTCACTGCAAATGTTATGCAGGAAGAGATTAATCATTATCGAACGGTCGGCTTTAACGCCCATGTCGGCAAACCAATCATCAAGGAAGAACTTTTCGAAAAAATGGTAAATGTATTGAATCGCAATCAACATTAAGTAAATGTCGAAAGTTTGACTGTTAACGGCGATCAACTGCCAAAAAATACGGCATTAATTCTCCAAAAAATTGACACTTTCGATGATGTCGTTTGATTGGCTTGGAACGAGTGGAGTTAACTTTCCGTTACTATTTTATTAATCACTTCTAAATAAATAATTTCTTATTATTTTTCAATTAGTTAAGATAATAACTCCTAGAGTAACCTAAAAGCATTTAAACTGTCAAAGTTAGCACGCTTTTTGCTCCTATTGAGACCGTGGAAACTCCTGTTAGTTAAGGGATAAACGCGAACTAAAAAAAAGAACATATTTAGTTCGAAAAAGACGGACAATAAAAACAAAAAGGTTAGGACTTCCAGATCTCAAAACTGGGTGTTTCTGTGCGCAACATGTTCAAACGTAAGGGGTGGTAACTCATCTTGAGTCATCACCCTTTTTTTATTAGAGGCATGCACCATTCACTTTCTGGGCGGGATGATCTTATTTATTACCGACAATCGCGCCTTTACCCACCCCTTCAAACGCTTGTACTTGAAGCGAGCCATTACTGAGTTGAACAGTGTTATCAAGAATGTGTTGAGCGATGCACTCGACGGTAGAGTCCTGCGTTATAATATCGCAGACATTTTTCGAAATAATCATGCTAAATTGACCTTGTGACGCCTCATACTGAAACGCATAGTGTTCAGATCCCTCGCATCCCATTTGTTTAGCCATGGGATATAAATGACTATCATGTATCGGAATCAAATCTTCTTGCGTCCCAATATAAATGTCTTGCCATTTTTGCGCCCAGTGATGCTCGAGCGATTCACTTCGCGCGCCGTTTTCAGTAATAACTATTTTTGAACGGTGCCCGTGTGCGATGCGTTGACAATTACCATCGTGCTTCTTTAGACCATGCGTGTAATGATAATATGGCGAAGGGATATACTCTTCTCTCAATTCAATATCAATTGTATCTACATTCTGCGGCAACTGTGTGCTGATGATATCTTTTAAATAACTCACCACACTGGGTTTATCAATCACCTTTGAATATACAAATGCATAGGCTTCAGATGGGCAGCGCAATAAAATATGCTGTACCGGCTCTGACGCCTTGGCAAAATTAAATACGACATCAACAGCGTCTGTACCTTCATTATGAATTATTGTTGTGCTTTCACTATCTGCCGGTATTACCAGCTTGTGATCAATGTAATCGTCGATAAGTGACTTCAATTGCTTTTTTACGATACCAAAATCTTGCACCATGCTTTCGTCATTCAAGCCACCATCCAGGATAATATCTACGATCCAGCTCTCACCTACCATACCTCTCTTCGGGCATAAATAAGAAAAGTCCATAACAGTGAGGTCATTCACAAACAATTTCATTCACTAGGATCCTGATGCATGGATTTGAGTAGCTGGTCCTTAAGATTAGGCGGAATTCCTTTTATCGATATTGTGTCGTTATCAATATCAATGAAAACCCGTTCACCCAATAACTTTCTATCAAAATTAAGCGACACTCCACCGCCGGCTCCGCTGTATTTCTTCATTGAACTCAACATCGTTTTGTCAGGAGCAAAAGTTGGCTCTAACGCCGGTGTTGTTGCAGCAGAATATTCAGAAAACAGCGTCTTTGCACCAGTTGACTTTGACAACACTTCATCCACGTCACCCAATTCAATATTCTCACCAATATCAACCTTTTGTTTGTAGTAATCTACCAATGCATCACGACTCTGCACCTTTTCATCTTTATCTAAACGTTCAGATGATAGATATTCGTCAACTTGCTCAACGAGAAGTTTATTCTGTTGTTTTACATCCACTTTTTCATCGCAGCCGATGAACTGCATAAAAAAGTCGCTTACTTTTCGTCCCATTCGCCCCTTTAGAAAACTAATGTAACGGTTATTTTCTGGGTTTATTTGATAATCAGTCAAATTGATACGCGCTGCTATTTGCATTCGGGTTAAATCAAGGTGATGACTCTGACTAATTTCAAGATATTGATTAACCTCAACGTGCTCTTTCGTGTCTAGTAGAGTAATAAGCAGGTATTTTGTCGCTAAATACTCATACTGACTGAATATAACGAAACCAGCTTCAACCATATTTTCAGAGATAATGGACGCCAACAATCGCTTACTTGATTCAACACTAAACTCGTGAAAGTCGATATTATTTCCAAGATAAACGTCTAGTAAATTTTTAAATTCGGCATTACCTTTGTCAAACCCCCCAACCCCTTTTCCGGGTTTAGCGTTGAACGTAGAGTGCAGTTGGTGGGTAAGTTTGGCAATATTCTCAGTAACGTCATATACACTCCCGCGAGGTAAAAATGTCAACTTGCCTTCGTTTGTTAATAAAATCCTATGAACAATAAATTGTTCGACGCTTGTTGTCATGGATATCCTTTTTCTATTGGTAAATCGATGTTTATCGATTAGTCTTTGGCGAAATCTATTACTCGCTTTATACTAATACCTCTGCTAGGAGTAGTTTTGCAGCAATATGCTAAAAGCGCAGCAATTGTAACCATTTTAATTAAAAAAAACAGGGTGAAAAATGCCAGTAAACTCGCGTTATTCAGACGAACGGTTTGAAGCTATCATGGACGATGTATTTTCCGTTTTGGATAAACACTCGGCACAACGAGATTTATCATTATTAGTGCTAGGCAATGTCATTACCCAAATCTTCAATCAGCATCCAGATAATTCTAGCCGCAATGAAATGGTTGATTCGTTCTGCCGCGTATTAAAAAAAACCACTCAGTAGACATCACCTATGATTTACAATGAATCGCCGCGGCGAAAGCAGATTTCAGAACAAGTTAGCTGGGGCCATTGGTTTGCGCTTGCCAATATTCTTATTGCAATCGCAATTTCCTCTATATATATCTTTTCAACGCCGGTTTCTACGTCACCCATAAGCATAATTTACATGTTTACGATGTGGGTCGGTCACATTAGTTTCATTGCGTTTTTAGGTTTTATCATATTTATTCTACCGCTGTGCTACCAATTGACAAACCTGCGTATACTCAAAGGATTGTCTGCTAGCGTCGCGGCTGTTGGCCTTGCTTTACTTGCATTTGACGCCCTTATCTACAACCAAACAGGCTCTCATTTAAGTTTCAGTTCTGCAGAACTTTTGCGCACCGAAACCAGAGTTCAAGTTGATGCTTTCGGTTGGCTTCAGTGGTTTTATCTGTGTATGCTTGTCGTAGTGTGGTTAATGCTGCAACTTGTTATTGCAAATGCCATATATAAACGTCTTAAGAGGTTTCAGAGATTTAAATTTACGCCATACATGACCACGGCGTTTGTTTTATGCTTTATTGCAAGTCACGGTATCCATGTATGGGCTGACGCTAAGTTGTATACACCAATATTAAAACAAGACAACATGTTTCCACTTTCCTATCCCGCCACTGCAAAAACACTCATGGCGCGATATGGACTTCTTGATTTGGAAATAAGAGAACAGCAAGAAGAGCTCCAGTATCAGGTCGGAAGTGGATTTTTGTATCCACCTAAGCCGGTCTACTGCAGTGTAAAAAATGACGTCAAAATGATTATACTTATGAATTTTGATGGTACATCAAATGCCTCTTTAAAAGGCCTTAAACGCAATGAGTTTCATTTGGTAACATCCACTGATGTTAATAACAATAGTGAACAGATAAAATACGCGATGCCGCTTAATATGGTAGAGATGATATCCGTTGAACCTGTATTACTAGACTTGTTGGCTGCCTTTAATATTCCCAGCACAGTATATGTAAATGGCTCAGACAGCATGGCCTTCGACGAGTTTTCAGATCAAATTTCGACTCTCGAGAACGGTTTTCATTTTGGTATTCTCGATGGTCAAGAGTTTTCAGCAATAGCTGATAAACCAATAGATGAAAAAACTCAGGTGATGATGATTGCAAAATCAGCTGACACTGAAAACTTTCATCTATATTCAAATTTTCTGACAAATTCGCAAGCCTCAACTAATGAAGATATTGCGCCAACTGTTTTACAACAGTTTGGTTGCATGGCGGATGTCGAACGCTATTCCACAGGGCAAGCGCTGCAAGACCCAATCCGAAATTGGGTGGTCAGTACGAAAGATGAAAATCTGATATTTTTTAAATATCCAATGCTTACCGAGGTTGCAAGAGATGGTAGCTATAAAGTTATCGATATTACGACAAATAAAGAGCTGCTCGTTGATATTGACACCAATATGCTGTCAAGAAGCATAAAGCACTTAGAGAGCTTTACTCAGTAGTATTCATAAAGTTATTGGATATCACATTCTTCAAAAAGGCATTTAATGCGGGGGCGAAATAAGCGTTTTAAATTCAACCCCCTCCAAACTTTCCTGCCTCAGCCAAAGCGTTTGATACTCGCTGCTTTGCTTCGGATCCTGGCCCAACAAAACTCTCTGGTTAACACCAGCCGCTGCTGCAGCTCGCATGTCAGACTTTTTATCCCCAATCATAATACTCGAATGCACGTCAATATTGTGTTTTTCAATAGCGCGTGTAAACAAACCTGGTTTAGGTTTGCGGCAACTACAGTCTTTCAAGTACTCGCCTTTGGCTTCACTTGGATGATGAGGGCAATAGAACAAATCATCAATATTGCTGCCATTTCTTTTGAACTCTTCAATCATCCAATGAGTTAACTCTAGGAACTGCTGCTCAGTGAAGTAACCTCGCCCAATCCCCGATTGATTCGTAATAACTATGACTTTATAACCGAGCTCATTTGCCTGATTTACAATAGAAAAAATACCGTTAATAAAATCGAAAGAATCAATTTCATTCACGTATCCGTGATTGACATTGACGACACCATCGCGATCGATAAAAAGGGCTGGATGCATATTCAAAAGGAAGTATACCAACGTTCTCGTGGCATCAGTTTATTCGGATGTTGGAAAAAAAACTAGGGCCTTGTATTATTTGAATACATCTCGAAAATGCTAGAAAAATCACGCTCACCATTACCTTCTTGTTGATGCTCCTTGTAAAGCGACTGCGCGAGCTTACCCATCGGGGTCTGCGAGCATGTCAATTCTGCAGTTTGCATTGCCAAGTTAAGGTCTTTATTCATCAGGTTCACCATAAAGCCGCCCTCATAATTATGAGACGACGGTACGTTGGGCATAACGCCCGGGCAAGGGTTGTAGTGCGAGAGCGTCCAATTATTGCCAGAGCTTTTTGACATAATGTTCGACACAACAGTTGGGTCCAAGCCATTATCTATAGCGAGCTGAAGCGCCTCAGAGGTACCTGCCATAAGTATAGAAAGTAACAAGTTATTGCAAATTTTCGCAATTTGCCCTGTGCCAACGCTGCCTGCATGAAAGATGTTATTCCCCATCGCTGAGAGCAACGGCGAAATTGTTCTGACATTTTCTTCTGTCCCACCCACGATAAACGTAAGGGTACCAGCTGCAGCGCCTGCTACGCCGCCAGACACTGGCGCATCACAGAAAGCAAAGCCAAGACTGTCAAGTTCGCTTCCAATCGCTCGGGCGGTTTCTGACTCAATCGTGCTGCAATCTATAAAAATGGTCTCCTTGCTTGCACAATCAACGATTGCTTCGCTGTTATCTGCTCCTAATAAAAGTGAATAAACGTGTGTACCCGACGGCAGCATACTAACAACAAAGTCAGCTTCTAATACTGCTGCTTCCGGCTTATCGAAAATAGTCGCGCCACGCGCACCGGCTTCCTGCATATTTTCATCGATTGGATCGTACACATGAACGTTATAACCCGAATTGAGAAGATTCAATACCATACCTCTTCCCATGTTCCCCAAACCAAAAAACGCGACTGTTTTCACGGTGCTCTCCTATGGTTTTGTATTTCGTTGTTTATCATAATTGAAAGCGGGTTGGATAAATTTCTGATGTCAAAATAGTCAAACTGTTGAGTTACAAACGACTTATCCACTTCGCTACAATGCTGAAATTTCCATCTTGGCGAATTATCTTTGTCAATTAAACGCGCTCGTATTCCTTCTTTAAATTCTCCAGAACACGCGCTTGAAAGCGCAAGAGAAAGCTCCATCTCAAAGCAGCTTGCAAGCGCCATCGTTTTTCCTCGATTCATTTGCTCAAAAAAAGTTGCGCTCGCCAATGGGCTTGCTTTTTTCAATGCAACATTTACTTTTTCGAAAAACGAATTGTGCTTTTTGGTTTCCGCATATTTTGAAAGCCATACTAGCGCGAGTGCTATAGTATCTTGGCATGCTAAATCGGAAAAATCATTTTGATGGAGTGATAGATCAGGCATGAGGAGCTCATTAGTGCTTTGGAACTGTGCAATGCATTGCGTTATGTAACTAGACTGCGTGTCAGGAAGGTTTAGTAAAGATGCTATCACGTTTTGTTTTTGTGCGTGTTTAATGACCACATCCGCCAGCCCGATTTGCAAGGCATCACAAGCTTTTAACGTTGAGCCTGTCAGTCCTAAAAAGAGGCCAATGCCGGGGGGCAATTTATTGAGGAAATAGCTAGCGCCGACATCAGGAATCAATCCAATGGATAGCTCAGGCATTGAGATGCGTGTTTTTTCAGTGGCAACGCGAAAAGTAGCGCCTGCATACAAACCCATACCGCCGCCCATTACAAACCCGTTCCCCCAAACGATAATCGGTTTTGTGTAAGTGTGGATGGTATAGTCTAATCGGTATTCTTCGCTGAAGAACTGCGATACAACATCTGGCGCTTTGCCAGACGAGATTGAAACGTTCTGATGTTTGACAAGTGCTTTATCATTGATAGCACTGTCATTTTCCGCATTGTCGTTTACACCGGTATCGTTCATAGTATTATAAAGCGCAACGATGTCACCGCCTGCGCAGAACGCTTTATCACCAACAGCATCGAGAAAAATAATCTTGATCGACGCGTTTGAAAGAGCATCATCAAGTAACGTCTGTATTGTCCTGATCATGGATAAATCAAGTGCATTCAGTGCCTTTGGCTTATTTAATGAAATTTGCATTAAGCACCCACCATGTGACATTTCATGATGCACAGTGATAACTTGCTCGTTCTGTTTCGCTATCATCAATTCGCCTTCACCACTAAAGCACCTCTCGCTCATTAGCAAAGAGTCGCCTTGAGATAATGAGACGCATAATTTCATTTGTGCCTTCTAGAATCTGATGCACCCGGACGTCACGTACGTGACGCTCCAACGGATACTCTTTGATGTAGCCATATCCGCCGTGTATTTGTAACGCTTGGTTACAAACTTCAAATCCAACATCAGTTGCGAACCTCTTGGCCATCGCACAGTATGTTGTTCTATCGACATCATCGTTATCCAGTTTTGCAGCTGCAAGCCTTACCATTTGACGAGCTGCCACTAATTCAGTTGCCATGTCGGCGAGTTTGAACTGAAGCGCTTGAAAAGAGGCCAATGGCTTTCCAAATTGCTCTCGCTGTTGCATGTACTGTCTTGCAGTGTTGAGCGCCTGCTGTGCTGTGCCTACAGAACAGGTTGCAATATTTATTCTGCCGCCATCCAGGCCTTGCATAGCGAATTTGAATCCTTCTCCTTCAGCCCCTAATAAATGCTCTTTTGAAATTTTGACATCATCAAACGTTATCATTCGCGTAGGTTGTGCGTTCCAACCCATCTTTTCTTCAGGTTTACCATAAATGACGCCATTGGCGTTCGCTGGCACTGCAAACGCGCTGATGCCATCGGCTCCGCTCTCGCCAGTGCGCGCCATTACAATCAAGAGTTGGGTTTCACCTGCTCCAGATATAAACACTTTGGCGCCATTTATACGGTAATGCTGCCCATCAAAAGATGCTGTTGTGCGCAAACTTGATGCGTCTGAGCCAGAACCAGGTTCCGTTAGACAGTAACTGGCGATAGCCTTACCAGATACCAATGCCTCCATCCATGCATTTTTAATCTCTGTTGTACCCCAACTTGATAACATCCAAGTCGCCATGTTGTGGATCGTGAGCATGGCGGTTGTTGTGGTGCAACCCATCGCAAGCTGTTCAAATACAATGGACGCGTCTAACCTAGAAAGACCGAGACCACCATCATTTTCAGCTGTGTAAAGACCACAAAATCCTAATTCTCCCGCCTTTTGAATCGTGTCGACAGGGAAAACATGATGTTTGTCCCACTCTGCGGCATAAGGATGTAATTCATTTTTAGCAAATTGTTTAGCCGTAGCGGCAAACGCCCGCTGGTCGTCATTAAGTTCAAAGTTCATCGAATTTAACCCTTATTAACTAACGCAGATTAATTGTCATGTTAGGTGACGACTTCGCTTCGTTCTCAGAAGCGTCATCGTTGTTACCTTCATCTTCAAACCATCTGGCAGTAATGGTTTTTGTTTCTGTATAAAAACGCACTGCTTGTTTACCATAAGCATGCAAATCTCCGTAAAAACTGTTTTTCCAACCGGTAAACGAGAAAAAAGGTAGCGGCACTGGGATTGGTAGATTTATGCCTACTTGCCCAACTTCAACTTCACTTTGATAGCGTTTAGCTATATGACCACTGGATGTGAATATGCTAGTGCCGTTGCCATATGGGTTAGCATTGACAAGTGCGAGTGCCTCGTCAAAACTATCGACACCAACACAGCAAAGCACTGGACCAAATATTTCCTGTTTATAGATTTCCATATCTGGTTTGACATCAGAGAAAACCGTTGGGCCGACCCAATTTCCATTTTCAAAATTAGGAACGGAAACTTCTGAGCCATCTAATAATACTTGTGCACCTTCACGTTTACCGATTTCTATCAAACGCAACACACGTTGTTTAGCGTTCGTGCTGATAAGCGGGCCAAACCCCGCTGTTTCATCATCCCAAACACCTGGCTTTACAGCTGCGAGCTTATCCACTAATTCCGGGATCCATTGCTGACTTTCACCGACAAATACCGCAACAGATATTGCCATACAACGTTGTCCAGCCGCTCCTACTGATGCGCCAACGAGTTGATTGATTGCTTGCTGCTTGTTGGCATCTGGCATTACAACACTATGATTCTTTGCACCGGCAAAGCATTGCGCTCTTTTCATCTGATGGGTTGCGGTTCGATAGATGTGTTGGCCTACCGCAACAGAGCCCACAAATGACACAGCTTTAATATCTGGATGTTCTAGCAAGTAGTTGACTTGCGTCGCATCTCCATGAACGACATTTAAAATGCCGTCTGGCGCGCCCGCCTGCTTGAATAAGTCAGCAAGTAACATAGGCGTAAGCGGGTCCTGTTCTGATGGTTTTAAAACAAATCCATTGCCACATGCAATGGCGAGCGGGAACATCCACAGAGGGATCATTGCGGGGAAATTAAAGGGTGTAATCCCCAAACAGACACCCAACGGCTGCACTATCGAATACGTATCGATGTTTGGTGCAACGTTTTCTGCTGTTTCTCCCATCATCATAGATGCGATGTTCGCCGCATGCTCTACCACTTCAATGCCGCGCCATACATCACCCTTTGCATCTTCAAGAATCTTCCCCGTTTCTTTTGCTAGGACTTGAGCAATTTGTTCGTGATGCTCTTTTAGCAGATGTTGATAACGGAGCATTAAACGCGCTCTTTCAGAAATGGCGACTTTCTTCCACAATCGCTGGGCTGACTTCGCTGCGCTTATTGCGTCATCCAAATCTTGATGCGAGCTAAGAGGAATATTGGCGATAGGTGCATTTGTTGCTGGGTCTGTAACAACTATCTGCTTATCACTTCTGCCTGGACACAACTCGCCGTCGATGAATTGATGGACTATTTGCATTTGATACCCTCATCGATAAGTACTTATCATTACCTTTACGTAAACGTTAAGGTTTCAGTGCAATGAATATAACGCTGAAACCATAATTTGTAAATATTTTGTAATTTTTTTAGCTTAGTTGTTAAATGCAATAAATCCTTTGCGCATTGATTAGCTTAAGCGCTTATTAAGCTCAAGTTAAGCGAGGGTTTAGAATCGATTCAAAGCAGAATTTAACGCGTGAAAGCCCATTTTCTCAATCCAGGGCGTGCCCCAGTCAAATCTACTAAAGGATACGGTTGATTACCCGCTATATAGACATATACGCATTTCTCTTACACTTTTACATTAACTTGAATATCCAAAACGTACCTAGAATCGCGATTATTGAAGATAACGCTACGGCGCGCTTGAATTTGCGGAGTCATCTATTGTCTTTGGGCGATTACGATATTGCCAGCTATAGCAACGGCCGTGAATTGCGAAATGGGTTAAGAACGATGGATTTTGACGTGATATTCGTCGATTATCACTTAGGTCAAAACAAAACGGGTGTAGAGTGGATACATACGCTTAGAGAGACAAAGCTACTCAAACCATCAACGGGAATTGTATTTGTAACATCGGATTCGATGCCAAACACAGTGAGTCAAATTTTAGACCTACACCCTGATCTCATATTAATAAAGCCCTACACTATCAAAAACCTCTTTGCGTCATTCCAACACTATCTCAAAGTACGGCAAAAAATTTCGCCGGCTCTTCAATGCCTGAATAAAGATCAATACAAGAATGCGCTTGACTACATCAACAACACCATGGAAGGACCTAACATTGGTCGATATAAAAACGACCTCATCAAGTTAAAGGGCAGGATTTTGGTAGAAGCACAACAATATGAAGAAGCCGCTGAACTTTATTCAAGTATTTTAAAACGCGCACAGAATGTTATTTGGGCGCATTGGGGGCTCATAAAATGCGAGTTTTTTATCGGAAAATGGACGCATTGTCAGGATATGTTGGATAGACTTATCGAAGAGAGTTTGACCAAGGATAAAGCTTACGAATGGATGGCGTGTGTTGAAATAGGAAAAAAGAACTACTCTAGAGCCGAAGCATTACTTGATAAAATCTTGGAGAGCGAACTAACCATACAAGCCACCCGTTTGAAGACGCTTTGCTATCAGATGCAGGACAAGACGGAAGATGCAATTCGTTTGTTGGAACGTAAAATTCAAAGCAACATTTCGGTAAGAGAACGATTAGTAGACTTCACCATGGAGTTAGCGCGATACCATCTACATCTCGCTGAACAAGTGGCAAGACATCATATACAAAATGAAGTTAATCAGGCTAGACGATTACTTGGAAGAGCCAGCAGAGCTAAACTTGATAAGCACACAGAAATGCAAAAAGACTACATGCTTGCCTTGGCACACTTACTTGAAAATGAACATGGTAAAGCTCACCAGTTGATGTCATCAAATGAACAAGTTCATCAAGTAGAAGATGCCGCCGTGTTAACAAAGGTCGACGCGGTTAAAGTATGGTTTGGATTAGGCGAGAAGGAAAAAGCCTATGACTTGTTGGAGAGCTGTGATGAACAGTTAGTCAAACAAGTAAATCATATTGATGCTGTGATCAGCACTGAGTTAGTAAATGATGCGGAACAAACGCTTGGGCTCGAAAAAGATCGAGCGATTGCGGTTAACGAGAAGGGAACTCAATTTTTCAGGCAAAATAAACACACTCAAGCGATTTCTTGTTTCTATAGAGCTTACCAAATGTTTCCAGGGGTTCCCGCTTTCTCGCTTAACCTGTTGCAAAGTTTATACGAATGTGGCCAGGTAGAATTCAAAGGTGTGAGCGCGACAAAACTAATTGATGAATTAAGCACTATCGCACTTAATGAACGCAATCGAAGCAGATTTGTAATGCTTAAGACCGCTTTTTCTGAAAAGCAAAGCGCATGAATTGCACGCTCTTAAGGGCGTTTAGATTTCCGGTTTGAATTATTGTGTTATGCTTAGCACAAAAAAGGATAAGCATGCACTCAATTTTCGATTTCGACATAGCGTTAAATACTGGAAATACCCTTTCTCTTTCTGACCGAAAAGATAAGCTAACCCTAATTGTAAATACCGCATCAAAGTGTGGATTTACGCCTCAATACAAAGGCCTCGAAACGCTTTATCAGAAATATAAAGATAAGGGTTTTGCTGTAATTGGGTTTCCATGTAATCAATTTGGTGGTCAAGAACCTGGGTCTGATCAAGATATTTCACAGTTCTGTGAGATGAATTTTGGCGTCACCTTTCCATTATCTGAAAAGGTGGAAGTTAACGGAGACGGCGCCCACCCTCTTTTTGTTTATCTAAAGTCAGAAAAGCCGGGCTTGCTTGGCTCTACCAGGATAAAATGGAATTTCACTAAATTTTTAGTTAATCAAGAGGGCCAAGTAGTCAAAAGATATCCACCTACTACAAAACCTGAAGAGATTGAAAAAGATATTGATACTCTTTTAGCTTGAACCAACTCGTTGGCAGCATTGTCTTAGTATGCTTATAAATGAGGTTAGCAATAAGCGCGGTGTAAATGGAAAAAACGCTGTTTAATCAATCCGATAATCATCACCCCAATAAACAGGATACAAACGTCCAGAAAATCGTTATCGTGGGCGGCGGTACCGCTGGCTGGATAACCGCCGCCGTTTTATCAAAAGAACGTCCAGATCTCTCAGTAACACTCATTGAATCACAAAAAATTGGCACAATAGGGGTCGGAGAAGCGACGATTCCTCCCATACTCGATTTGTTGAATACGTTGCAAATTGACTTAACGTCGTTTATCAAAGCTACAAATGCGACCTTTAAACTCGGGATCGAATTCCAAAATTGGAAAAAAGTTGGTCATAGTTATTTGCATCCATTCGGCGCTGTAGGTCAGTCTAATACTGGACTTCCATTCTATGACCACTGGTTAGCATCAACGCAGGATCAGTCTTTAAATTCGCATCAAACACATGCGCTAATGGATTATTCTCCAGCGGCGAAAATGTGCCAACAGAATAAGTTTTATGTTCCATCAAATGCCCCTAATACACCTATTGAAGCAGCGCGATACGCGCTTCATTTCGATGCTAATTTGGTCGCCAAATATTTAAAAGAATATGCAATAGAAAAAGCCGTAGAACACATTGATGCAAAAGTAGAAAAAGTTCATCAGCAAAACGGCATTATTACGCATTTACTCTTGGACAATGACAATACAATCAATGGGGATTTTTTCATTGATTGCACAGGTTTTGCAGCTTTACTAATAGGGCAGACGCAAGGAACTGACTTTGAAGACTGGTCTCATATGTTGACTGTAAATAGAGCCGTCACTTTTCCAACAAAAGTAAAAAACACTATTCCGGTTTATACCCGATCAGTTGCGCATAAGTATGGATGGAGTTGGCATATTCCATTACAACACAGAACAGGCAATGGCTATGTATTTAATAGTGAGCTTTGTGACGACCAAACTGCTTTGCAGACGCTTGTCAAACAGGTTGGAGAGCAACCTTTGCAGCCACCTAGATTTGTCGATTTCAAAACAGGTGTACGACCAAAAAGCTGGCAAGGAAACTGCGTCGCCGTCGGGCTATCCTCAGGGTTTTTAGAGCCATTAGAATCTACTGCAATTCATATGATTACTCGCAGCATCAAACTACTTTTGCGCTATTTCCCAACGCGAAAATCACAGCCCGTTCTTTCATCGCAGTTTAATAAAATACTTTATGAAGACTATATTGAAATACGTAATTTTCTGCTGCTTCATTACGCGTTGAGTGAGCGCACCGACAGCGAGTTCTGGCTGCATTATCAGCAACTAAAATTGCCAGCAGAATTGACGTTTTTGATAGATCTTTTCAAAGAAAGAGGCGCATTACACATCAATAGCGACAGGCTGTTTGTCAATGATAATTGGTATGCAATTTTCGAAGGCATGAACATCCGCCCCAGAGAAACCTCCTCGCTTCTCTCTGCATCTGCTCAAGCAGGGATGAATAACCTGATGACAGGTATTCCCAGCGCTATCGATGCAGCGGTCAACCAGCTACCCTCACATAATGATTTTATCAAACGACATTGTGGTGCTTAGTCAAATTTAACCATAGTACACTCCAACTCAAACATTCATCGTTATTTCACTGAGTACCCGCAAGGGAAGCTTTCTCAAATTTTATACCTATGTCTCAACCTGAATAATCTATGGTGAAGGCGCATAGTCGATCATGTTTAGAAGTGCGGTATTTGCTGCTTGTCGACAGATGCGAGACCTATTCATGCTATGAGAAGGCGTTACGATAGGTTTCCCTCAGATACAGACAAGCCATATAACAAAATCTGGGGTCGGTCTTTTGGTACGTTTCTGTAGTTTCTTTGTTCTCATTATTAGTATGCTGTTTAGTCTTCATTGTTTCGCCGAACAAATTCAACCAAAAGGCGCAAAAACACTAAATGGCGACAAAACAAAAATAAAGGTTGATGCAACACGCGACAAAGCAAAAATCGCTGTAAGTTATCTTAAAAAAATTGATAAAAAAAACGCGCTTACTTTCAGTGTAAGTCAAGTCGTCGGTGATAGAGATAAACAAGACGATTTTAGTTTTGATGCATTGAAAAGAGGCACAAAAGCAAAAATATCTTACATGCGCAGGCTTACGGAAAATAAGGATGCACTATCAAGTGCCCTGCTTGCACCGAGTCACGGCGTGCTTTCAGTCGCCGCAAATCGAGAAAGTTTTACCATTTTTGACTCAGATGAGTGGTTAAACAACGGATCTAATGATTCTGCGTTTAAAAGAAACTCCAAAAGTGGGTATGAAATCGGTGGTGCACTTCAATGGGCTGTAAGCAAATACGCCAGAGTGAAAGTGGGCTATGAATTTCAGCGAGCATATAAACAAAAAGGCGAAACCGAAGAGTTTTGCCAGATAAGCGAACCGACCCGTTGTGTGTTTGGTAATACAGAAAAAATTAAAAACGTTTATTTCAGAAATGTTTTTCTTTATTGGGGCAGTTATACGCCAAAAAACAAAATTATTAAAGGCTGGGATCTTCAGCTCGCACATAGCTTTAACAAAAGCAAAACTAGAATTGAATTGCCGCTGTACTTATATGCAAGCAAAAAAGACAATATCAGCGCAGGCCTCAAATTTCAGTATCTTACCAACCCCCATCCCAATGAAGATAGCACGGGTGTGAAAGCGTTTCTCAATGTGAACCTGGACATTTTTAAATAAAAGAAAGGGACTTCTGATGACAAAAAACACTCTATCATCGTTCAAAAGTTCTACGCGTTCGCTAAATAATGTGCCAGATATGCTTTGTGTTCAGGCATTTGAGCAACAGACTCTCGCATCGCTCCGGCAATTTTATCCATATTCTGTCGCATAGTTTGAGTGTCCATCGCATTGACCATCGGATGATAACTCTCAGCGTGTAAACCTTGACCGTGCATAACACTTAGCCAGCTTATCTCATTAAACAATTCATTATTATCTCGAAAGATTCGACCCGACTCTCTGTACAACTCAATTTTTGCTTTTAATGAGTCCGGAATTGGATTTTGCTTACAGTATTGCCAGAACTCTGAGTCATCTCGGTTGTTTAGTTTGTAATGCAAGATGATAAAATCTCTTATCGCCAGCATTTCATCATCTGTGTATTTGTTAAACGCATTTATCTGAGATTGCGTTGGTTTTCCATTTGGGAATAGAGCCAGTAATTTTTGTATTGCAGACTGTATCAATTGAATTCCGGTTGACTCTAATGGCTCTATAAATCCCTGTGATAGACCTATCGCAATGCAATTTCTTTCCCACGCTTTTACTCGCTTACCATTAATCCACTGTAGCTTGCGAGGTTCACTGATGGGTATTGATGAATTCGCGATGCGTTGCTCTAAAATCTCTTCAGCTTCCGATACTTGCATAAAATCACTGGAATAAACACAGCCATTTCCGATTCTATGTTGAAGCGGTATATGCCAACTCCAACCACTTTTATGTGCATGTGAGACGGTATAAGGTGATAGTTCATTTGTTGATTTTGATGGTTGTGCTATTGCTGAATCACAAGGCAATAATGATCGCCAATCGTCATACTCAACGCCGAGTGTTTGACTGATTAATAAGCCTTTGAAACCAGAACAGTCAATGAATAAGTCAGCTTCAACCATGCGGCCGTCTTCAAGCATGACACGGCTTATATCTCCGCTATCATGCTGATGAACTGCTTGTATAGTGCTGTCGATGTGTTGCGCACCATTTGCTTGAGAAAATGACCGTAGAAAATCAGCGTAAAGTGAAGCATCAAAATGATAGGCGTACTTTATTGATGCAAGCGGTGATCGAGATTTTGGTTGCGGATGACAAAACTTGTTTTGCATTGCGGCGCTGTATTCAAGGTTATAATGGGACAGTGGCCTCTTAGATGATACGTTAACTCCATTGGCATTTTCTTTAAGCCAATAGTGATGAAACGACACGGCATTCATATTTATACCGTATGGGCCAAAAGGATGCATGTACCGATTGCCAATCCATCCCCAATCAACGAATTCGATGCCGAGTTTAAAGCTTCCCTTTGTCACCCTTAAGAATTCAGCCTCATTTATACCAAGCATTTGATTAAACTCTACAATGCCTGGAATCGTTGCTTCACCGACACTTACTGTGCCTACAGATGTAGATTCTATAACGGTAACTTTATGGCCTTTAGGTAAGAATTTACTCAACGCAGCCGCCGTCATCCAGCCGGCACTTCCTCCTCCAACAATTACAACTTTATAATCCGCTTCCATTTACTTACTCAATGTGATCATCGATACCCTGTAAAATAAAAAAAGGCGATAATGACATATCGCCTTTTTGGTTGTCGCACAAAAACTAGAAGTCCATTGTGACCTGAATCGTATAAGCACGTCCTCTCGGATCGGCGACACGAGGGTCGAAGGCTGCACCTGGCGAGAAGTCGTTTTGGTGAGCCGTAAATGGAGGATCTCTATCCAGTAAATTCTTGATACCAAATGTAAGATCAAACTCTTCAAATCCGGTGTAGTTTAAGCTGTAGTTATAAATCAAATAACTACCTACTTCGCCATCAAACAACGGCGCAAACTCTGCTACCAGTGCGGGATCTGCGATGTCTGGATTGTCAGCTGATCGAAATCCTGGCGGCACTTCATCATCATATGAATGACGATAGATTTGCGTTAACGTATGCGAGAAATCACCTGTTTCATAGGTAAACCCTAACGTATGTTTCCAACGCAACGGAATATTTCCGCGTGAATGCGTGCCAACAAGATTTGGTCCGAATGGCTGGTCGTCCCTTTCCTGCTTCTTGTCTTCGATTAAGTAACTTCCATTGAAGTTAATTCTCCAAGAACCATCAAATAGGTCTCCCGCAGTTACAAATCCAACTTCAATACCACTGGTTTCGCGACCACCTGCGTTGATAAAACGTCTGTCTATTGCAACGATATCTCCGTTACCGTCGAGCAAGAAGTTTTCAGCGTAGATGTCAGGGTTTTCAATTAACTCGGTGAAACCTGGCGTCTGAATAGTGCCTTCAATTTCAATGCGCCACCAGTCTAGACTGACCTGAGTTTGATTGTTAGGTGAATATACTATTCCGAAGCTTTCTTGTACCGATTCTTCAGGACCCAAATCCTCCTTACCACCGAAGATAATCCCTGGGGTGATTGGCTGACAGTTCGGATCATCAATATCAACGACACCATTTGGACATAAGAATGGGTTAGCGAGGTCTGTTCCAGTGTAAGGTTCCTCAGTCACCCCAGCGAACAACTGATTAAAGGTTGGCACTCTAAAGCCCGTCGAATATGCCCCTCTAAACAACAATCCGTCCAGTGGTTCAAATTTAAACCCATATTTTGGATTCGTTGTACTACCAAAGCCATCGTAATCATCACGTCGCAACGCAAGACTCAACTCAAAGGTCTCTGTGACAGGCACAATCGCTTCTACAAATATAGCAGTGATATCTCGACTGACTTCCTCTAGTGCGTTGGCATCATCAAACGGTGCACCGTAGATGTCAGGACGCTCATCCGCGACGCGACGATCACCATTGAATTCATATTCCTCACGACGTAGGTCGATGCCTAATGCCACTGCAATCGAATCACCGCCAAGACCGAGTTCAAAACCAGTATCGCCCGAGATAGTTGCGTCTAACTGGGTTAGTGTTGTCTTTCCGCCGAACAAGACAACACCTGTCGCAGACACTGCATCTAAACCTGCCATTGCTTCAGGTGTTTGTGATTGACCCGGCAGCAAGAAAGGATTCAAAACACCAGTACCTATAAGCTCTGCTAACCCATCAACAAAGTGATAACCGCCAAACAATTCGGACTCTGCCTCGTTAGTAGACTGCCCTAGGCCGATACTGTAATCCCAGTCATCGAAGACTACCCCTTCAAGACCTAATTGGAGCTTCATCGACTCAGTGACTGTTTCGATTTCGCGAGGGCCACAAGGAATACAGCGCCAGCGATAAGCGATAGGCGCACCAATATTCAGCTGGTCAGCGCCATAAAACGCTGATACCGCGTCAACGATGAAATCATAGGAGGCACCAGTGCTGGGATACCAGCCACCGCCCCAGGTTTCCCAGTCACCATTACCAATTGCCCACGGTGTTATCTGGTTGGGTTCAAAGACTTTTCTTGAGGTTACTTCGCTACCCATTAGTTCGATAAAGGCTTCGCTGTCCTCGCCAACTTTCATTGTGCCTCGTGTCACGAAGTCGATGCTTTCTACCGGTTGCTGTAGCACAGCGGCACGAGGATAATCCCAAGAGCAGCTCACATCGGTATTTCTTCCGCGATTCCAAAGCGCAGCGCCATCGTCGCCCATCAATGGAAATACGTCACAACCCGGTTGACCAGGTAACGCGAGGACGTTAAACACATCGTTCTCTAAACCCGTTATTGGATTGATAAGCCCTGACCCAACTAGGTTGTAATGATTAGACGTTGGGTCATTTGGACTGCTCCAACGGTCATTAATTGACGCGAAAGGCGCACCTCTAGTATCTGGTGAAAGCCCTAGTTCTGGTCTAAAGGTGTCAGTAAAGTCTCTGTCAATGCCTCGAAGTATCTGCGCATCTTTATACGACAATGACCCCATTATGTTATAACCATCCGAATTTAAGTCGCCTGTACCCGCCAGCACGTTAAAGCGGTAAATATCACCGCCACCCGCTTCGGTCTGATCTGCAAACACACTTATTTGCGCGCCTTGATAGTCTTTTCTAAGAATGAAGTTAATAACACCGCCGATTGCGTCAGTACCGTAGACCGCCGATGCACCATCTCGCAGAATTTCCACTCTCTCAATGGCAGCAAAAGGCAGGGAGTTCAAATCAACAGACCGTCCTTTGAAGCCATGTGTAGCCACTCGGCGACCGTTTAGAAGGACGAGCGTAGAACCTACACCTTGTTGACGTAGGTTAGCACTGGATGCACCGTTGTTGCCCCGTTCTTCGCCGCCGACGATACCAGCATTACTTGCCAAGTTGTCATTTGAATTAGATGCTATATTTAATTGTAGCAACAGTTGTTCTGCCGACGTGATACCAGCAGCGTCTATTTCTTCTTTGCTTATAATGGTGAGTGGAAGGTCGCCTTCCAAGGCGGTTCTTTTAATAGATGAGCCAGTGACAGAAATTTTTTCGATTTCATTACCATTCTCGTCTACTAGATCCGCGTCAGATTGCGCATAAGTATAGTGACTAAAGCCCGATCCAATGCCAGCCATCGCTAGCACAAGGGCAATTTTGTTTAGTTTCAATGTAAGTTCTCCATTTCCATTGACTTTGAGGGAGTCTTATTATTTTTGTAAAACACAAAAGCGCATCGACACACATATTAAAAAATGCACCTGATGAAAACTAATTTGGATGAAGATAACGTAAACATGCAGTCCAAATACTACAGCTTCAAATTCAACCTATCACATCTGTTTTTAATGGTAAATGAATTGTCCCTTTAAAAATGTGTCAAATTATTTACGTTATAATAAAAACGCATAAAGCATTTAAACAAAGGATGGATAGGATATAAAAACGAAGAAAAACAACTATCTGTGCTTGTAATCAAAATAACGTAATAACGATGACTGCAGCAAATCAAGCATCTTGATCCCAGCAATTGGAAGATTTTCTTCAGCATTTTCATTCACTGAGACTTGGGCGGCAATAGTAAACTGTTTACTATGAGATGGCACAGTTGCATACGGCAAACAAACGTGCGCCAACAAAACGATTTCAGTTGTCCCTCTTGTTTCGCTCGGCCCCCAACCAATCTTTTGGAAGATGCGCCATTTACCATCGCTGACATCGTCTAGTGCATTGCTTGCAGATTTTTTATTATCCAGTTGTTTTGAAATGGCGGTGTGCAGCATGTTTGAAATACCCTGCATCATTCCGCCCATCACGTCACTGCCCAAACTATTCCCAACGCCATAAAAAAGTGATTCGACGTCTTTCAAATTAATGTTTGGATGCGAGGTTTCAGAGGAGACGCTGTGTAAGGCCAGTCTTTTCAGCCACTCTGCCTGAGAGAGCGTGGTCATAGGTTTGTTGCCCGTTATACCGCAGCTTTCGCATCGATACGGCAGATAGCCAGGATCATCGGTGGCATTCTTAAATGCGTTAATGGATCCTGTTTTTTCAGTCGATTGTTCAATCCAGACATCACTGTTCGGATCAAATGGTGTTGGTCCATATGCGCCTCTAAAAAACACATTTTGATTGGTTAATTTTAACCACTTATCAAAGAACAGCGAAGTGAGGTATTCTCTTCCCGCTATGTTGGCAAAATAGGTTGCTATTTCATTAGAACTACTTTCAGATGTGCCAAATTCCTTGTAAGAGTGAATCGTTGTAATCATATCGGACACATTAATTTCACCAATTAAACCAGGCGCTCCAACTCCCTGTTCCCGCATTTTTGCTAGCGCACCCGTGTAGGCAAATATCTTTGATGAACTCCATGGTTCATAAACTTCGTTATGCGTACCATTTGAGAAATATCTATACGCTGGACCTTTATCGGTATAAACGGTATCAATCAGCATGATCCGACCTAATTCAGAGGTTTGTAAAAGGAGCTCAAGATCCAACGGCAGCCTTTGCTCCCACCCCATCACATCATACGCAATTTGATTATTGGTTAAATACTCTTCACTTTGCACGATTGGCATCTCACATGCGATGTTTTTATGCGAGTTATCCGCCGGTAAAAAAGGGACGCTTAGCATTTCCATGAAGAACTTTTCCTTAGCTTCATTTGGTATTGAAGCAGCATCTGCAATTGCAGGATCCACTGCATTGTCGAGAGGTTGGGGTTGCTCTGTTTTCAATGTCGAACAACTCAACAATAGTGAATTGACCAGAAAAATGCATGTGAGGCGTCGTGATTTTTTCAAAATAAACTTCCTTTTCTTCGAATTCTGCAACCAGTGTGATTTTTACCTTTCAATCTGACACTTTTTGCACAATATAATGCATGTATTTGCCAAACTCTTTGTAAGGTGGCGTTTTCCCAAAACGAACTTCCAATGCAAAAATATCATCGAAAGATGCAGACTGGCGTTCTTTATCTTTCATGTAATCGTGAAAACACCGAATTCCAGCCGAATGCTTTATTTCCGCCCCAGCCAGTTGCTCTATTACCGCCATAATCACTTCCGGTTTATGCGGAAACTTGGGATTTAAACGCACTTGGTTTTTTACGCGCATTCCCCTTTCAATGTAATCAAAATTCCCGTAAATAGCATTGTTAAACAGTGCTGCATGGTAATTAAAGAAACTTAACGACAGTTGACCGCCAGCAGGTAATTGCTCCCAAAGATGACGGATTGGTTCTTCAGGTTCAGGCAACCACTCCAACACCGCATGACAGATAATGAGGTCAGGACTTCCCGTCCATTCAGATAAACTGCACTGAAGAACAGATGCATTTTTAAATCCTGCTAGCCTTTCTTTTGCAATATCAAGTGCATCTTTTGATATGTCAACGTTAAATACCGTATGTCCCCTTTTCGCAAATTCTAACGCCATTACCCCTGTGCCACCTCCGACATCAGCTACGCGTAAAGGCGGTTGCATCAAAAAGTCGGATAAGTAATGACACAACAATTTATGTCGCAGCTTGCCCTTCGTTGTACCGTAGATATTTTCGTCAAATTTGCTCGCAATACCATCAAAACTAGCCAAATCAACACCTATGCTGGATTATCAATATCAATAAAGGTAACTTGCACGTCAAATTTCTCAGATAAGTGTTTTCCTAACGCCTTTACGCCATAACGTTCGCTCGCGTGATGTCCAACTGCAAAATAATCAATCAATTGTTCTCGCGCAGAGTGAGTGGTTTGCTCCGAAATTTCTCCACTGATATAGGCATCAATATGCGCATCAGACGCAACGACCTCATCGATGAAATGCTGCCCTCCTCCAGTGCACCACGCAATTCGCTGCAGCGGCTGTCCATTGTCGATACCAATCACAGAATGCACTAGCTTGTCTGATAATTGCTGTCTTAGTTCAGCATGCGTTTTTGCGTGCAAAAGTTCCCCTTGCATCACAATCCCAACAGGTTCAACATTATCGAGCGGTCGAATATTGGTAATTCCTAGAAGCTCGCCTAACTGCCTGTTATTTCCGACGATTGGGTGGGTATCCAGCGGTAGATGGTAAGCGAACAAATTGATGTTATTGTTTAAAAACAATGCTAATCGCCGCTTTTTCATACCAACGATTCGATAGTCTTCATTTTTCCAAAAGTAACCGTGATGAACCAATATGGTATCAGCGTTGACTTCAATCGCTTTTTCAATAAGTTCTCTAGAGGCCGTCACGCCTGTAACAATATGCTTTACGGTTGCATCACCTTCAATTTGTAACCCATTGGGACAGTAGTCTTTGAATGTTGATGGTTTTAGAAACTCTGCAAGGTATCTAGCAAGCTCCTCTCTTGTCATGATGCTTTCCTAGTAATTTACCGTCATAAATTAGACTTTTGTTTAAATCTATGGTTAAACTTCTTATATTAAATTTACTTGCGGGTGCTGTTCTTAATTCCCAATCATAATAATAAGGTGATACATAATAATGAGCAAACTCGATAAAGATACCGTCATCAACGCTTTTATAGAGGCATATAAAGAAAAGCACGGTAAGGCACCAGAAATAGACGCAAGTGGTGGCTGGTATGCCATTGACGGTGGAAAAAAAGTACGACTGTCGGATCTTGATCGTATGACGCAGGAATTGGTACTACCATCATCATCCGATGAAGAAAACACTACGCCAAAAAAGAAAAAGAATGAATTCAGCGTGAAAGATTTCTATGCAGAGCAAATCTTAGCAAAATATCCCGGTTCAAAATCACCGAGATAAACCGGACACGCTGTTCTATCGACATTTAACACTATTGCAGTTTGGCGTTTTGTAAAACAGCCCAAAACTTGTCCATGACGCTTTCAACAGTTGTTGACGCGGCCACGCCTAACTTTTGCGCCATTGTTTTTGTTCGTTTGTATCTCACTTTGAATACGTCATAGTCTGCTACAGCAGACATCATAAAGTCATCAGACGTGCGCAATTCATCTACCAATCCTAACTCGATTGCTTGTTTACCTAACCAAAACTCACCCGTCGCGACTTTATTAAGATCAAGTTGTTCGCGATAGGTTTTTACGTGATCTTTGAATAAATCATGTATTTGACCGATATCTTCTTTAAATTTTTTGCGTGCTTCATCTGTGTTTTCACCCAATACTGTTAAGGTGCGTTTGTATTCGCCCGCCGTGTGCATCTCAAAGTCAATATCGTTTTTCTTTAATAGTTTGTTAAAGTTAGGGAGTTGCGCAATAACGCCAATCGAGCCCACTATCGCAAAAGGCGCACATAGAATTTTGTCCGCCACAGAGGCCATCATATATCCACCACTTGCAGCGACTTTGTCAATGCTCACAGTTAGCTTTAAGTTTGCATCCTTTATGCGCTGAAGTTGAGATGCCGCAAGTCCGTAGCCGTGCACAACGCCGCCTCCGCTTTCCACGTTTACAAGCACCTCGTCTTTATCATCTGCGACGCAAAGGATGGCAGAAATTTCTTTTCGCATGACATCGACTTCTTTGGCCATCGGCGAGCCATTAAAATCAATAACGAACAGTTTAGGCTTGGTTGACTTTTCTTTAGACTTCTCTTCCTTTTTGCGTTCCTTTTCGATTTTTTTCATTTCGCTTTTTGACAAAAACACGCGCTCAGTTTGGCGTTTTAAATCATTGATTTGGTCATTGATTGAATCAAACGAAAGGTTACCGCCGTCTTGCTTCTGCTTCGCTGCCAAGCCTACACTCACGATCAAAACCGCTAAGATAGCAACAACAATAGTAATCGCTTTTGCGAAGAACAAACCGTACTCAAAAAGAAATTCCAAAACACTCTCCAAACTTTTAAGATAGTAAGAATATGAGGCCAAAGCTGACAATAAAAAGGGTGTAAACTCAAATAGTTGTAAAGTTTTTGTAAACAGATGACCTTAAAATGAAATAAAAAATATTGTTAACTTTTGCTTATATGAAAACTGTACTACCATCTGCGAAATTTTAACTACCGACCCAAATTCTATTGAATCATCCTCACTTATTCTTTCAAAGCCATGAGCAATCACTCGCAGGTAAAATCATCTTAATCACGGGAGCCGGTGATGGGATTGGTAAGGAAGCTGCAATTACGTATGCAAATTGTGGCGCGACTGTCATTCTGCTGGGAAGAACAGTAAAAAAACTTGAGGATGTTTATGATGCGATCCTTGCGTCAAAAGGACCTGAACCAAGTATCGTACCTCTCGATATGACCGGCGCGACATTACAGCACTATGAGGGAATGGCAGAAACAATCCTTGCTGAATACGGTAAATTAGACGGCGTTTTGTTTAATGCGAGTGTATTGGGAAATCTTTGTCCATTTGGACAAATTAAAGAAAAAGAATTCAATGAAGTCATGCAGGTCAACGTACGCAGTCAATTCCTGATGACCAAAGCACTGCTTCCAATTGTCAAAAAGAGCGATGCGACGTCAGTCGTTTTCACAACATCTTCAGTTGGTCGTCAAGGTAGAGCGTTTTGGGGAGCCTATGCCATCTCAAAATTTGCCACAGAAGGCATGATGCAGACGTTGGCCGATGAATACAAAAACTCATCCATTCGATTCAATTGCATCAACCCTGGGGGAACGCGCACAAATATGAGAGCTAAAGCATTCCCGGCTGAAGACCCAACCACCCTTAAAACTGCTTCTCAAATAATGGCGACCTATGTATATCTAATGTCTGATGTTTCTAGAGGTGTCAACGGTGAAAGCCTGGATTGCCAGCCGAAGTGACTTAATGTGCAACTGGCAACGACAAAGTCAATAGCTAAGATAAAGCAGAAAACGTAAAAGCCTCTTTAGACGCTAAAAATGCCTATAGTCTCCAAATCAAAAGGTAGCAATACCCTGAATAAATTGTAAGTTGCAGATCTTGGTGCCAAGTTTCACCCACTGCATACGTATTCATACAAAAAATAGCTATACGATCTGACGCTAATCATGTAACTTCCGCGCGCCATTTGAGAACTCATCGGATGAGTTGTTGCATCAACGTTTATTCTTCTATTACGGGATTCTTTTGCCATGACTTTTCTGCGGAGACGACAGTTAAAATATTTCGGAACATTTGGTATTTTTATACTTGTTGCGACATTGTGCACCTTGTGGTTCACGCATTCGATTGAACAAGCATTTATGCGGCAAGTTAATGAGCTTCATTCACTTGCTGAAGTCGAAGTTCAAGCGGTGCAAACTCAATATTTTTTCAAAAGACAAGTGCAAGAATGGAAAAACATTCTTATGCGCGGACATGTGCAGGCAGATTTTGAAAAGTACTTGGTGTTGTTTGAACAAGAAAGTCTTAGTACACAAGGATCTGCAACATTACTTTATGAGAGACTTCAAGATAAAAGCGAAATTAAACCTTTAGCAAAACAATTTCTCAACCAACACCGTGACTTATTTGACCAGTACCAAGCCACAATAAACGTATTTAAAGACAGTGGCTTTGACAGTAAATACACAGACAGAATTGTTAGAGGTATCGACAGAAAGCCTACTCTCCTGCTAGATGATATCGTAAATAACCTTGCAGTAGATATTCAAAACAAGCGCGACACTATCAGCAAGGAATTGACAGTCTATGTCGCTACCTATGGTTCATTTATTGCGCTGTTCCTTGGTATGTTTGCACTTGTGTGTTTTCACTTCATCAGTGCATTGATTAGGTCAACATTGACCGACAAAACAACGAAAATTGGCAATAGAGACTATTTTGTCAACCTTGTAAAAGATGCAATCAAGTTTAGAACACCCGCTACTGTCGGGTTGCTTGACATTAATAATTTTCGATTGATAAATGAAGCATTTGGCAGTGCTGGTGGCGATGATTATTTGTGTAAAATCGCAGAAAAAATATCGCTATCTCTGGCAAAAGGCGAGACAGTATGTAGAGTTGGTGGTGACAGCCTTGGTATCATTTTGCATGAAAAAGATTCAGAAAGCGCTCTGAAACGAATGGAACACATCAAATTCGAAATTGCCCGATGTGAATATTGCAACAATGATATCCATCTAAGCTGCACAGCGAGCATCGGTGTCGTCTGCATGCACCAAGCGATAGGTTCCAATAGTGAACAGCTTCTCAATAATTTATATGCAAGCTTGCAAGAGGCTAAAGAAAAAGGTCCAAATACTATCGTTACATATTCCAAAAACGAGGCGAGTGTTAAGCAACGCAGATCACAAATGCAAACGGTATCTGATATAAATTTGGCACTTGATGAAGAGCGCTTAGTGCTTTTTGGACAAGAAATCTTAAACCTAAACACTGATGCTGGCCATTTTTATTACGAAGTACTTTTGCGCATCAAAGATAGATCTGGAGAGTACATATTGCCTGAAGAGTTTATTGAGGCTGCGGAGCGCTTCAATATTATGGGGAAAATTGATCGGCATATCATTGCTTTAGTCGTCAATTGTTTGTTAACAAAAGGAGTAAAAAGCGCTAGTTACTCAGTAAACCTCTCAGCTTCCACCCTTTCTGATAAAAAGTTCATAAAACTCATCCAAAACCTTTTTGATAATCCCTCACTCGATCACAAAAAGCTATCGTTTGAGGTCACAGAGACCGACGTTGTAAAAAACTTTGCTGTAGCAAACGAGGTGATCAGAACATTAAAGTCCTATGGCTGCAAAATCGCATTAGATGATTTTGGCGCAGGCATGTCATCCTACGGATATTTAGCAAGTTTGGACATCGATATTATTAAAATCGACGGCTCTTTAGTCCGCCATATTAAGAAAAAACTGGCTAATCAAAGCATTATCAAATCAATTGTATCGCTGGCACGAGACCTACAAATCAAAACAGTTGCGGAATTTGTTGAAACGGAAGAAGAATTTTTACTACTTAAAGATATTGGTGTTGATTTTTTACAAGGATTTTATATCGAACGTCCGAAACTGTTGTTTGACCCAGTGCGAGATTCGATTGTCACTGAAACCAAAGTCGAAAATATTACAGACTCGATAAAAGAAAATTTGATTGTATCAGTCGCGAATAAGTAAATACTCAAAGGCTATAGCTAGGTCGTCAAAACTTAACGCCGTAGATGATTTTACCGCGTTTTGATTGCGTATTTTGATTGATGTTTATGTCGTAATTAAACAGATCATTGGCACCCATTCTTGCAATTTCCTTACTGGACTCCAGACTAGTGAAGCTGCACTTGGTTTTACCTTCAAACTCGGTTAATGCCCAATCTACTAGTCGATGCGGCAACAGATGGGGCGAATCCAAGATAAGTAGAGTTTTTGAATGGCATATACCCTTAAGCGCGATTTTTAAATAACCAGAAATGGGGTTTATTAGATTTTCCATGTCTTGTGAATAACGCAGTTTATACAAGTTTAAAATGGTGACTTTATTCAGCGTTAAGGGAGCACAATTTCTAATGGTATTGATTGACGTGTGTTGCTTGCCTGTAATTGAACGCTCCCAGCAAAAGAAGTCCAAGTCTAGAATAACCACATTCTCAACATAGTGGGCGCTAAATGGACTTTCTATCGCGCTATTTATCAATTCAGACCACCATAAATTCTGCCCGCGACCCGACCTTCCGCTGACAAACGAATTGGTGCCTGCAGGCTTAGCATTCTTAAACCTATCATAGAGAGGATGCTTCTCTTCAGTGGCTGGTGAATAGTTTAACGCAAAAAATTGCTCCCAACTCTGCTGAAATCGAGCTTTAGTATATGCATTAAGCACGTCTTCTCTAGAGAGCTGAACATTGCTTTGTTTGTAGATCATTTCTCTAAATTTACGCGCAAAGTCCTCGATTTCACTTATTTGCGATATTGAATAATTAGACTGCATTGTTTTCTCAGTTGGTTTTACTCAGTTAGCATTAATGGTTAGTATTAATCATTTGTTAACAAATGATTAATACCAACCATAGATAACGAGTAAAGAAATATCCAGTCATTGAATACATTCATCAATCCGTTTTCTTCAAAGTTGCAATTTAAAACCCTAGTGCACAGATTCTTTGACAACAACAAGATTTTTTCTAAGCTTAATTTAAACCGAAACTTTACTTTGTATTTACATATCAAGAGACAATTTAGACAGGGTCCATAATGAAAGTTAATTTCACTTTAAATAACGAACAAAAATCTCTTGAGGTTGGTGCCGATACCCCTTTGCTTTGGGTACTTCGGGATGAGCTAAATCTCACTGGAACCAAATACGGTTGCGGCAAAGCGCAATGCGGTGCTTGCACGATACATTTAAATGGCAATGCTACACGTTCTTGTATTTTGCCTGTAAGCGCAGTAAACGGTGCCAATATCACCACCATCGAAGGCGTAAAATCACCAGCAGCTGATGCTCTATTAGAAGCTTGGAAAAAACATGACGTACCACAATGTGGCTTTTGTCAATCTGGCCAAATAATGAGCGCAGTAAATTTATTAACCCGAAATCCTGCGCCAAGCGATGAAGAAATAGATGCGAGTATGTCGGGCAACTTATGCCGCTGTGCTACTTATACCAGAATCAAAAGTGCCATTAAAGACGCTTCAAATACACTCGGAGAAAAAGCATGATAGGTCAATCTTTTTTTTCTCAAAATGTAAACCCATCTACTTCTGAAGGTATCTCGAGACGGCGGTTTCTAAAGTTATCAGGTGGTCTGTTAGTTGCACTGCAACTACCGCTATCAAAACTCGCATTTGCTTCGTCCGATGGGGTAGCAAATGAGCACGCCAATAGCCCTAATGCCTTTATTGAAATTTCGTCAGACAACACAGTAACTGTCATGATCAAACATCTGGAAATGGGCCAAGGCGCATTTACAGGTCTAGCTGTACTGGCTGCAGAAGAGCTAGATGCAGACTGGCAACAAATGAGGGCCAAACACGCGCCGGCAAATACAGCGCTATATAAAAATTTAAATTTTGGAATTCAAGGCGTCGGTGGTTCTACTGGACTCTCGAATTCGTATGACCAAATGCGACAGGCAGGCGCAGCTTGCAAAGCAATGATAATAGGCGCTGCGGCGCAAAAGTGGGGAATTTCAAAGGATTTAATTTCGGTCACGCGAGGTATTGTCAGCCGACTGGATACCGAAGATACTTTGACATTCGGCGAATTAGCAGAAGATGCTGCAAGTCAAACGCCACCAAGCGAAATTAAGCTCAAAGCACCCAGCGAATTCGTACTCATTGGCACCAAAGTACCAAAACTTGACACCGCAGAAAAAAGCAGTGGAGCTGCGGTGTTTACGCAAGATATCCAACTTGAAAACATGCGCTATGCCGTTGTTGCCCATCCTCCTCAGTTTGGCGCAAAAGTAGCGTCATTTGACGACACTGAAGCGAAAGCAGTTAATGGTGTAATCGATATACAGGCTATTCCATCTGGCATAGCGGTTATCGCTAAAAATACCCATGCAGCAATTAAAGGCAAAAATGCACTTAAGATAAACTGGGATTCATCCGGAGCTGAAAAACGAAGCAGTACTCAACTCATGAATGAATATCTCGCCACAACTAAAAACATAGGAAAGATAGCAACGAGTTCTGGAGATGTCGACAATGCATTGAAAGCCGCGGACGAAACGCATGAGTTTTTCTTCGAGTTTCCGTTTCTTGCGCATACACCAATGGAAACATTAGACGCCGTTATTCAAATAAATAATGACGATAGTGTTGAAGTGTGGATGGGGAGTCAATTACAAACCGTTGACCAAGGTGTTGTTGCTTCAGTCACTGGTGTAGACCCATCAAAAGTCACACTTAACACGATGATAAGTGGCGGCTCTTTTGGTCGCAGAGCGCAACCCGACAGCGGCTTTGCTGCAGAAGCCGCGCACATCGCGAAAACACAACCCAAAGGCATTCCTGTAAAACTAATGTGGACCAGAGAAGACGACGTCCAAGGTGGGCGCTATCGACCTCTTACAGTACATCGGTTTGAGGGTGCTCTAAATGACAACGGCGATATTTCTGCATGGGATCATACGATCGCTACACAGTCTATCGTTGCGGGTTCTCCTTTTGCTGGCATGATCCAAAACGGTATCGACCCCACTTCAATTGAAGGCGCGCAAGAGCCCTGTTACGACTTATCGGATTTTCGACTCTCATTACATACCATGCAAAATAAAGTCCCTGTACTTTGGTGGCGCTCTGTTGGTCACACACACACCGCATATGCCGTGGAAGTGATGATGGATTACCTTTTGGAAAAAGGCGGCAAAGATCCATACAAAGGCAGAATGGCGTTAATGCCCGAACACCCACGTGATCAAGGTGTACTCAAAGCTGCTTATGAGCTTTCTCAAAAAGACAAACCTGCAAAAGACAGTGCCAGAGGCATTGCTGTACATCGCTCTTTTGGTAGCTATGTCGCGCAAGTCGCAGAAGTCACTAAAGATAGCAATGGATTGCCAAAAGTAAGCAAAGTATGGTGCGCTGTAGATTGCGGCCTTGCGGTCAACCCTGATATCGTCAAAGCGCAAATGGAAGGTGGTATTGGGTTTGGATTAAGTTCTATATTTCATGAAGAATTGAGCTTGAATGAAGGCGGTGAAATCGCACAAACGAATTTTGATAGCTATCAACTTTTGCGCATCCAGGAAATGCCAAAAGTCGAAACTATCATTGTACAAACCGAATTCCCTCCAACCGGTGTGGGTGAACCTGGCCTGCCTCCAATTGGGCCTGCGGTTGCCAATGCTTGGCGTCGATTAACAGGACAGATGGTAACAAGGCTTCCAATGATACCTGAAGTTAAGCGCATGAATATGGACGCGTAATTAATCCAGAGTTTATGTCACTCAGGCAATTCGATTACCAACCCCGAGACCTCTTTCACCGAGGTCTTGAGGTCATTGCCATTTACCTCGATGATCTGCATTAGACTATGCACGACGTCATCAAGAGAATATTTACCGTTAGTGGTTGATTGGATCTCTTGGTCAAGTGACGCGAAATAAAGTGCTGCTTTGGCAGTAGTTGCACCGCTAGAGCGCTTAACTTGTAAATTACCTGCCGATTTTGACCATTCACGCAGTTCATCCATCGTTTTATCGTACCGCTGTTTAAATGAACCACCCGATTTATGCAGTATTTTTACTGAGTAATATTCTGCCAGTCCTTCAGCAATCCAATCACCGTTTTCTTTGCCTCGTATGCGTGTGCACATATGAAACAATTCATGGATAAAAGTACTGGTGCCGTTTTCGCTAACAAGGGGACGATCAGCATGCACATAAAAGGAGTTACCTGCACTTAAGCCGCCTCGCCACATTGGCGAGTCACCACCAACCACTAATAGTTTGTCTGGGGATTTACCACATACTTTAACGAATTCTGGCCAGACAAACTGCAGAAATGTAAGAACGTCCATCTGTTTGAATCTAGCGTCCACTGGTGCACTCACTGCGATTCTAGTCACATCGGGCGCCTCAATTTTTACCCGTCGAGTACCAAGCTTACCGGCAATTATCCAACCTGTCGGCCGATCGAATATACGCTCAGGATTATCAATAACAAACCCTCTATAACCTTGCTTCTTTTTGTTGTCATCGATTACTGGAGGCCAGCCGGTATTAACACCATTCCATTCGCTGGGCAATTCAAACCATAAATGTGCAGACGTAGATGCGCCTTTTGCAAATCGTACTATTGCAGGTGGAACGATGTCATCACCCCTAAGAATCGTCCAATCTTTAGTTATTAGCGCGTCAAATGCCTTGCCTTGATGTTGCGTTTTGCGTTCGTTATCAATCGTGCAGTAATATGTTAACTCAGCATTATCTTTTTTAGGCGTCCATACTAATCGCCCGTTGTTATTGGTTAGTTTATCTGAACTCGAAAAATCGTAACAAAGGCTATTTTCGATATTAAAATCTATTTCCCTGACGTAGCTAACATCTTCTATTTTTATGGAAACAGCTGCTATTTTCCGTTCAGGTAAAAAACTGACGTAGTAATCAATATCAACATTTTTTGCCTCAGCGTCACTTGCACATGACATTGTTCCGAAAGTTATGATCAGAAAAATGGAGAGCAAATTGCGTCTAGAAATCATGGAATAGTGCACGTAAATCCTATTAAACGATTGCCATTGATTACACATAATTAAACTTCGGCAATGTGCTAAATCGTTGCTTACAATAATCTACACGTTCTTCTGGTGTTGGGTATCTCAAAGGCTCTTCAAGGCTTTCAATATGACGCAGGCGCGGTTTCAACCCTGCCCCATTGGCGATCTGAATGGACAAGCCGGGGCGCGCGTTTAATTCTAACACCATGGGGCCTTTGTCCTTGTCCAACACCATATCAGTTCCCATGTATCCGAGCCCCGTCATCTCCCACGCGCTTGAGGCGAGAACGAGGAGCTCATGCCATCTTGGCACTTCTAATGTAAATAAATCAATATCTGTATCTGGATGCTTCGTTATCGGTTGCTCAAATTGAACAGCTCTAATCGCCTTGCCAGTAGCGATATCTAAGCCAACACCGACTGCGCCTTGGTGTAAGTTTGCTTTACCATCAGATGCAGCAGTAGAACACCGCATCATTGCCATTACTGGGTATCCCTTAAACACAATAATTCTGATATCCGGTACACCTTCGTAAGTAAAACCATCGAAACAAGTATCGAACTGAATGAGGTTTTCGACAATTGCTACGTCATTGCGTCCACCGAGTGAAAACAAACCTGAGAGTGAATTACTAATATGTCGTTCGACTTCCTGACGATTGATGATCACACCTGAGGATTTAATGTAGGCATCATTATCGTGCTCAACAATGACCAGTATGCCTTTACCGCCGCTTCCTTGTGCTGGCTTTATTACGAAGCCAGGCCAATCATGCACCATATCATGGATCAGCTTAACTTCAGCCTGATTTTGAATAACGCCAATCATTTCAGGCGTCGTAGCACCATGTCTTTGTGCGATTATTTTTGTTTTGAGTTTGTCGTCAACGAGGGGATATTTTGATCTGTCGTTGTATCGCCCGATATAGCTGTGATTGCGCTGATTCATTCCCAAAATACCTTTATGGCGCAGATGGAAAGGTATCTTCAGGGTTTCAATTAAATGCGAAAACACCGCTTAATCCTTAGTAAGCGGTTTAAACCGACGAAGCTCTGTAAGTCGATAACCAGTATACGTGCCAAGCACGAGGATTATTGCTAACACAATTAATTGAATACCAATAAAATTGAAAGTGACATGTTGTAGGTATTCGTTAGTCATTGCAAGGTAAACCAAAACTGCGGTTAACAGAGAACCACCACCTTGCATCATTACTTCCTTAGCGCCCTCCTCTTCCCAGAGAATCGACATTCGTTCAATGGTCCATGACAAAATAATCATAGGGAAGAATGTGATCGAAAGACCTTCAGTTAACCCAATTTTAAAAGCAACCACTGTGAACATAGAGATGATCAAAATAACGGCAATAATGACTGCTGAAATCCTCGCGACCAAGAGCAAATTGAGACGTGACAGGTAACTGCGAATAAATAACCCCGTACCCACAATAAGCAAAAACCCAACGATCCCGGTAAGCAGCTGTGTTTGCACAAAAGCTACGGCGATTAACACGGGCATAAAGGTACCGGAAGTCTTTATTCCAATAATAACGCGAAGAAAAACCACAATCAGCGCACCAATAGGTATCATCATGATTGTTTGAAACATCGCTTGCTCTGCCAACGGTAAACTATGAATAGAAAAGTTTAACAATCCGTCCGCTTCGACTTTACTGGACGTTGCCTCTGTCGCCGAGATATTTCTTACAATCATGGAAAAGGTAGTGCTACTGTTACTGCCGCCCACAATATCAATCAAAGAAACATTAGACTGATCCCAGATAAGCAAATTGTCAGTTGAGCTGATTTCTTGTGCTAAAGGCGAGAACAATTGCCAATCACTACCACTCCAAACCTCGATCATTGATTGAATGTCTTGTCTTCTTCGCCCATCTTCCAGTTCTATAACGCCAACGACTCGACTGTGAATTTCCGCCATTGATAATAAGATGTAAAGGGCATTTACCTTGCTCGTAGAATGCAGTACCAGAGATGAATTCTGACTTTCAGGATCATTTATTGCTTTTATGAGTTCTCTTGTAAAAGACAAGTTGTCCGCAGATCTTTCCCTTGCTTGTTGAACAAGTGCTTGCCCAGCCGATATTTCAGGACCAGGTAAGTTTGGTTGGGGAAACTCACCCGCTGGTGGAGATTCGTTACTGTTAGCATTTTCATCGACGAGAAACTGCGTTCGATAATAGATTGTTTGCGGCCCAATCGCTTCTCGAATTGACCACTCCACGCGACGTTGATCCTGACCGTCCAAAAACGACACGCCGTATCCAGGCGAAGATGCTGATTCATTAATTAATGTAAACCCAGACTGTGTGTTAGGCGCAGCTAAGGATGCTCTAACCGAACCGCCGCGAGCGGTAAATTCAATGGTCGCTTCAATGTCCCAAATTTGGCGTGTTTCTCCCGGTATCCATGGCACGCCATAGGTTTGATGCCTGACGATACTCATAACAATGCCAACAACAATAAGGACTAACACTGCAAAGTAAAACGGGGCTTTAGAAACCATCAAAACATCCTTTGTTGACTGTCATTCCTGCATTCACTCTTGACCAGACTGAAGGAACTCTCTACTGACGTCCACAACGGCCACATCGCGAATAAATTCGCGCCCCAATAGCACTGGGTGCGTCATTTGAGAGCGATCGGCAAGACTAAACTCATTCTGGCTGCGCATGTCGCCCAACTTCGTCCAAAGACTCACAACTGCGCGCCTCTCTAATCGCTCAACAGAGGCTTGTCGTATATTTACGTATCTGACAATCGGCGCTTCAACCCAGTTAGCATCTGATGCTTCCTTTTCTTCATCGATAACGTGAAACCTCACCCAATCTTCCCCGTTTCTTTCAAACACTTCAATGTCCATAGCGTTGATAGACGATGTCTCAGCGCCTGTATCAACCCGCGCGTCAAAGCTTTGATTGATTGCTTCAATCGTTACTTTTTCCAGAGCGCCGAGGACATAGTTGCCAGTATTATTGATGACAACCTGTTTAGTCGCGGTAGTTTGGGAAATAGTGTTGGATGATGCTTTTGGGTTAACAGTCAATTCTTTTTGTCTCGCAACAACATCCTCTAGAAGCGATTGATTTTGCGTGACCTGCGTCTTGATGGCATCAATCTCTGTCTTCAATGTCTGGATATTTTGAGCGCTATTGTCTGTTTGATTTAACTCAAGCGCCGCTAATCGTTCAATAACTCTATTTTCGCTTTCTTTTAATGAATCCAGCATTTGCTTCTGATAAAGCGCCGTATCAATAGAATTACAGGCAGTTATAAATAGGCTGCACACTACAATTAAAAATTGATTTACGTTTGCCATCTTCCTATATGACTTCACTCGCGTTTACCTTATGTTATTCGATTTCTTATTTTTTAAAACTTAAGCATTAGATGTACTGCCGACAGTCCACAGTATATTATATAACCATAGTGTATTCAGCCACTTATTCAGTGCGTCTTTAACAGATGTTTACGCCTTGGTTACATTGCTCAGTTGGCTCCGACTGCACGCCGTATGCAAATAGCATGCAATAATTTCAAGCTTACATAGCAATAGCCTGATCAGCGCAGCCTCAGGAGTATCACACTTAGTGTTAACATTATTTAGCACTTCCTGAAAGTCGCAACGTAATCATGTTCAGAAGATGTTATTTTGATAGCAGTGTATGCCTTTAGCGACAGTTTGTTGAGTTTGAAGCAAATTCGAGAGTAAGTAGTTTTCTGTTATCAGCTACCAAATTTTGCAAAACTATCGCGCAATTCAACCGTCCGGTTGAATATCAGTTTGTCATCAGTAGTGTCAACATCTCTACAAAAATATCCTTGACGTTCGAACTGGATACCTTGCAAAGGCTCAAACTCGAGCAGTGATGGCTCTACTTTTGCGTTAACAACTACAAGCGACTGTGGATTTATAGTGCCAGCGAAGTCCTCTTCCGCCGCAGGGTTTGGCACAGTAAAAAGCGTATTATATAGTCGCACTTCGGCGTTTAACGCATGGCTAGCACTAACCCAATGAATAACACCCTTTACTTTTCTACCGTCCGCGGGATCTTTTCCAAGCGTATCTGCATCATATGAACAATAGATACATACGACGTTTCCATTTTCGTCTTTTTCGACACGTTCAGCTTTGATGACGTATGCGTTTCTCAGTCGTACTTCTTTGCCCAAAACGAGACGTTTATATTTTTTGTTCGCTTGTTCACGAAAATCATCAGCTTCGATAAAGATCTCTTTGGTGAACGGGACTTTTCGCGTTCCCATTTCCTCATTCACCGGGTGATTTGGCGCGTCAAGCCACTCATCATTAGAGAAATTTTCAATAACTAGCTTGACCGGTTCTAACACGGCCATTCGTCGTTTTGCATTTGCATTAAGCTCATCGCGAATACAGGCTTCTAACATACTCATTTCGACCATGTTATCCATTTTTGTCACGCCTATTCGTTGGCAAAACTCTCGTATGGATGCCGGGCTGTATCCTCTTCGTCTGATACCCGCAATTGTTGGCATTCTCGGATCATCCCAACCGCTGACATGATTGTCATCAACCAGTTGTATCAGCCGACGTTTGCTCAACACTGTATATTCAAGGTTCAGCCGGCTAAACTCATACTGACGTGGGATACATTCAATGCTGATGTTCTCAATAACCCAATCATAAAGCCTGCGATTATCTTGAAACTCTAACGTACAAAGAGAATGGGTTATCCCTTCAATCGCATCAGAAATACAATGGGTAAAATCATACATTGGATAGATGCACCATTTATCGAGCGTTTGATGGTGATGCGCAAATTTTATGCGATATATTACGGGGTCACGCATGCACATAAATGCAGATGTCATTTCAATCTTTGCTCTCAAGCAGCATTCACCTTCGGCATACTCACCGTTTTTCATCTTCTCAAAATGCATTAAGTTTTCTGTAACAGCGGTATCTCTATATGGACTGTTAACACCAGGAGCGGTCAGTGTGCCGCGCATTTCTCTAATTTCGTCTTGACTACTAAAATCAACAAAGGCCAAACCTTTTTCAATCAATTCAACAGCGTAACCGTGTAATTGATCAAAGTAATCTGAAGAATACAGCTCTTTCCCCTGCCACTGAAAACCTAACCACTGAACATCTTGTTTTATTGAATTGACAAAATCTATGTCTTCTTTTTCTGGGTTAGTGTCATCAAAACGCAGATTACATGTACCTTCATAATCTTCTGCGATACCAAAATTCAGACAAATCGATTTCGCATGTCCTATATGCAAATAGCCATTAGGCTCTGGAGGAAACCGCGTCGCGACGTGATCATGGACGCCATCTGTTAGGTCTTTATCAATAATATGTCTGATAAAATTTGTTGGGCGGGAGACCGGATCGGTCATAGAGTTAAAATCCTGTTGTGCGAGGGACTGTTGAATTGCAATATATGAATGAAAACAGGCCCTGATTTACGTTACTGTCGGAAGAGTATATCACTTCAATAAATCATGACATAGATTTGAATAACAACCCCCGTTAAATGTTAAAAAAAACATTAAATCTTGGACTACAATATCAAGCTGATGTATAAACTTAAGTCAAATAAAAACAAAAAAGCTGGTGTTTCATGAAAAAAGCTACCTCTTTTGACATTGCTCATATGGCAGGAGTATCACAATCAACTGTGTCTCGCGCATTGAGTGATAGTCCTTTGGTAAATCAGGAAACACGAGATCGAATTAAAAAAATAGCAGAAGAGCTTAATTACAAGGTTGATAAAAACGCCAGTAATCTGCGAAAACAACGCAGCCAAACACTCGCGCTACTGTTGTTCGAAGATCCAACGAGTGACGATTCTTTAATAAACCCCTTTTTTATTAGCATGTTGGCTAGTATTACAAAAGCAACTACTGAAGCGGGATATGACTTGCTTGTATCGTTTCAAAATCTGAACGATGACTGGCACGCTGTATATAAAGATTCGAGCAAAGCTGATGGATTGATATTGCTGGGTTACGGCTCATACACAGAATACGAGCACAAGCTCGAACAACTAGAAGAGCAAGATATACGTTTCACACGCTGGGGCGCGCCGGATTTGAAGCATCCAGGTATTACGGTTGGTTCTGATAATTTTAAAGGTGGATATATGGCAACCGAGCACCTTTTACAATTAGGCCGCAAAAATTTTGCTTTTGTTGGTTTAACTGATGACAGTGCGCCAGAGTTGCAGGCAAGATTTCTCGGCTGTATCGCGGCACTAGAGGATAATGGACTTTCCTCAGAAGACATCATAAAAGAAGACGCCATCTCTATTGAGAACTCAGGTTATGACGCTACGCTTAACCTTATCAATCGTGCGATACCCGACGCAATTTTTTGCGCCAGTGATTTAATTGCATTAGGGTGTATCAGAGCGCTGCAAGAAAGAGAGATAAAAGTACCTGAAGATATCGCTGTTGTAGGATATGACAACATTCAGATAAGTGAATTTTTCACGCCACCTTTGACCACAGTGTCACAAAATACAATTGACGCGGGTGAGCTTCTCGTAAAAAACCTACTTTTAATGCTCAATGATGAAGAAGTCTCTGATATTTTATTAAAGCCTGAACTTATTGTTAGAAAAAGTAGCGGCAATTAAAAATACTCTTTCATCAAGCATTCTCTGGATCTTCGTTAACAAACGTCACGCTGATGGCGGCGCAGATCATCAGGACACCTGCTAACATTATCATATGGATCGGTGAGCTATTAAATACGAATTTTAATATCAAACCTGCCGTTAGCGCGCTGATAATCTGAGGCATTGCTATCGTAAAGTTAAATATCCCCATATAAATCCCGGTTTTGTCGGCGGGTAATGCGCCGGCAAGCATTGCATACGGCATGGCGAGAATAGCCGCCCACGCAATACCGACCCCGATCATCGGAATTAATAAATACACAGCACCTTTGGGCACGGTTACTTGCGTTATAAGCAGATTGACATCGACCATTGTTAAGTCTTGAAAGAATAAAAAGCTGATGTAGCTAACACCACCGAGTAACAACGACGCAGAAAATACGAGCTTTCGGCCAAAGGTGTTTGCTAACTTTGTTAAAAATACCGCAAAAATAGCAGCGAATAAGGAATATCCGGCAAACAATATTCCAACCCAATCACCTGCAGCACCTCTTGCAGCCGCAATATCAGAAGGTAATCCACCCATTGATTCTGCGTAAGAAGGACTGAACCACTGAGGATCGATACCCCAAATATGCTGTGCTATCGCATTATTTGTATATACCCACATAATAAACAATGCAAACCAAGAGAAAAATTGCACTACAGCAAGTCGTTTCATTATCGTCGGCATATTGATAACTAAGTCGAAGAAATTCTTTAGTCTTTCACCAATATCTTTTTTTTCTGCCAGCTGCTTTTTAACCTCGGCAGCATCCATGCCTTTATAAGCGTAATACTCTTCTGGAGGATATTCTTTAGTTCGAATAACAGTCCATATTACGGATCCCAACAAAACAGTGGCGCCAATATAAAAAGACCAAATAACAGTTTGTGCCACTTCGCCAGGTTGTGACACATTGTCCAGACCGATAACGTTGGTTAACAAAAACGGTAAAATGGAACCTACGACAGCGCCTATATTGATCAACAATGTTTGAACGGAGTATCCAACATTCCGTTGTTTTGCGGGCACCATATCCGAAACGAGTGCGCGAAAGGGTTGGAAACATACATTGAAAGCTGCATCCATTAGCGCCAGCATACCTACACCGAACACAATTGGCAGGATAAACGCGACAAAAAGGCTGGCATTTGGCATTAAACACATCCCTATTGCCGCAGCGATTGCACCAGCTAAGATGAAGGGGCGACGTCGTCCTATTCGATTCCACGTTCTATCCGATGCGGCGCCCACAAATGGCTGCACAATAAGCCCCATAAGGGGAGCTACCAACCAAAAAAATGACAGTGAGTGGGGATCAGCGCCGAGGTCTTGTAAGATTCTGCTGGCATTTGCGTTCTGCAATGCAAACCCAAATTGCACACCTAGGAAGCCAAAACTTACGTTCCATATTTGCCAAAAACTGAGCGGCGGTTGTTGTTTATTCATCGTGTGTTCCAGAGACTCCCAATTATTCTGGGAGGATTACATTGGGCGGTTGTCTATGCGCGCTCATGTAAAATATTTGTTTAATTTTTGTTTTTTCTTGTATTGCACGATTGTACAATCATACCCATGTTTAGACTAACCCTATGCAATCGTATTCAATGAATAACATTAAGCGTAGACGAATTGTTGTATTAGGTGGCGGTAGCGCCGGTTGGATTGCAGCAAATTATTTACGCCATCACTTGCCCATCGATCATTTTGAAATCACCCTTATCGAGAGCAAAGAAATCGGTATTATTGGTGTCGGTGAGGGTTCTACACCTCATCTTAAACAGTTTTTTAATATGTTGGATATCGACGAGTCTGAGTGGATGCCCAGATGCTCAGCCACTTACAAAACTGGCATTAGTTTTATTAATTGGACTCGCCATACAAAAACCAATCGATACTTTCATCCGTTCCCCTCGCCCATTGACCAACAAACTGCTAGCGTCTTTTTGCTGCATTGTTTACAGCGTCATCGCGGTGAAAACCTTCCTATCAATCCTGATGAATTCTTTTTATCAATGAAATTAGCCGAACAAGGACTTTCACCAAAAACTAAACCCGGTCAACAAGTGATATTAAATTATGCCTATCATTTTGACTCTTCAAAACTTGGCACATTTTTAAGTGAAATAGGCGTCGATAAGGGTATTCATGCTATAGATGCAAAGGTCGTCGAAGTTATATCTAACCCAAATGGAAATGTTACGACACTGCTGCTTGATACAAACCAGGTGGTAGCCGGAGATTTTTTTATTGATGCATCTGGCTTTAGCGCGCTTCTACTGCAAAAACACCTCGCCGTCGGATTTGACAGCTTCACCGACAATTTGATGGCAGATCGCGCAGTTGCAATACCGTCTCCTCTTGAAAACGATTTTTGCAAAGCTGAAACGCAAGCCACCGCGCTTTCTAACGGATGGATGTGGCGCATTCCATTGACAAATCGTTGGGGTAACGGGTACGTATTTTCATCAGATTTTATCGACTCAAATGATGCAGAGAAAGAGCTTCGCGCAATACTTCATTCACCAGATAGCACACCTGCGAAACACTTAAAAATGAAAGTGGGTCAAGCCAAACAGCACTGGAAAAACAATGTAATTGCAATAGGACTGAGCCAAGGCTTCATTGAACCTTTAGAAGCCACTGCTTTGCATTTGGTGTTAGATTCGCTAGGCGCTTTTATTCATTTTTATAAGGGTGGTAAGTTTTCACCAGACGATGTCCAAAAATACAACAATCACGTTACAGAACGCTACAATGGGATACGCGACTACATTGTGGCGCATTACAAGATGAATACTAGAGCGGACAGCGAATACTGGTTAGCAAATTCACAAAATCAGAATATCTCGGATCGCTTGCGATATCTCTTGGACACATGGCATAAAGGGAAAGACATAACGCCCGTGTTGCAAGAAAGTAATATGCTGTCGCATCACCCTGCTGTTTCATGGTACTGCTTGCTCTCTGGTTATGGCGCTTATCAAGCGACTGAGAAGGTGTATAAAACACCGACGCAGTTTACTCAGATGCAGCGCTTTATTGGCAACTTCACTGCCAAGTTCAAGACGCATAAAGAAAGCCTGATTTTTTGATTGGTTGACGTACGCGTCTCTATGTAACCCCTAAACAGCCGAATAGCGGACCATTTTTTTGACATCTTTTATCAATGACGCCTTTCTAACTTGCTGCCACAAATACATATCACAGCGCAGCTTGTCGTAATAGTTTTTATTGATGTAATGCATGCTCTGTTCTATGCAAGCCTCTAGACCGACGATCGATAACTCTTTAGTTTTCAATTGTTTCATAGACCAGCTGGTAAAAGCCCTTCGATCAATTTCTTCTATATCAGATTCATAGAGGATGCGGTGACGAGTATCAGCGCGTATTTTTTCCATCAGCATTTCAACGTCATCTTCTTGACCTTCGATGTACTGGAAAAAACGATTGTTGAAAAAACATAGATACCCCGTGATATCAATCAGCTTGTTTCTGCGTTCAGATATAGCCACGAGTGTATCGAGATCTTGCTTGGAGAATGGGACATTGGCCTTGCTTAAATAAACTGTGCTTCTCATTGTCAAAAAGTTGGTTGTTTGTTGTCTTGTTGTACGAAAGAGCAAGTTGAATGCCAATCGAAGTTTGTTACGCTTTAATAATTTTAGGAAATACTCCTGACAAATCGTTAAAGTTCGTGGAGCTGTGTTAACACTCATCAATCTCCGCGACAATCTCTGCTGGGTTTCCATTTTCTCTGTTGATGTAATACACACCGCACTTCTGGTTATAGGTATAGCCTTTGGGAAAGATCTTGCGCAGCCGCAATAGCTAAAACACCAAGAATAACGATCCCTTCAAACAATGGTGTTTGCCAAATTTTGAGTTTCAACATATTATTCAGAGCACATATGTTAAAAATATGTATTGTAAAATTATAAAACGTGTACAAAAAGGACCTACCTATGAGTAAGTTAGACGATAAAGTCGCTTTATATACCAAATCATTGTCGGAAAAATGTGGTGTAACTGCTGACCAAGACTTGTTAAGAGCTGTGACAAAAGCGATGGGACCATCTATCTATAATGCGGATGGCGAAATTGTTGCGGCATCTGATAAAGCAGAAGTCAAAACACTAAAAGAAAATTTTGTCATGAAGAAACTTGGCATTTCTGATGAAGCTGAGGTCGATGCAGCTTACGATCGAGTAATTGAAATCATTGGCAAATCAAACCCGCGAAAATATCGGGCTGTATTAGCGTATTTGTTGGTAACTGACTTGGGTAAAGAAAGTTTATTTTCGTAAAAACAAAATCCCTCTTAGAATATCTGTTATAGCCCCTTTTTATGGGGCTAATTTTTGTTAAACCGCTTACCATAAATGATTTCTAAAAATTCTAACTATTGCAGTAGTAAACATACCGTTTTGAAATACACGTGTAGATTCTTATAGCCAGCGTATTGGTAAAGAATCATAACTTCTAGCCTCGACGAACTTCGCCCTTATTATCCTTATTCTTGATGCAGAATTAAAAGTCCATGGCCAATAATAGTCATCAACTGTGAGCTTGCTCAACAACTTTTTAAGACTGACTATATTGTTGGATAATGGGTTATTTAATGTAATACCAAACTAGGGCTGAAAAGACCGACAATAAAGCATCAACTCATTTTCAATTCTATCTCGTTGAGCAATAACGATGCGATTGTTTTGGTGTTAAAAATTACAGATGAAACTTAATCTGATAGGTTTTTTAAAAAAAATAATAACATTCGGGATAACTGAAAATACCCAAACCGATTTGGGTCAGCGGATAATGGTGACAAATGCATTTTCCTTAATCGGTTTTTTAATCACTTTTGTTTCATCATTTATCGCATATGCACATGGCGATATTCCTGTTTTAATTCCGATGTTTCTAGGCAGTTTGCTTTTTTGTACAAGTTATTTTGTTAAAGATAAACAAAACAAAATTCCAGAAGCCATCATTCTGCACTCTTGTATCGTTTTAGTGTTGATTTTGATTTATACAGGAGGCAACCAAAATACTGGGCCGCTTTGGATGTATACCGTTCCACCCATTATTTTTTATTTTAGCAAAGGCAGGGTTGCTCGTTTGTTGTTGATGAGTTTTATAACGATCGTATTTTGTATGTTCTTTTTACCATATGATTTTTTACTATCCACTTATTACGACCCTACGCTTAAATCGCGCTTATTTGTTTCTTTTTTAACCGTAACCGTTTTGTTCGGCTTTTATGAACATGTCAGACAACAATCGATTGAACGCATTCAAACATTAAGTGATAAATATGAAACACAGGCAATGCGAGATTCATTAACAAAATTACCCAATCGTAGAGGCATGCGACAATTTATTGTTCACGAGTATCACCGATTTACTAGAACACAAAAGCCAATGAGTTTTTTGTTATGCGATATTGATCATTTCAAAGCGATAAATGACCAATATGGTCATGATGTTGGTGATTTTATTTTGATAGAAATTTCAAATTTGCTAAAAAATAGTATAAGAAAGCAAGATAAGTTGGCAAGATGGGGCGGCGAAGAGTTTTTGTTTTTGCTACCAGAAACAACGTTATATGATGCTTTTTTGATTTCTGAAAAGTTAAGAAAAATAATAAGTTCACACAATTTTATTTATCAAGAACATACCGTCAAGGTCACCATAAGTATTGGTATTGATGAAGTCGAATTAAACGGCAATGTTGAACATTCGATCAACATGGCGGATAAAGCACTTTATCAAGCAAAAGAAAATGGCCGAAACAAATCTTGGCCTAATGTGAATAAATAGGACCGAATAAACGAACTCAAGATAGCTGAAATTGAAGTGTAAGCGACTATATTAGGCTACGCTGAAATCTATTTGTCTGTGCTATGCTACCTATTACAAATAGTGACATAACAACAATGGATATGTTATGCGAGACAAAATGCCTCCGTCTTTCCCTTTGCATGAACCTCCGTTAAAATCTTTAAAAGTGGCATATTTACTTCTCGCCTTGACAGGATTCTTTGGTTTCCATCGTTTATACCTGAGAAAGTGGATATCGTTTGCTCTCTACTTTTTCGTGTTGTGGTTTATCTTGATTGGGTTTGGCGGATATGAATTAGAAGCTATCGCTGTTTTATTTGTCGGAATAATTGTTGATGCATTTTTACTCCCACGATTTGTTAAAACTGTTAATGCACATATCACCGAGGAGTTCATCGAATTTCCAGAGCGATTCACGAAATCTGAAGATGACATTGCACCGTGGGCAAAAGAAAAACCAACACTTCTGAAGAAACTAGCGGCACCCTTACGAATCATCCAGTTTTTTGCGGGATGCATTCTGTTTACCATGGCCATGGTGTTGTTCGAAAGTGACGAATTCGTGCTGTTTCTTGTATTCATTCTTGTTGCCTCGGGGCTATTTACATCGCTGGATAAAATCGTTGAGCGCTACCCTGCACTTACCAACATACCCGTAATTGAAGATGTTTTAGATAGAACAATAGAAATGCGCAAATTCTATTGGGAAAACGAACCCAATCTCGGTGGCTCGATCATTGGTATGCTGACCAGAGCAAGGACCGAATACGCACCTTATTGGAAAATTGCCGGATTGATGACGATAGCCATCGTGCTAGACGCCTTTTTTTCGTTTGGTTCAGACTACGCACCCCATCTTAGCTTCGGCGATGCGATTTTTATCATAATCCTCCATATATACTTCGTCATTCAGGCGGTACTTTTTGTTTTATCGCCGGTCAGTGCCATGTCCTATCATCACAGCTTATCGGGCAAAAAAGCTAGACTGCGGGTTTTAACGATCATTGCCTTAGCCCTAATTGCATTAACATTTACAATAACCAAAGACTACGAACGAACGCCGGGTGAAGTGTCTTTATTTCCGGGATGGCGGCTTGACGCTCGCATGGAGCAACCAACCTTTCAGGCAGACTTGGCAGAAATAACAACGATGTATCTTTTTTATAGTTATCTCAAATCATCCTATCCGAATGCAGCATCTTCAGACCCAGAATGTAAACTAAATTCTAATTGCGGACCTACGAAAAAGTTCCGTGATTTAGTCGCTGGGATCGCCCCTAACACGGAGAAAGAAGCATTTGAAGTGTTCGATACAACCTACGACCCAAACAAAAAAAACAGCATGAAAATAAGAGTAATAAGGAGAAAAAGAGGAACCGACGAATTTACGGTGATTGGTATCATTGATGAAAAAGGAAAAATGTGTTCCCGCTACCAAGAGGCAGTACCACCTAAAGAAGTCTCAAATGAAAATAAGCTCCCCTACATCGCAAATGTGAAAATTTGCGACGACTTATTGAGTAATCTCGAAGCGACATACAATCCTGTTACGGACGAAGAAACCATTTCATCGACAGCAAAATTGTTAAACGAATTATCTAACAAATACAATTAGTTGAGCCGCTCACTCATCGTGTCATACCTCTGACCTTTTTTCGCGAACAAAATCAGTACAGATACTATGACCAGAGCTATTAATGAGGGCTCAGACACCTCAGCGATTCTCATTCCTGCCAATGCATAGTCACTATCACCATCGTCACCAAACCTGGTTGCCGCAGCGGTGAAACTCAATTGATAGGTGCCTTGGGTATCAAAGGTGATGATTTCATGGAAACCCCATCGAGATGACGATGCGTTGCTGTTATCGTTATTTGCGCTGTAGTTACTAGAGCTTTCAGTGCTGTAGACTGCTACTTCATTGCTGAAAAGGTCAAGCACAAAAATCTCTTCAATAATGAAAGGCTGCATGAAATCGACGGTAAGTGTTTCAGAAACACCGTCGCGCGAATTTATTTCGTCATAATTACCAATGGAACTGACACCAATTGAACTGATACCAATACCATCACCATCTCCCTGCAGAAAACCGCCATTAGTCAGGGGCAATATTCCGGTACCCTCATATCCATTGAAAGTCAGATTTCCACTCCCAACGGTGCCTAGGGTTACGTCGATACCGTTGTAGTTCGCACTGTAAGTTTCATTGCCATCAACATAGCGCCATACAGCTTCATCTGTAAAATCGATTATGGTAGCTGAGCAAATGAAGCTTGTTGTAATTAGCAAGGATACAACGATGTTTTTATACCAAATTTTCATACCAACTGACTCGCAAATTACATTCCGTGATTATGCGTCGGCCATTTACCTTGTTTGGTATTTATCTGATAACTCAGGTATCTTTCATTAGCGTGCTTCTTAATCAATCCAACGGACTGAAACGTCCAAGATAGAACGAAGTCTACCCGATACATGCAGCGTATCGCCGGACCAAAATGCTAAATCGCGCTCTACTAGCTCGCTTTCATCTAGAATGAAAGGAACTCTAGTTCCATCTACAGATACGCTCGAAGGACGCTCGGAGATACCGTGAATTCTATAGATTACTCTGCGAACTTTAGGTGCGTTGTGATAACTACCTGTCACGTTTGCCAATATTTTTAAAGTATCTTTATTTTCAGCGCTAAACGTTAACGTTTGATACTCGTTATTGCGGAGGCTATTTGGATCTTTGCCATTATCATCGAACATTACATAATTGCTGTGAGAACCTGTATTATCCGCATAGTAGTCTACATACAGCGTGTCCTTTTTGTATTCAAATTCATTTTTGTAGGTGGGTACAGAAGGTACGAAGGCACCGGCCCGCACCATCACTGGCAATTTTTCAAGTGGGGCATCCACTGAAATTGTTTGACTACCTTGATATTTCTTATTGTCAAAATAGTCAAACCATACACCTTCTGGCAGTGCAATATCTTGCGACGTTTGGCCTTGATTCACAATGGGTGCAATCAAAAACTGCTCTCCCCACAAGTATGCATCTGTGCGATTCATATCTTCGTTGGGATAGTGCATTGTCAACGGGCGCATCATGGGTAAACCCGTTTTGCTGTTTTCGATTGATAGCGAATAGTTATATGGCGTTAACTGATAACGCAAATTGATATAATTTCTGACGATATCTTGTGTTTTCTTATCATGAAAAATGGGTTCAGGTGCTATGTGGTCCTGCGCATGTGGACGATAAACGGGTTGGAAAACACCGTATTGCATCCAGCGCGTATATAGCTCAGCGTCAAACGTTTCACCGCCAGCGAATCCACCTAAATCAGAATGCGTGTAGGCCAAACCAAACAACCCCATCTGCAAGGCCAATTCAACTTGCGGTTTAAGACCGCCCCAAGACCTATCAACATCGCCTGTCCAGGGTATCATTCCGTATCGCTGAGAACCCAAAAACCCAGCTCGCATCATCACAAACGGCCGTTCTTCTGGACGTAGTAACTGTTGGCGCTCATACACCATTTTTGCCCATTGGTGGCCATAGGCATTGTGAATTTCTTCTGCAGTGACCAGCATACCGTCCAAATTGTGAATACTGTCATAAGGATGGACTTCGGGCTCACCCAAATCGCCCCACCAACCACTTACGCCTTGATTTGCAAGAGTTTCATAATATTGCCAAAACCACTCTTGTGCGCCTTCGTCAAACACATCGACAAGCCCCGTATTACCAAAGTAAAAATCAAATGTTTTTGGCACGCCTGCAAGGTTATTGGCGAGTGCATTAGCATTAACTGCTGAGTCCCACTGCGTTGATGATGTTAGTATAAATGGCTCGGTGATTAATATCGTCCGTATCCCTTTATCTAGCAACGCCTCAATCATACCGACGGGGTCTGGCCAGTTTTCTTTATCCCAGTTTAAGTTACCCATATGCCCTTTGATATCGGGTCCAAACCAGTACAAATCCAACACGATCGCGTCTAATGGGAACGCTTTATCAATAAACTGATTTGCTACATCGAGGACTTCTGCCTGACTGCGATAACCAAATCGCGATGCATAATTGCCCAACGACCACCGCGGTGGTAGCGGTTGTTTCCCCGTGGCGGAGACAAAATAACTAACAGTTTCAGATAAATCATTACCTGCCGCAAAAACATATCCTGTGCGCCCCGCGACCGCTTCAAATTGCAGAATATCATTCTGTGTATAGCCAATATCCAAATGCCCTGTCGCACTATTGTCAAAGCCAATAGCATAGTGCTTAGTGGACATCACAGCGGGCAATCCGTAATACATCTGGTTTGATTCAGTGGTGTATCCATAGTGCGCGCGATTATACAATGGCATTCGATGGCCTCTTCTGTCCATACCTAGGACGCGTTGCCCACCGCCATAGAGTTGTTCTTCATCGCTTAGCGTAAAGCGAAAACCACGCATTGTTTCGGTAGCAAATCCACCTACTTCTTCTTCGGAAATTACTTTTCCATCGCGCAAAAAGGCCAATCTGTAAGGCGATTTGTGGATCTTGACTGCAAACTCAGGTAATGCAAAAAGAGAGAAGTCTTGTGATGATGAATAAGTCACTGCGACTTGCTCAATTGAAGATTCGTCAATAGCAAAGGAAGGAAGTTGACGTATGCCATTAGGTTGGAAATGCACTTCAACGGCACCGCGGTTGAGCGCACGGATAGACACTTCGCCATCATCAAGTACAACCGTTAAGTTCTGTCCTTCTGCTTCAATAGACAGCACATTAGAGGCAATGGCGCTTAATGGGAAGGCGAAAAACACTCCCCACAGGATTATTATTTTTAATGCTTGCATGTATTTATGTCTTCTTCTCAAAGCAAATCTATTTAGGGCAAGCTAAACTCAATCACGTGTACGCCGTTTGCCGAAAGCTGCATCGGGATTGTAGCGACCATTTTGTCATTTGCTACCGTCATTTGAAGCACGGCATCATTTAACAAATCAATTAATTCATAATCCTTTGCCTGTAGACGCCATTGCACAATAAGGTCCACCGGCACTTTGAAATCAAACTTCACGTCTTCTTGAGCAAAATTAGCCACAACTATCATAGCCTTTTCGTTGTTGTATCTAGCAAAAGAAAACTGAAGATTGCCATAACCATCAGTTGCGTCTGCATTGTAGCCATGCAAACTAACATAGTCTGCGAGCATCAGCGGATTGTGCGCCGAAATATTCATGATATCGATATGCGCACTACGCAGAGCTTTTTCGGTTTCGCTTAGCTGACCGCCATCGAATTTTCCATCATTCATCCAGCGCTGATGCGCAGGCACGCCAGCGTAGTCAAAAATAGTTGTGCGTGTGGGGTCACCAAAGCCTAATTCTTCACTACCGTCTTCCCCAACATCTTGCCCAAAATACAACATTGTGGGTGAACGGCTGATTAACGCAGAAACTGCTAACGCGGGTATACCCTTTTGCGCATCTCCCGCAAAGTCAAGGCTTGCGATACGCTGTTCGTCATGGTTTTCAAGAAAATGCAGCATATGTTGTTCAACATCTGCTAATTCGTTTTGATTAATTTCTAGCTTTATGGCGTCGCCGTGCCCTTGCATAACCGCTTTTAAATCATCATAAAAGCCTACTTTGTCATACAGATAATCCATTAATCCAAGCTGAATATAGTCCCGATACAGGGTTGGGTTATAAACTTCCGCAAGCAATAAGGCTTCTTGGTTTTTTTGTTTGATTGATGAATTTAAAAACGACCAGAATTCCACCGGCACCATCTCGGCCATATCAAAACGAAAGCCATCGACGCCTTTATCAAGCCAATAGTGCACGATGTTTTCAAATTTGTACCAAGAATCCGGTAAATCTTTGTCTTTCCAAAAATCTGCATGCGCTTGCCACGATTTTTCGCGATAGTCTCTTGGTAAAACGGGAAAATCATATGAACCATCTGGACGAACACCATAGTTAACTTTAACAGTCTCATACCAGTCATTGATGTCGGGTTTGGCTTCACGCGCACCATTACCTGTCCACTTAGCAGGCATCTCTTCAAACTTGCCATCTGCCATCGGATGCTGCTCGCCTCCTAGAGGCGCGTAGCCTTCAGATGTGGGTACTTCAAATGCTTCGCCGACAATGTAATAGAAATTATTATCACGCGCATATTCCACCGTCACATCATCATTTACCCCAAAGTCTTCAACACCTTCTGGCGCACTTAGTGATTCGTAGTTTCGAGCAACGTGATTTGGCACAATGTCGATAAGCACTTTCATATCATGGCGATGTGTGCGTTCGATTAAGGCTTCAAATTCCGCTAAACGCTGAGACGGATCATCAGCAAGATCAGGGTTTACATTGTAGTAGTCTTTTACTGCATACGGAGATCCGGCGCGACCTTTCACAACATCAGGGTCATCCAGACTAATGCCATAATCGGTGTAGTCTTTGATTACGGCATGATGAGGTATACCGGTATACCAGATATAGGAAGTTCCCAACTCTTTAATACCAAGCAATGCTTCATCTGTAAAATCAGAGAACTTACCAACACCGTTCTCATCAATGGTTCCCCATGCTTTATTGGTTGTATTGGTGTTACCAAAAAGGCGAGTAAACACTTGGTAAATAACCGGCTTTCCCTCGCCTAGCGCATGGTGGTTGGCGATAGACTCTGATGTATCTAGTTCCATTTCTTCTTTGGCTGCGGTTTCAACTGACGCTTCCTCAGGTTTTGCACAACCATTTAGTAAAATGCCGATGAAAACCAGTGAACACATAACACTGAGCGACTTGTTAACACGTTTTTCCACGTTTACCGTACCTTTATGACCAATCCTAATTTCTTAATCATAAAGGATAACGGTTAATAAAATGTTAAACTAGTTGCATACGTTTTCAATAGCCCTTCATTTATTGAGACATGTCCACAGCAATAACGCCTTGAGAAGCAACAGACCTACATATCAATAACTAAAGTTGATCACGCTGGTTAGAATAGTGTGTAGATGAACGTAGCGAGTGATGATTGTTGAGTCGCAACAACTACCGCGCCCAAGAGCGCCAAAATAACAACAATGGGTAACAACCAAAGCTTTTTTCTTTCTCGCAAAAAAGCCCACAGATCTTGTAAAAACTCTACCATTAAAAAGGTTCCTTTAACCTTGCTTTACGTGATGTTGAACGCTCATTCGGTGTTTGCCAAAAACTAGGTCCCTCAGGTTTCTTTTTGTAATCCAGCTTGCCCAAAAGTCTCAAAACAAGCCCAAGCGGTACCATCATCACAAAGTAAGCCAATGCCAAAATAAGTTTCGTATTTAGCCAGGCAAGAATAGATCCAATAAACATCCAAGCTCGATAAGGATAATATAGCCACTTAGGAAGAAAAAAATAACTGAAAACTAACACAAGTGACACATACATCGGCCACATCGGAGATTGATTTGAAAAAATCCAAGGAAGTATCAATGAAAAAATCACCGGGATGGCAATGGCAAACGTTAATCCAAACGTCTTTAGTTCATCGATATCGTCTTTATCCTTTGTAGGCAGCAGCACTTCGGTTTTAAAATAGTGTAATAACGACTTCATCTATAGTTCCCATTAGTTCAACACTTTATCTAAAGAGAGATTTGGAGTGTTAAATAAGTGTGCCATCGCTCTATGCAATCGTTAGTAGGCCATAATAAAGACGCTCAAGCACGTCCATGTGACGCTTGGCAAAAAACATCCTTGTTTTTTGACACTTTATTATGGCCTACTAACGATCACAAACGCTCACGTCACACATATTTAAAACTCTATTTCGCATGAATTTCTTTAATCTTTCTCAAAAATGACGCGTTTGGCTTTTTCAATTGCTTCGGCTGGCATTTCATGTTTATACAATACAGTGTTTTCTAGGACTAACACGTCCATTTCGGTCGCAAGAAAACATCGTATAGCATCATAGGGTGTGCAAACAGGCGGTTCGCCGCGCACATTAAAAGACGTATTTATCACCATGCCAACGCCTGTCTTTTGTTTAAATTCACTGATCAGTGCATGGAATCTCGGGTTTGATGATTTGCTGACGCTTTGCACCCTAGCACTGTAATCAACGTGTGTAATCGCCGGAACTATGCTGCGTTGCTGCTTTAACTTGTCCAAACCTGTCTTTTCGTTGTTCACGTCCAGACGATGCTTATCCAACAAATCTCCCACAAGCAACATGTATGGACTATTATGTTTTACCGTAAACCACTGAGATTGATCTTCTTCTAGTACCGCGGGGGCGAAGGGTCGAAAGGATTCACGTTGCTTAATCGCGACGTTCATTTTCGTTTGCATCTCTGGCGAGCGCGGGTCGCCGATGATGGAACGATTTCCCAGCGCTCTTGGCCCAAATTCCATGCGCCCCTGAAACCAGCCAATTACCTTGTCTTGCAATATGAGGTCGACTACTGTGGAGTAGAGCTGTGGTTCATCAAGATTATGAAATTTTAGACCCTGTTCATTGCACACTTTTTTGCACTCATCACTGGTGTAACCATTGCCAAGATAAGCGCCCTGCATACTGTCAATGTTGTCATTGTTGACGTTTCTGTCTTCCTCAAAGTATCCGTAGTACGCCTCTAACGCAGCGCCAATGGCACTGCCGGCATCCCCTGCTGCAGGTTGGATCCAAATATTTTCAAATATTCCCAATTCGGATAACTTTCCATTTGCGACGCAATTGAGCGCAACGCCGCCAGCCAAGCAGAGATTTGGGCAGTTGGTTAGTGACTTTGCGTGTTTAGCCATTCTTACGATAATTTTTTCGGTAACTGCTTGAATCGAACGAGCGATGTCCATTTGTTTTTGCGTCACTTCCTGATCAAATGGCAGTGCTTTTCCCCCAAAAAGCGCTTCAAACTTCTTGTTTATCATTCTGTGACCAACTGCATAATCGAAGTAATCCATATGTAAACGAAAACTGCCGTCATCAGCGATACTGATGATATGCTTTTCAATCACATCTTGATAAACAGGTTCTCCATAGGGCGCTAACCCCATTAACTTATATTCTCCCGAGTTGACCTTAAACCCACAGTAGAAAGTAAAGGCGGAATACAAAAGCCCTAATGAATGAGGAAATGAAATGGTGGCAAGCTCTTTCAATTCGTTAGACCTTGCATGCCATATACTGGTGCTTGTCCATTCGCCAACGCCATCTAAGCAAATGACCGCAGCATCCTCGAAAGGACTTGGGTAATACGCTGCAGCTGCATGTGATTGATGGTGTTCGGTAAAAAGTAAGGGGGGTAGTTTTACTTGTTTGGCTTTCTTTTTAGCATCATCTTTTGTAAGCCCGTGGCTGGCCACATAGTATTCAATTAGCAGGTTTCTCAACTCTCTGCGAATCAATGATTTTAAATATAATTTTTGTTTTAACCAGATAGGCATTGATCTGGCAAATGACAAAAAACCCTTGGGAACATGTGCTAAATACGTTTCGAGTAACCGTTCAAATTTTAGCAACGGCTTATCGTAAAACACCACAGCATCCAATTGCTCAATGCTTGCATCTGCATACATCAGCGCATTTCTTATCGCATTTAATGGAAATTCTGGGTCGTGTTTCTTACGCGTATATCTTTCTTCTTGTGCAGCAAATAACACTGAGCCATTATCCATAATGGCCGCCGCACTGTCATGATAAAACGCAGAAATTCCAAGGATCTTTGGCATGAAAAAATACGAGCTTGTTTCTTTTTTGTTATAATTTTGTATATTCTACGGAATAAGCAACATTAATGCGCAGTAATTTGCCTTACAAACAGAAAATAATGATCGTATGACGCGAAATAGACACTTTAAATACTTTTATCTTCTTTGAGCGCCTTTCCACAGTGTGGGCAGTGCGAAACGCTGATACTGCATAGACGATTGGATTTTATTAGTTGATTTAGCGTGTCTTCCGGTAAATCGAGCTTTTCTGCCAATGCTGCCAATGATTTGCTTTCTTGAGGTGTTAAAATTCCGTCTTCGAGCGCGTCTTCAACCTGCCGTTCCAGTTGCCTTTTACGTGACCGTAACTCGTCACCGAATTTTGCCGCTAACATTGCTGCAGGCAAAGCAACAACGCCGACACCTAACAGCATGATAAACATTGCGATGAATTTACCCAGAGCGGTTACCGGCGTTACATCGCCGTAGCCAACGGTCGTCATTGTTACCACAGACCACCATATTGCGCTTGGTATACTCTGAAAAGCCTCAGGTTGAGCTGAATTTTCAATGGAATACATTAAACTTGCTGATAATAAGACTAGCACCAACATGATAAAAATGGCTGCGCCAATACTGGATATTTCCGAACGCAACACATCAGCAAATAGCCGCAAACCAGTAAAATAATGCGTTAACTTGAGCAAACGCAGCATTCTTAGCATTCGAAGGTAACGCAGATCGATCGCAAAAAAGAAAGATAAATAAAAGGGCGCAATAGCAATGAAGTCAATCAACGCTACCGGACTAAAAATATACTGCAAGCGCGCTTTGACATTTGATTTCGATGTATTCGTTTTGGCTTCAACCGATACCCAGACTCTGGCGACGTATTCGACAGTAAAGATAACCACTGAGACAACATTAAAAAGAAAAAACTGTTGGGCATACTTATCACCGATGGGCGCATGTGACTCGACAATAACCGCAGCAACATTTAACACAATCAGCAAAATTATAAAGCCACTGCATACTTTACTTGCGATAGCGCCTTCAAAGCCACCTTCTAATAAACTGTAAAATTTGTTTCTCGCAGTGCTCATTATTTATGGGCTTGCTTCAGCCTCTTCCTTAGAAAGTGTCATGTAAGCGCGAGTCAATGGTATTGCAATTTGCGAGAATAACGCTGAGCCCCACAATAAATTGCCGACTATGGCGGGTACATAGGGCACTACAATTAATGTTAATAATGCAAGCGCAAGCCCAACGCATCGAATTTTAGCCGTGGCAAACCTGTGTGCCACACGCTGTTCTATGTTGAATTGTATCCACAATAAACAAGACAGATACAACATCAGTCCGAGGCAACCAATAACGCCATAACCAAGCGGATATGGATCCCAAAAGCCAACTTTGACTTCGCCAGCTAGTGCGACCCCTATCATTACCGCCGCTAGCATTAAAAAGAGATGGGCTAACCACCAGTTTACCAATGTCGATTTTTGTGTGTTTTTTGGTTTGCCGTTCCCGACAAAGTCAAAATAAATCCAGCATAAAACAAATACTGAAAACCCGCCAAATACAAAGTTCACGATGACGCTGGGATCGACTTTATAAATGCCCTTTTCAGTAAGGGTAACAACAAGTTTAAAAAAGCCCTCACCGACGACTATGAGCAACAACAATGCAAATCGCTCGGACATATGGCCAAATCGAGGCAAAAACCTTTTATTATCAAGTACGCCAACTTTTGGCAGCATGTAGAGCAATTGGATGGATAAAATGCCTAATCCAAACACCACATATCCAAAAGGTGTCGGGATAAATGCACTCACTGCAAACACAGCAGATAAAATAAAAAAGTTTCTGCTGACCCTCGATGCCAATGCTTTTTCATTTTCCCCAAGCTTTCTAGTTCGAAAATATAAGTATCCCGTGATCAAACGATTCACCGAATAAGCAAGTGCAAAGAAAATCCAACCATCAGCGTGTATTTTGGGGATCGATGCAGCCATCACCATCGCAGTAACGATTTGGGTAGCCATTATCAAGCGATGTTTTATATCGGTACTAACAAAAAGAGAATTAAAGACACTTGAATCGGCCCAAGCAAACCATATGGCAATGAAAAGACCCGCAAAGGTTAGAAAACCGGTAACCGTCATATGATCACTAAGGTAGTTCCCTAGCAAAAATATAATGACAACATGAATCAAATCATAAAATAACTCGACCCAGTGTACATGATTGTGCTCTTCTTCTAGATCAAGATGATGCTTTGGCTTTCGCCACATTGGGTGTTCTTCTAATGCCATTTAGAATTATCGTCCTGTTCGTTTTTCACTAGCCCAATAATGAGGCCTGCCTCAATTGCGTCAATGATTACCTCATACATTCCAAATATAACACCTTTTCTTAATTGTTGTTCGAAGGTTAGTCTTTCTTCACATCGCTTTTAAATCTATCTGCGTTTTCACGCTCCAACGCTTCAATATCGCCCTTGCCGAAAAATGCCCAAAATGGTCTAGGGATTTCTAGGGCCTTCTGTGTCAACGCTCTATCGTCAATTCTATCAAACCAGGCTTGCAAATTAGGTAAGCCATCAACGGGTACATTGGCCCAATAATACGCTCTCGCCCATGGATAGGTGGCGATATCAGCAATGGTATATTCGTTACTCACCAAATACTTTCTGCCCTCTAAATGTGTGTTTAACACTTCAAATAAACGCCTGCTCTCATCGACAAAACGCTTAATCGCAAAAGGGTGCTCTTCGCCCTGCTTCGCAGCAATGCGCTGAAAATACATAGCTTGTCCCATGATCGGGCCTACCCCGCCCATTTGAAACATTAACCACTGCAAAGTGCGTGATTTTTCATTCGCATTGTTAGGTAAAAATTTTCCGTATTTCTCTGCCAAATACCAAAGAATCGCGCCTGATTCAAAAACAACAAAATCATCATTTGAGCGGTCAACGATCGTTGGGATCCTGCCGTTGGGATTGAGCTTTACATAATCCGGTGCTTTTTGTTCTTTTTTAGCAAAATCAATATGCGTTAAGTCATACGCTATTTCTGCTTCTTCCAAGAATATAACTGGCTTCCAGCCGTTCATTGTTGAAGCCGTGTAGAGGTGAATATCTTTTTGTGTTGTCATGGTTGTCTCTTGATTAAATTTAATACGATGGCAATTAAAAACGATAGCAGCTTGATAAAAGCCAATGGTAGAAAGTATTGGTAAACTAAAAATGTCTTTCTAGATGTGCTTTAAATCTCACTAAATCCTGTTCAACATTTGCGTTTTTCATCACGTCATAGCATGCAAACGTGGGCATTGCTTCCATCGCAAAGAACCTAAAGTTCATGTGCATTGGAAACATAAGATCGTCAACACTCTTGCCTTGAAATAGATATTCTTTTGGATCGTTAAATGCTTCCTCGGGTGCATTAAACGTGAGTGAAATCATGTATTTTTTGCCTTTGAGTGTCCCCCCGGTTCCATATTTTGATTTCGGCGCTTGTGCAGTCCTACCATCTCCATCACACAAGGCCCCTCCCATTCCTGCTGTGTAGACTTCATCCATGTATTTTTTAAACGTCCACGGCAGCATCATCCAGTTAACAGGAGATTGCAAAATGATAATATCTGCCCACTGGTGTTGCTCTAAAGCTTCTTCTACATTCCATTCCTCGTCAGTATGAACACGCTTTATGTCGTGACCTTTAGAAGTCAAGATGTCCTGAGCAGTGCTTGCAAGCGTTTTATTGAGGTCACCTTTAGCGAAGGGATAGGCATGATGTGCATTAATAATTAGTACATTACTCATATTTTTCGTCTACTTAATTGTGAAAACTGAAGGATTTATTGTTGTATTGATCATTGTATTAATTAATGCACCACTTTCAACCAGTATACTTTTTGTAACCTTGTTTGATTTTTCAAATATAAGAATTTGGAACAAAAAAAAGCTAGCGGTGAAGCTAGCTTTTCGATAGTAATAATTTAGGGATGGTATTTACCAGCCTGTGATTTCTCTTAAGCCTTTACCTATCTCAGCAAGCGAACGCACAGTTTTAACACCTGCTTCTTCTAGTGCTTTGAACTTGTCATCTGCAGTACCTTTACCACCAGAGATAATTGCGCCGGCGTGGCCCATTCTCTTTCCTGGAGGAGCCGTTACGCCTGCGATATAAGACACCACTGGCTTTGTCACATTTTCTTTGATAAATGCAGCTGCTTCTTCTTCAGCAGTTCCTCCAATCTCACCAATCATTACAATGGCTTCTGTTTCTGGATCTTCTTGGAACAAAGTAAGCACATCAATGAAGTTAGAGCCTGGGATTGGGTCTCCGCCAATACCAACGCAAGTTGATTGGCCGAAACCTTCATCAGTGGTTTGTTTTACTGCTTCATATGTAAGTGTACCGGAGCGTGATACGATGCCGACTTTGCCTTTCTTATGGATATGACCAGGCATAATACCTATTTTACATTCGTCCGGGGTTATAACGCCTGGGCAGTTTGGCCCAATCATGCGAATACCCTTGCCATCGACATACTCTTTAACATATAGCATGTCTAATGTTGGAATACCTTCAGTTATACAAACGATTAGTTCAATGCCCGCATCCGCAGCTTCGACAATTGAATCTTTACAGAAAGGCGCTGGTACATAAATAACAGTGGCTGTCGCACCCGTTGCGTCAACCGCGTCTTTCACAGTGTTAAAAACAGGTAGACCTAAATGCGTGGTACCACCTTTTCCTGGCGTAACACCACCAACCATTTGCGTGCCATAAGCAATTGCTTGTTCTGAATGGAAAGTTCCCTGACCACCAGTGAAACCTTGGCAAATAACTTTGGTATCTTTATTAATTAAAACTGACATTATTTACCCTCCGCTGCAGCAACTACTTTTTGCGCTGCATCCGCAAGAGATTCAGCAGCAATTATATCAAGATCGGAACTGGCTAGTACTTCTCGTCCTAGATCCGCGTTAGTACCTTCTAGTCTTACAACGACAGGGACTTCAACACCTACTTCTTTAACCGCACCGATAATACCTTCCGCAATCATATCGCAACGCACGATACCGCCAAAGATGTTTACAAGAACTGCCTTTACATTATCGTCAGAGAGGATAATTTTAAATGCTTCTGCTACGCGTTCTTTTGTCGCGCCACCACCAACATCTAGGAAGTTTGCAGGGCTGCCACCGTGCAAGTTAACAATATCCATTGTTCCCATAGCAAGGCCAGCACCGTTTACCATACAGCCTACACTTCCATCCAAGGCCACATAGTTGAGTTCAAACTGTGCAGCATGCGCTTCTCTCGCGTCTTCTTGCGATGGATCGTGCATGCCACGAACTTTAGGTTGACGATAAAGCGCGTTGCTATCGACGCCTACCTTGGCGTCAAGGCAGTGTAAGTCGCCTTCCTTAGTGATCACCAACGGGTTAATTTCAATCAGCGCAACATCAAGGTCTTCGAACATTTTAGCAAGCCCGAGGAAAATCTTAGTGAACTGCTTGACTTGTACACCACTAAGTCCAAGTGCAAATGCAATCTTTCGAGCTTGATAAGGCTGTGCGCCTACTAGAGGGTCAATTTCAGCTTTAAGAATTTTTTCTGGCGTCTCTTCTGCAACCTTTTCAATTTCAACGCCACCTTCAGTTGATGCCATGAATACAATTTTACGAGACGTGCGGTCAACTACAGCGCCTAAATACAGCTCTTGGTCGATGTCAGTTAAACCTTCAACGAGGATGCGACTAACAGGCTGTCCATTCTCGTCAGTTTGATATGTCACCAAATTTTTGCCTAGCCAATTTTCAGCAAAATCACGAATTTCTTCTTTCGATTTTACTAATTTCACGCCGCCCGCTTTACCGCGACCACCAGCGTGTACTTGACATTTTACTACCCATTCTGTGCCGCCAATACTACTAGCTGCTTCAACCGCAGCTTGTGGATTTTCGGCAGCAAATCCTTCAGATACCGGCAAACCATACTCTCGAAAAAGCTGTTTGCCCTGATATTCATGCAAATTCATGGTGATTAACCCGACCTTGTTGAGTGATGGACTATCCCAAAACTTCTTGATATTGGAAAAGAAATTTAGAGCATCATCCTTGTTAAGAGCAACCGGACCAAAGAAGAAGTCCGGCGTTTAGAAAATGATACCGGAACTAGCTTATTTTTCAGCTAATTCCGACAAAAGTATGACACGTCATCCGACAAAAGTATCACACGTCCAGCAGCAATCGAGCTGGGTCCTCAAGCATCTCTTTAACGGTAACTAGGAACCCAACTGATTCTTTACCGTCGATGATTCTATGGTCATAAGACAATGCCAAATACATCATAGGTAGAATTTCAATTTTACCGTCTACCGCCATAGGTCTGTCTTGAATCTTATGCATACCTAAAATAGCACTTTGCGGCGGGTTAATAATTGGCGTAGACATTAATGAACCGAAAACACCGCCGTTGGTGATAGTAAAATTACCACCTTGCAAATCTGCAAGCGCTAGCTTTCCGTCGCGCCCTTTGATGGCTAGGTCTTTGATGCCTTTCTCAATGCCGGACATTGATAATACATCTGTGTCCTTAAGAACTGGAGTTACAAGACCTCTAGGCGTCGATACCGCAATAGAGATATCGAAGTAGTTGTGGTAACAAATGTCATCGCCGTCGATAGAGGCATTGACTTCAGGGTACCGCTTAAGTGCTTCAGTCACCGCTTTCACATAAAAAGACATAAAGCCAAGACGAATACCGTGTCTCTTTTCAAAACTGTCTTGATATTGCTTACGCATTTGCATTATTGGCTTCATGTTAACTTCATTGAAAGTAGTCAACATTGCGGTTGAATTTTTGGCTTCTAACAGTCTATTTGCGATTGTTTTTCTCAGCCTGGTCATAGGCACACGCTTTTCAGTTCTATCGCCGCCAATGCTTATAGCAGGTTCTGATGCAGCAGGAGCCGCTGCAGGTGCAGATGCTGCTTTCAAATGTTTTTCAACGTCTTCTTTAGTGATTTTACCGCCCTTCCCGGTGCCTTTTACAGAAGCCGGATCGATGTCCTTTTCAGCAAGTAGTCTTCTCACTGATGGAGATAACGCGTCAGTATCTGGCGATTCGTCCGCTGCTTCTGCTGCTGGCGCAGGAGCTGGAGCTGCTGCACCTGCAGCAAATTTTGCGATAATTTCATCTGCAGTAACAGTTGCACCCTCTTCCGCAATAATTTCAGAGAGACTACCGCTCGCTGGCGCTACCACTTCTAGCACAACCTTATCTGTCTCGATATCTACCAAATTCTGGTCGCGCTCAACCGCTTCACCAACTTGTACATGCCAAGTTGCAATCGTTGCGTCCGCAACTGATTCTGGCAGCACAGGAACATTGATATCTACAGTTTCAGTTGCACCAGCCTCTTCTGCAGCAGGTGCTGCAGCCGGCGCGTCAGTCGGTGTTGCTGATGCACCAGCTTCATCTACTTTTGCGATAACTTCGTCTGCTAATACTGTTGCACCTTCCTCAGCAATTATCTCAGCGACTACACCATCTGCCGGAGACACCACTTCAAGAACTACTTTATCAGTTTCAATATCAACTAAATTCTGATCGCGTGTTACCTTATCTCCGGCCTTAACATGCCAAGTTGCTACAGTTGCATCCGCAACTGACTCGGGTAAAACGGGAACTTTTATCTCATGTGCCATTGATTTTTCCTATTTAATCGTAAGTGCGTCGTGTACTAACGCTTTTTGTTGTTGACTGTGTACTGCAGCATAACCTACAGCTGGTGAAGCAGCTGCTGTGCGACCTGCAAATGTAAGGTTCGCACCTTTTGGTAGAGCGGCCCAGAAATGGTGTTGACTACAATACCAAGCGCCTTGATTTTGTGGCTCTTCTTGGCACCAAACCCAATCTTTAACCTTGCTGTATGGTGATATAATTTCTTTTAATTCTTGTTCAGGGAACGGATAAAGCTGCTCGATTCTTATAATGGCAACGTTGTCGATTTCACTCTTACGACGCTCCTCCAAGAGGTCGTAATAGACTTTTCCGGAACACATAACGACGCGCTTGACCTTCTTCGCATTGATCTCATCTATCTCGCCGATTACGTTATGGAATTTACCGTCAGCTAACTCTTCTAAAGTACTTACAGCTAACGGATGTCTTAGTAAGGATTTCGGCGACATAACAATTAGTGGACGACGCATTGCGCGTACCATTTGACGTCGCAACATGCTGTAAACCTGAGCGGGTGTTGAAGGTACGCATATTTGCCAGTTGTGATCGGCACACATTTGTAAGAATCGTTCCAATCTTGCTGAACTGTGCTCTGGCCCCTGCCCCTCATAACCATGCGGAAGCAAAACGGCTAATCCACAAAGTCTACCCCATTTAGCTTCACCAGAAGATAAAAACTGGTCAAATACAACCTGCGCACCATTGGCAAAATCACCAAATTGTGCTTCCCAAATTGTCAGTGTAGTAGGTTCAGCCGTTGCAAACCCGTATTCAAACGCCATAACCGCTTCTTCGGACAGCACAGAGTCGTAAATTTCGAGTCTACCTTGTTCATCTTTTATGTGTTGCAGCGGTATATGGGTGGATGCGTCATCCTGGCTGTGCAAAACGGCATGTCTGTGGAAAAATGTTCCTCTCCCTGAGTCTTGGCCTGTAATGCGAATGTCGGTTCCTTCATTGAGCATAGTTGCATAAGCGAGGTTTTCCGCCATTCCCCAGTCTAACAACCTGTCACCAGCCAGCATTGCTTTGCGATCGCCGTACAGTTTATTTACGCGAGACTGTAATCTAAAGCCTTCCGGGACGGTTGTAATCGCTGTACCGAGTTGCTTGAGTTGCTCTACGCTTAAACTGCTATCGTATGCGGTATCCCAATCATGCCCAATAAACGGGTCCCAATCGACTGAATGTTCGGTCATCGGGCGCCACTCTTCAACTACACAAGCACCGTGATCAAGTGCTGATCTGTATTCAGATACAAGTTTATCGTTTTCGTGCTTATCAAGAACACCTTCAGCGACTAACTGGTCAGCATAGAGCTGTCTAGGAACTGGGTGTTTTTTGATTTTCTGATACATTAATGGTTGTGTTGCATTTGGCTCATCGGCTTCATTGTGGCCATGGCGGCGGTAACAGACTAAATCAATAACAACGTCTTTTTTGAATTTGTTTCTGTATTCAAGTGCTAGTTTGGTCACGAAGATAACGGCCTCTGGATCATCTGCATTGACATGGAAGATAGGTGCCTGCACCATTTTCGCGATGTCTGTACAATATTGCGTCGAGCGCGTATCTTCGGTTTTTGACGTGGTAAATCCAACTTGGTTGTTGACAACTATTCGAACGGTTCCTCCAACGGAGAAACCTCTCGTTTGTGACATATTAAACGTTTCTTGGACAACGCCCTGTCCTGCTATCGCAGAATCGCCATGAATAGTGATAGGGAGCACTGCAGAACCATCGGAACAATCTCTTCTTGTAAGCCTTGCTCTCACCGACCCCATGACGACCGGGTTAACAATTTCTAGGTGAGACGGGTTGAAGGCTAAAGCGAGGTGAACATTGCCACCAGGGGTAGCAAAATCCGACGAGAAACCTGCGTGATATTTCACATCACCTGCACCTAGTGAGGCGTCGTGTTTGCCTGCAAACTCGTCAAATAGGACAGAAGGATTTTTACCTAAAACATTGACAAGCACGTTCAATCGTCCACGGTGCGCCATTCCAAGCACAACTTCCTTTGCGCCTTGTGACCCAGCCTCCCTAATGAGTTCTTTGAGCATTGGAATTAGAGCGTCACCGCCCTCAAGAGAGAATCGTTTTGCACCTGTGAATTTAGCGCCTAAGTATTTTTCCATACCGTCAGCGGCGATAAGTCCCTGAAGTATTCGTACTTTTGCATCTCTATCTAACACCGGCTTCGCTTCTACAGACTCATATCGTTGCTGTATCCAACGCTTTTGGTCAGTATCTGTGATATGCATATACTCTGCGCCAATCGAGCCGCAATACGTCCGATTAAGTGACTTATACAAATCACCCAGCTTCATGGAGTCAGCATTTACCGCGTATGAACCTAAATTAAATACAGTATCAAAGTCTGCTTCACTGAGATTGTGATGCGATAACTCGAGATCTCTTACTCGTTCTTGTTTCCAAAGATCTAATGGATCGAGATTTGCGTGCTGATGCCCTCTAAATCGATAGGCATTAATAAGCTGTAGTACTTTCACCTGTCTTTCATCAGATGGCGCTCCACTATCAGCGATAGCACCACCGCCGACTCTAGCTGTGGGTCCTAATGAAGCAAGTTTTCTAAATTCATCTCTTATGTTGGTATGGTTACTCTCGATGGATACACCATCAACTTTCGGTAATCCATCGAATGTCGCCCGCCAGTTTTCCGGAACATTCAGCGGATTTTCGAGATAAGCTTCGTACAATTCTTCAACGTAGGCTGAGTTACCGCCTGCCATGTGAGAGGATTCCCACCATGCTTTCATCACGCTATTTTGCATCTTTGATTTGCCTTGAATTTGCCTAGAAATTGCTGTGAATCTGTTTTATTACGCTATTGTATTCTAAGTAATTTTTATTTTAAATCGACTACAACCATAGTGTTATCGATTTTTTTGTTAACGTAATTATTTGGCTATTTACAACGTATAAGTCGGGTTAAAACCCGAAAAATTGGTAAAAAAATAGCCATCCCACTGGATGGCTATTTTCCTATACTTCAACAACTGAATAATATTGCCATAAATTAGACCGCTTTTTGCAATAACATCGATTTTATGTGGCCAATTGCTTTCGTTGGATTGAGTCCTTTCGGGCATACACTGACACAGTTCATGATACCGTGACAACGAAACACGCTGAATGCATCATCGAGTTCGCCTAGTCTCTCATTCGTTGCCGTATCACGGCTGTCGATCAAGAAGCGATATGCATGCAGCAAACCTGCTGGGCCAATAAATTTATCCGGATTCCACCAAAAAGACGGGCAAGATGTTGAACAACATGCGCAAAGTATACACTCGTAAAGACCGTCCAGTTTTGCCCGTTCTTCTGGAGATTGTAAGTGCTCCTTTTCAGGCTTTTCGTCATTGTTGTTGATAAGGAATGGCTTAATTTTTTCATACTGTGTATAAAATTGGCTCATATCTACAACAAGGTCCCTGACGACAGGCAAACCTGGCAGTGGACGCACGACGATCTGACCTGAACCAAGCGCCGAAAGCGGTGTTATACAAGCCAAACCATTTTTGCCGTTCATATTCATACCATCTGAACCACAAACGCCTTCTCTACACGAGCGTCTAAATGACAATGTCGGGTCCTGCTCTTTCAACGCTAAAAGCGCATCTAGAACCATCATATCCTGGCCTTCTTCAACCTCTAGCGAGTAATCCTGCATGCGTGGTGCATCATCCACATCCGGGTTATATCTATATATTGAAAATGCTAATTTCATTCGCTAAACCTCGTCTTAATATGAACGTACTTTTGGAGGGAATGCTTCGCGTGTTTTAGGCGCCATGTTGACGTCTCTCTTACGCATTGCTTCGTCCTCTGGTGTATAAATTGAGTGGCACAACCAGTTCTCATCATCTCTGTCCGGATAATCGAAACGGCTATGCGCACCTCTTGATTCTGTTCTGAAGTTTGCCGCAACTGCAGTGCAGTACGCTGTCTCCATAAGGTTGTCCAACTCCAGGCATTCAATCCTCATTGTATTGAAGTCAGAACTCTTATCGTCCAAGCGTGCATGTTGTAGGCGTTCCCTAATTTCTTTAAGTTGACCAAGACCTTCTGCCATTGCGTCACCTTCTCTAAAGACTGAGAAACTAAGCTGCATACACTCTTGCATGTCTTTCTTAATTTGAACTGGATCTTCGCCTTTGCCCACCGCACTGTTTTCCCAGCGGTTAAATCTGGCCATTGCTGCATCGATATCATCGCTTGAAGCATCAGATTTTATGTCTATCTCATCAATGCCTTTGCCAAGATGCAGCCCTGTAGCTCGGCCGAAGACGACAAGGTCGAGTAGAGAATTACCACCCAGACGGTTTGCGCCGTGCACAGATACACATGCTATTTCACCGCATGCAAATAAACCATCTAGATTTTCTTCATTACCTTGTGAGTCAACTTTAATCACTTGACCATCCACATTTGTCGGAATACCGCCCATCATATAGTGGCAAGTAGGAATAACTGGGATAGGCTCTTTAACCGGGTCTACGTGAGCAAAGGTACGTGATAATTCTAGAATACCTGGCAAGCGCGATTCTAGAACTTCTTTACCCAAATGATCGAGTTTCAATTTGATATGCGTACCCCAAGGTCCATCACATCCTCGGCCCTCTCGAATCTCTGTCATCATAGAGCGTGCAACGACATCGCGACCAGCTAAGTCTTTTGCATTCGGCGCGTACCTTTCCATAAACCTTTCGCCGTCTTTGTTGAGAAGGTATCCACCTTCCCCTCGACAACCCTCGGTAACAAGTGTTCCAGCACCCGCTATACCTGTTGGGTGGAATTGCCACATCTCCATGTCTTGTGCAGGAGCACCTGCTCTAAGTGCCATGCCGACGCCGTCACCAGTGTTAATATGGGCATTCGTTGTAGAAGCATAGATACGACCTGCTCCGCCAGTTGCTAATACGACTGCTCTGGATTTGAAATAAACGACTTCGCCGTCTTCAATATTTATCGCAGTACAACCTACAACTTGGCCATGTTGATTCTTAACAAGGTCAAGCGCGTACCATTCACTGAATACTGTTGTTTTGTTTTTGACATTTTGTTGGTACAACAGATGTAACAACGCATGGCCAGTTCGGTCCGCCGCCGCCGCCGTTCTAGCTGCTTGCTCGCCACCGAAATTCTTTGATTGACCGCCAAACGGACGTTGATATATGCGTCCATTTTCGAAACGTGAAAAAGGCAGCCCCATATTTTCCATTTCATAAATGGCTTCCGGACCGTTTTGGCACATGTATTCAATGGCTTCCTGGTCACCGATATAGTCTGATCCTTTCACCGTATCGTACATATGCCACTGCCAGTTGTCCTCATGACTGTTACCAAGCGCGACCGTAATTCCGCCTTGAGCAGATACTGTGTGCGATCTGGTAGGAAATACTTTTGATAAAAGGGCGCAAGTTTTGCCCGATTGAGAAATTTGTAATGCTGCTCGCATCCCAGCGCCACCAGCGCCGATTACCACTGCATCAAACTCATGAATAGGTAATGACATCTTAAACACCCCGAAAAACTGATAGGCCAACGGCAATGCCAATTACCGAGACCATGTTTAAAAAATACTGCAAGGAAACACGGTATAGCCTATTTACCGCCTTTGCTTGCTTCATTCAAATTCTCGCTTGCACAAAATACACAATTACCTCGTTAGCGCGATGCGTTTTGTGCTAGACGTAGAAGAAACTGCATTCGTAACCTCACCGCTAAGAATGCGATGAGAAGAATTTTTACATATCACGTAAATGATGTAAGCCAAGGTAACTATTGCCATAGCGAATGAATACGCTTTGTTGGTGTGAGTTACAGAGACTAGTGTCTTTACCATACGTTATTAACTTTACTCAGCAATCTCTGGACAGGGAAAGATAGTGGAATCACCAACTGCTCATGCGTTTTAATGTGACAACCTTAAAAGTAGAGATATCCAATTTACCGATTTTGTTTTTTATCAAAATCACCCTTCCGTGCAGTTTGTGACTTTACCTAAAATCACCACATGTAAACAAGCTTGTACAACTAAAGTAATGTACGTCGATTACCCACTGCCGATGTAAAAATTATGTTAACAAAGTAAGAGATATTTTTTACAAAATAACCTTTAAATTCAGCGCGCTAGAATATAACAATGGACAGTACATTTATCAATGAAATGTTAGCTCACCGAGACATTAGTATTAATTATATCCGTAAAGGTATGCATCCACAGTACTAATGTCGAATATTTGTGTATGCTATATGCGATTAAATTGACTTATAAATCTATATTCTTAGTATTTAAGAGAACTTTGCCCATCCCAATGAGCAAATTGCTCGGTTCATCCGTAATTCATCCGAACCACGGACAAAATAAATTTTTAGGAGAGTATTTCATGTCAGAAGAAACTGCCAAGCTTAGCATCGGCGACAAAGAGATTGAATTCCCAGTAATGGAAGGGACTGCAGGTCATCCTGTAATCGATGTAAGAAAACTAGGTTCAATTGGTTATTTTACTTTTGACCCTGGCTTTATGGCAACCGGCTCTTGCGAATCTGAAATAACATTTATAGATGGTGCGAAAGGCATTTTATTACATAGAGGTTTCTCAATTGAAGAGCTTGCAAGAGATGCTGATTATTTAGAAGTTTGCTACATGCTATTGCATGGGGATGCTCCTTCGTCTGAAGAATATTCTGAGTTTAAGGACATCGTCACGCGCCACACTATGGTACACGAGCAAATAAACATGTTCTTCCACGGCTTCAGAAATGACTCTCACCCGATGGCAATGCTCTGCGGGACGGTAGGCGCCCTTTCATCGTTTTATCATAGTGATCTAGATGTCTCTAATCCTGAGCAACGGGTCAGGAGTGCACATAGGCTTATTGCTAAAATGCCGACGTTAGTCGCGATGTGTTACAAATATAATGTTGGGCACCCCTTCGTATATCCGCGCAACGATTTAAGTTATGCCGCAAACTTTTTGAATATGATGTTTTCGGTGCCAGCTGAAGATTATTACATAAGCCCGGCAGTTGAACGTGCAATGGACAGAATTTTTACTCTGCATGCTGACCATGAACAAAACGCGAGTACCTCAACGGTGCGTCTTGCAGGCTCATCTGGCGCGAACCCATACGCGTGTATTGCCGCTGGTGTGGCTTCACTCTGGGGCCCTGCTCATGGTGGTGCCAATGAAGCGTGTTTGAAGATGCTCGAAGAAATAGGTTCAGTTGATCAAATTCCAAAATATATTGCCAAGGCGAAAGACAAAAACGACCCATTTAGACTGATGGGCTTTGGTCATCGGGTTTACAAAAACCACGACCCTAGAGCAACGGTTATGCGAGAGTCTTGCCATGAAGTACTTTCAGAACTCAAAGTCGATAATCCACTGTTGGACGTCGCGATGGAGCTAGAGAGAATTGCATTGAGCGACCCGTATTTCGCAGAGAAGAAACTCTTCCCGAATGTTGATTTTTACTCAGGTATTGTTCTAAGCGCAATTGGTATTCCAACGAATATGTTCACCTGTATCTTTGCATTGGCAAGAACCGTCGGTTGGATTTCTCACTGGCATGAAATGATGTCACAACCTGGACAGAAAATTGGGCGTCCACGCCAGCTTTATACTGGTGAAGCAAAGAGAGCCTATGTACCGATTGAAAAATAAGTTGTAGCATTATAGTGTATTTATGGCGCGTTTTACGCGCCATTTTTTTGATCTTAAAACAGGAGATGCATAATGCCTAAGGCCGCATGGTTCCTTGGTTATGCCGGACTTATTCCTTTCATTGCATTGCCAATGTTGACAGTCTTTGGATTTTTATCGTTTTATCAGAGCTATCAATACTTTGCACAGTATTCAGCCATCATTTTATCTTTTTTTGGTGGTATACATTGGATTACTGCTATTGTCGACAAAAATAATAATCATCAGATTTTTGTTGCCATGCTACCAAGCATCATAGCTTGGCTAAGCCTCGTCTTTTTGAGCGGAGAAATTCTCCTTACGACACTTTCTTTGGCTTTTATTGGAATGTTTACTTACGACAAATATGGATTGGCCTTACCAAAGTATTTAGTCGTTGATTACATTAAACTCCGATTACACCTAACAACGATCGTTATCTTCTGCCACCTACTGATGGCATATTTGTAAGCACCTGAAAAAATTTGTTTTTTAAAATTAACACACCTCGTGCCTCAGAACTTAGGTTCACAACAGGTGGTGCTAATAACAGTTTTGTAACGCTTATTCTTTAATTAGGTTTGAAAGCTCCTCAGTTTTTGACATCATCAACTGCATATCGCCACGAGATTCAACATTTAACCTTATAACAGGTTCTGTGTTGGATTTGCGAAGATTAAACCGCCACTCTCCACCATTTGGCTCTCTAAATTCAAAACCAATACCATCTGTTTCATCAATCTTAGAAGCCGCCGGTTTGTATTTTGCGATGATGTTATCCAGCGTTACATTAGCATCCGTTACTTTGAAGTTGATCTCCCCAGAAGACGGGTGTTTTTCTATTCGCTCTGATACAAGTGCTGACAATGGTTTTCCAGTAGAGCTGATGAGTTCTGCAACCAGCAGCCAAGGGATCATTCCAGAGTCGCAATATGCGAAGTCTCTAAAGTAGTGATGAGCGCTCATTTCGCCACCGTAGACTGCGTCCTCTTTTCGCATTCTTTCCTTTATAAATGCATGTCCAGTCTTAGATTTAATCGGGTGACCGCCAGCGTCGTTTACGATATCTTCCGTGTTCCAGTATACGCGGGGATCGTAGATGATCTTCGCACCTTTATTTTTATTCAAGAAGGCTTGAGCTAATAAACCCACGATATAATAACCCTCAATAAAATTACCGGTTTCATCAAATAAAAAGCACCTGTCAAAATCACCATCCCACGCGATGCCCATATCGGCTTTATTCTCAATTACCGCGCGCTGGGTATCGGACCGGTTTTCAGGTAATAGTGGATTTGGTATTCCATTCGGGAAATTTCCATCAGCTTCGTGATGTACCTTTATGAAAGATACTGGCACGTTTTGACTGATAAACATTTGCTCAATAGCGTCAACAATATGCCCGGCAGCGCCGTTTCCAGCATTGACAACGAGTTTGAGCGGCTTCAACTGCTTAGCATTTACATACTCCAAAAGGTGAAGCAGGTAATCATTTACGCAGCTCTGCTTTTGGTATTTTTGCGATTGCAACAAGGCAGCCGCGCTTACACTGGCTGTTCCTTCAGTAAATTCGCTATCTGATACAATGCCTTGTGGACTAAAGTTTTTGATGCGTTTTAAAACATCAGCATCTTCATAATTTTCAGCAAGTTTCTTTATCGCATTGAGACCGCTGTCTCCGCTGATGGGAACAGATCCCGCTTTTACTAATTTCATCCCGTTATAGTTAATCGGATTGTGGCTGGCAGTTACTTCAATACCGCCATCTACACTAAGATGTTTGGTTGCAAAGTAAATTTCCTCCGTGCCAGCCATGCCCAAATCAATGACTTCAGCGCCACCATCTATTAATCCTAATGACAATGACAGTTTAAGGGGCTCGCTAGTATGTCTGACATCACTGCCCACAACTACTGACTTCGCGTTCAGGTATTCAGCAAATGCTCTGCCGATTCGATATGCAACGTTTTCGGATAATTGAGATACAAGCTCGCCTCTTAAGTCATAGGCTTTAAAACAGGTGATTTCCTTCATGTAAAATGTCGTCTTGATTAGAGAGGTGGATTGAGGCTGATGTTATCGAATGGCAAAACGACAATCAATGCTAAATACTTGCCTAATCAAATTTTTTAGGCAAGTAAACCTTAGCAGTGCCTGTCCAATAGCACGATTGATTCTGACGCCTGGCCCGTCTGATACAGCTTATCCCTTCACTCTGCGCGTGATAACCTCACAGTCTGTCTCTGCCGTGCGCTGTGGTTAAATCAAGCTCCGGTCCTGCCGGTACTACACGCGTTGGATTTATCATATCGTGACTGTAGTAGTAATGGCGTTTAATGTGATCAAAATTTACTGTATCTGCCACGCCATCAACTTGATAAAGGTCACGTAAATACCCACGTAGTGCCGGATAGTCTTCAATGCGTTTTAAATTGCATTTGAAGTGTCCAACGTATACCGGATCGAAACGAACAAGCGTCGTAAACAAACGCCAGTCTGCCTCAGTTATTTGGTCACCAACAAGATAGCGTTGTGTCGTTAAACGGTCTTCCAGTTTATCTAATGCTGAAAATAGCGCATAAACAGCTTCTTCATAAGCAACCTGTGTTGTTGCAAAACCTGCTTTGTATACGCCGTTATTAATGTTGTCGTATACAAAACTATTGATTTCGTCAATTTCACTGCGCAAAGAAACTGGATAAAAATCCTGCTTATCCCCTGTTATGCCATTAAATTCTGAATTAAACATCCGAATGATCTCGGCTGACTCATTGTTGATAATGGTCTCCGTTTTCTTGTCCCACAATACAGGCACCGTCACTCTGCTTGTGATATCTGAAATCGCCTTTGTATAGACTTGATACATGTTGTCGAAGTTATAGAGATGATCTTTCGTTGCCCCAGAGTAACGGTCAAAAACCCATCCTTTGTCCAACATATCAGGGTTAACTACAGACACCGAAATATGGTCTTCAAGCTTTTTGAGTTTGCGAAAAATTAACGTACGATGTGCCCATGGACATGCTAGTGAGACATATAGGTGATATCGACCAGACTCAGCCGGAAACTTTGCATTGTCGTTAGCATTGACGCTATCGCGGAATAGTGAATCCTGACGTACAAATTTCCCTTTACTTGCTTTAGTGTCGTACCATTTGTCTTGCCAACTGCCGTCTACCAATAAACCCATTTTTTATGACCCCGCTTAAATGTCGTTCATGGTACAATTAAAGCATCACCTCGAAGTAAAAAATATTGCTAAAAATCATTGGAACCATTCTAAAAAATCGAAATGTCATACGAACAACGATTTGCTGGTATTGCGCGTTTGTACGGACGCGATGGGCAAAACAGTCTAAAAAATGCACACGTAACCGTTATTGGACTTGGCGGCGTGGGTTCATGGTCAGTCGAATGTCTAGCGAGAACAGGGGTCGGCAATTTGTGCATCATCGATTTAGATGACATTGCTGTGTCAAACATCAATCGTCAGATTCATGCACTAAGCTCGACGATTGGAGAGAGTAAAACAAGTGTACTTGGTCAGAGATGCACCGAGATTAACCCCGATATTAATATCCAAATTGTCGAAGATTTCGCCGTTGCCGAAAATCTAACTGACATCATACCGCACCAAACAAATGTAATCATAGACGCCGTAGACGCCGTCGCTGCCAAGGCTGCCATAGTGCATTTTGCCAAGAGGATTAAAAAGAAAGTTATCACTATTGGCGGAGCTGGTGGCCAAAAAGATCCGCTCAAAATTAAAAAAGGCGATCTTGCCAAAACTATACAAGATCCATTAGCGGCAAAAGTGAGAAGTGAACTTCGCCGCAATTATGGGTTTAGTAAGAATCCAAAAAGACGATTTGGTGTGGAATGCATTTATAGTACGGAGCAACTTACTTTTCCGACAGAAGATGGTGGAATTAGCCATCAAAAACAACAACTACAAGGCAGTGGAAAGATGGACTGTGCAACTGGTTATGGCGCCTACACTGGAGTGACCTGCACTTTCGGTATGATAGCTGCCACCAGTGCAATTGACTATATCATCAGTCGTCAATAGCGTTAATTTGAATTAACACACTTAGCCACAAAAGCACTCTTGAAATCGTTTACCAGCGCCAAACGGATCCTATTTGTCAGATAACGCAGTTAGGTTAAGCGAATAAGCGTCGAGGCGGGGGCTTGTTTGCATGTAAAAGCGTGCGAGCGCATGGACGCGCGAGCCCGAGCGAACAGGGATGTCTCAGAGCGACTTTTACATGCGAACATGACCGCAGCCAGCTTCTTCGCTTAACGTAACTGCGTTATCTGAAAAACGAAACGACTACTTACATAGCAGATTTTTTAAAATGTTTTCTGTAGTCGATTATGCAAGCTATCAGTAACCAAGTGATAATTACGGTAAAGAGAATGACAGGATTTTCGGCCATTGACATAACTTGTTCACTCAATACTGCCGTTCCCGCAATGAGCAGCAGATAATAAGGCAGATTGAGGACACCAGCCAATAGGACAACCTTGAATGATTTATGCGAAGCACCTTGTGCAAACATAAAAAAGGCCAAGGAGTTAATGTGGATCATCGCTAGAAGCAGATGTTTGAGTTTCGTTTCCTGTTCGAGATCTTTCTTTTTATCACTCATTTTTCCTAAGTAATAATTAATAACCGAACCTAGTGTCGCTGCAAGCACCATTGCTACGGTTAGATATACTACATCAAGCCAAGTTGGATTTGCTCCAATCACCAAAATGACGGCAAAAAACTGGCCCGGAAAATAAAAGCCCACATATATAATCGACTCTAACAATATAATCAGAAAGATTAACAGGTAGAATCCACTGTCCATTGCACCTTGCATAGCTTCAAGTATTGAAGCTCCCGGTGGTATAACATCAAAGTGTACAAGAATATTGATGATGGTTAGGGCAAAAAGTGCTGTAAGAGGTAACGAGGACGCGTATTTCACAAGTCTTTTACTGGCTTCACATGTTTATTAAAAATACACTATGCTTAGAAGAAAAGATTACGCTAATTTATTACTAATTTGTAATTGGCAAAGTAATACCTTTTATTAAACTGGAATCGCCATTTTGTTTAGACCAAAAACAACACTTGAACAGTGGAGAATACTGCAGGCAGTTGTCGATCATGGAGGGTACGCGCAAGCAGCTGCAGCGTTGAATAAAAGCCAATCTTCACTCAATCACGCCGTTGCGAAAATGCAAGCGATGTTAGACGTAGAACTATTAGAGGTAAAGGGTAGAAAGGCCTTTTTAACCGAAGCCGGCGAGGTAATGTTGAGGCGCTCCCGCGACCTTACGCAAACGGTAGAGTCATTAGAGCAATTAGCGATCAACATCAATCAAGATTGGGAACCAGAGATCACACTTGCGATCGACTTGGCATACCCTAGAGAATTATTATTCCCCGTTCTAGAATCGTTTCTACCCGACAGCAGAGGCAGTCGTTTGCGCATTATCGATACAGTCTTGACGGGCAGTCTCGATGCCATCACCGAGAAGCAAGCTGATCTCGTGATTCATGTAGAAATTCCAAAAGGTTTTTTGGGAGAGCCTCTTACGTCAATTAAATTTGTGCTTGTCTGCCATCCCGAGCATCCGCTAGCGATTGGCGCACAGCCAATTCCGCCACAAACCCTTGCACAGCATACTCAGATTGTCATTGCTGATACATCATCTAGACCAAATGAAAAGCAGGGATGGTTAAAATCGGAAAACCGATGGACCGTCAGTCAATTTGATACTGCTATTGATTTACTCCTTCGAAAATTTGGGTTTTGTTGGATACCTGAGCACAAAGTTAAATCACATATAAGGGACGGCAGCTTAAAACAAATCACTGTTGAAGGCTCGCAGTTTAAGTTAATGACAGCATTCCTGATTTGTCCGCAAGCTCAAAAAAAGGGGCCAGGTGTAACCTTGCTTGAAAGCCTCATTTTACAGCATCGCGATGTTGAACTACTTTAAAATACAATACTAAACCATTCTGAATTATTGAGTTTATGCAACCTGCACAATTGAACAAACTGATGGAGCAAAGCGCTGATGATGCTGTTGTAACGGCGAGTCAGCAAGCGAACGTAACACTGGATTATAGTGAAGATAACGTGGCCTCCGTTGATAAAGCTATTGCTGAGATTTTGCAGAGGTTTCCACAAGAATCGCAAGAAGACAAAGCTGTCTTTACGATTTGCAATATTTTTGGCGCTTACCTAGGTGAAGTGTTCAAAAAATATAATGGTGGAGAATGGAGATACGATGACTCGGATGCTAATGCACCCAGTATATTTTTAAAAGTAGGCGAGCACACATTTGCATTTGCTGGTATTTGTTACGAGAAATTGGTGAAAAATCACAGTGTAAGCGTCTCAAAATATTACGAACAGGCTAAGAACAATATCTAGGGCCTGTTTTGTTTTATCGTCATTTTGCTCTAACAGAAAACGCGATGTTACCCCTTTTGTCGCCAATCATCAGCAAGACTTCTGACCAGTGGATTAGAAAGCAAATAAGCAACAAAAGCGATAGAAAACGTTAACGTTAATGCTTTACTGATAGAAAAAGCAAAGTGCTGTTGTGACAAAACATAAATCTGCAAACATACATCCAAAAACACAGCGGTAAACGTTATTGGTATCAACAGCTTAAAATGTATGATGCTCTTGGATTGCCAAAGGCTATTGCGTCTTGACACGATGAATAAAAGATAAACAGAAAACGCAGCGATGATTAAAGATAGATAAAACTCGCGATGACTTGGATAATAGAGCGACATCAATGCATCGCTTTGTCCCCTAAGCGATAACGCAACGACAAGTAAAACAACACCTCTACATAGAAAAATTAACCCAATATAAAAAAAAAGTGGCGGTTTTAATCGGCCACTTTCATCATATCTATGTAATGGAAACTTTAGCTTAGAATTCATTCCTACGCTTTTAATTCGCAATATTTAAATATAAGTACATAAAGCGCGCTCGTTTACCTGAAAGCAACGAGCAAATCAGGTTACTTATTTTTTTCGGAAAAGCAGTGTCATTCTATCACTTTCCCCAATAGCCTCCATGGCCGCTCTTTTTTCCGGGTCATCGCTACTTCCATTGAGACTAGGTGGTAATCGCCAAACGAAATCGTCCTCTGTAGGCACGTCTTTTTCATTGGCATTAATTTCGGAACTTGCAACAAGTTCAAACCCCGCGTTTTCAAAAGCCGATATCACAGCAGACTGCTTTAGATATCCTGAACTTCCGTTAGCCCAGTCATCTGAGTTTTCCTCTGGCGCTCTATGCTGAACAACACCAACCATGCCGCCGTCATTTAACAAGTCGTGTGCTAAATTTAATGCTTCTGTCATTGTGCCTGCTTCAGATTCAAACCTATTTAAATTATGTAAGGCTCTTATGAACAGCACCCTATCCAGCGTTCCTTTTGCACCTTCTGGGGGGGTAGAAAAAGTAAATCCAGCTGTTGTAATGCCGCTATCAGTAAAATCAGCAATCATACTTGGGAACTCTTTTGTTCTAGCGACAAGTTGCGTAATACGTTCGTCACTAAAAAATCCAAATCGCGGCCACATATCATCGTTGTAGTTTATACCGTGTAGCGCACCATCTTTGCCTAGGTAAGGTGCAAGAATACGTGAATACCATCCACCGCCAGGTAACGCCTCTGCCACTTTCATACCAGGCTTAATTTCAAAAAATGACAACGTTTGCAAAGGACGTCTTTGCGTATCGCGGGCGCGTTGCTCGGCGTCTCTGTCCATAATAATCCCCGCGAGCACCTGATTGCCATCATGCGCGAGAGATATGGAAGAAAAAGCACCAAACAGACAAAAAATAAGAGTGGTAATTAAAATACGATGTAAAACTTGCATAACAATTGCGTTCCTTTACGTTTATTACAAATAAATTAGCACATATTAGATGTCAAACAAGCATAAGAGTCATAAATTTTCTCAACCGAACAAAATTTTTATTTACGTTTTGAAACATTTTATGTGCTTGTTTTATATAGTTTTTACCTGTTTTATGAAGAATTATGTTTCCAGCATACACATTCGTACACACAACAAATATCTTTTTACATTTATTGATTTCACATTTTGCCGATAATTTGTCAACCTATTAACGTCAGATGAGAAACAGTGCTTTGTGACAGTAACCATATCTCATTGCGTACATTAATATAATGAAGTTATTGCAAGCTGTGATTGCTAAGCCCATACACGTTTTTTTAGAGGATTTACATTATGAAACACCAGTCTGTCTTACAGTCTATAAAATTGGCATCTATCGCATCTCTGATGAGTGTTGGTCTAATTGCCCACGCCGCAAACGAACCTGCTCAATCAGAAGAAATTTTGAGCGAGGAAACTTCTCCTAGTGAAATGCGCGCACAATTAGAGAATGAAAACGTAGAGACTATCGAAGTTACCGGCACTAAACCACTGCTGTATTACAAACGCCAGGTGGAACTTGCCGAACTTGATTTCTATGACTTGTTTAATGCGATTGCAGACGAAGATAAATTCAAGGTAAAGTGTCGTAAGGAAGCGCGCGCAGGGTCACGCATCAAAACCACTGTTTGCTATCCGCAGTACGTCCTGACACGAATGGCACAAGAAACGCAAAATGCATTAAATTCAGGTCTTCCCTATCCCAACCTTGATGACATCGAGTTCCTCGTCGAAAATGAAAAACAAGAGTCGATGAAATACGTAGAGGAAGTTGTCAGTAGTAATCCAAAATTGCTCGCAAAGTTGATTGAAATGAACGAAAAGCAAGCACTATACAACAGCAAAAAGGAAGTTAACTAGATAACAAACGAGTCTTAGAAGCTTACATCCCCCAGAGAAGTTTGTTTCCATAACGGTTTAATGCTTACAGTTTAACGTTATGTCTCCTTAATGGCCTTTGAACATCACGTTCTTTGGCCATTTTTTATTTTAAGCGGTAGGCATAATTAACATAATAAAGATTTACACCGTGATTTATGTCAGCCAAATCCGCGTTCGAATAATGATTGACGCTAAATGAGATCCGGTGATCTTCAAAAATTTTAAAACCTGCCTCGAACCTGTCTTCAAACAAAAATCGAGACCCTAACTCTCTGTCCATAAACAGGCCATCATTTGTGTAACTAAGACCGATACCAATAGCTACATAAGGCTGAAAATTCTCGTATTCAAAGTAATAGCGCCACATAGGCGTGATATAGGCGCCTGTTTTATTATTCTCACGAAACACATCTTCCCATCGGTGCAAACCCGTCTCTAGTTCCAATTTAAGCGTTTGATTGCGAAAAAGCTGCCACGCAAAATCTGTTTTGTAAATTAGTCCCAGACGATAAGTATCAGATGAAAGCTCACCCTGCCCCGGGAAGGAGAATCTCGAATTTGCCTCTCCCACAGAAACACTCAACTCTTGTGTTGCGCCAACACCACTAAATGAAGCAAACAATAAAAATAGAATAGTCCGCACCGATATTCCTCAGTCTTATACTCAATTGTTGCAATTTCCTCACAATTGAAGAACGCATACAAAAAACTAGATTTTATACTCATTATAATGGGCAGTGTTTTCTAAAGTAACGAATTTCGTTATAATCGCGCACCTTTTTGAATGAGAATAACGTATAACGCAATATGCCTGTAGAAAAATACGTGCCTAATAAAACGACAACCCTAGACATACCAGTGCAAACCCTCTCTGAGATGCCCACCAGTGAGTCAAAACTAGGGCATAAGGTCGGCTTCATCAGCCTTGGCTGTCCGAAGAATTTAGTAGATTCGGAGAGAATTCTCACTCAATTGCGGACAGAAGGGTACGACGTCGTTCCGTCTTTTGACAAAGCTGATGTGGTGATAGTCAATACATGTGGATTTATTGATGCTGCCGTTGAGGAATCCTTGGATACTATTGGTGAAGCGCTTGATCAGAATGGCAAAGTCATTGTTACTGGATGCCTTGGCGTCAAAGATGATGAGATTAGGGAAGTACACCCAAATGTGCTGGCAATTACTGGACCTCATGCTTATGAAGAAGTCGTGAATATTGTTCACGAACACTTACCAAAACCTGAGCATAACCCATATCTCGACCTCGTACCCGATCACGGAATAAAACTAACGCCTAAACACTTCGCATACTTAAAAATATCGGAAGGATGTAATCATAGATGCACCTTTTGCATCATTCCTTCGATGAGAGGTGATCTCGTTAGTCGGCCTATTGGTGATGTGTTATCTGAAGCCATACGGCTAAAAAGCGCTGGTGTTAAAGAGTTATTAGTTATTTCTCAGGATACAAGCGCATATGGCGTCGACAAGAAGCATCTTACGGATTTCTGGGAAGGTACGCCCGTAAAGAGCAATATGCTCGCACTTTCTTGGAAATTAGGAGAAATGGATGTTTGGGTCAGACTACATTACGTTTATCCCTACCCACATGTCGATGACATCATTCCACTAATGGCAGAGGGTAAAATACTCCCCTATCTCGATATCCCCTTTCAACATGCCAGCAAACGCATCTTAAAGTTGATGAAGCGCCCTGGTAGTGCCGAACGCACAGTGGAGCGGATAAAACGATGGCGAGAAATTTGTCCTGATTTAGTTATTCGTTCGACATTCATTGTCGGCTTTCCAGGTGAAACCGAAGATGAGTTTGAAGAATTACTCAGTTTCTTAAAAGACGCACAAATTGACCGTGTCGGGTGCTTTATGTATTCACCTGTTGAAGGCGCAACCGCCAATCAGTTACCCGACCAGGTACCGGAGGAAATCAAACAAGCGCGATACAGTAAGTTTATGCAAGTTCAATCTGAAATTAGCTATACAAGACTTCAACAACGTATCGGCAATGAATATTTCGTCATTGTTGATGAAGTTACGAGTGAAGGTGCTGTTGCAAGAAGCTATGCAGAAGCGCCTGAAATTGATGGTGTGATTCACATTAATGATTTTTTTGACGTATCGCCGGGAGACCGTCTTTGGGTACAGATCATTCATGCAGATGAACATGATCTATGGGCAGTGCCAGCAGAATCAGAAAAGTAAGATAACGCTTACAGTGTCAACAGCAGCTTCTCTAAATCTTCAGGCGTATCTATACCGTGGGGCGGCGCCACGCTTGCAGACGCCATTAAAATTCTATAACCATGCTCTAATACCCGAAGCTGCTCAAGCGACTCGTGAACCGATAACGGCGTTGGCGATAAGTCTTTATACGTTTTAACAAAACTGGCTCTATACCCGTAAAGACCTATGTGGCGCATAAATGAAAATGGTAATTCGTTTATGTCAACATTAAGTGAATTGTCTGAAAAATACTCTCTCGCATAAGGAATCGCAGACCTAGAAAAATAAAGCGCTTGCTGATGCTCATCCACAACGGCTTTGACAACATTTGGGTTGAAGATATCCGCCTCATCATCAATCGGATAACACAATGTACTCATTGCAGCATCTGTATTTTCTATCAATAATTTTGCGAGCTGAACGATGTTTTCAGGTGGTATGAAAGGTTCGTCACCTTGTACATTGATAATAATTTCATCGTCTTTTATGCATGTACTTTCGATGACTTCAGCGATTCTTGATGTCCCATTTTCGTGCGCATTAGACGTCATAACAACACTGTCACAAAACTCTACACAACGCTCTCTTATACGATTATCATCCGTCGCAATGTAGACTGCGTTTGCTCCTGATTCAACTGCACGTTCGAAAACGTGTTGAATCATTGGCTTGTCCTTGACGTTCACGAGTGGTTTACCC
>DDLV01000106.1 GCA_002340325.1 Glaciecola sp. UBA2563 | reverse complement strand
GTCCGTGCGCTCGCAAGCTTTTACATGCAATCATGTCTCCGCTTAAGACGCTTATTCTCTTAAGCGAACAGCATTAGGTTTTCAGATGCTCATTCGTGTTATTGAGAGCTACATGGTTCAGTTTACCGACTGCAACTAAAACATTAAAGAAAATTAATGTTTCATTCTGTGTGCAGAAAACCCGTTCTTGAGTGTCCGTTTTTGTTCAAAACAATGAAAATGAGTAAAGGTTAAATAATCAGCAGCCGTAGCTACTTGTTAATCTTGTGTCTATAATCCACATCCCCAACAACAATGGCCTCGAGAATAAGAAAATGTTCAATTGGGTGAAATACACCGAAGAAACAGAAATAACTGCCAATAATATAACCCTTAACTATGACAGTTTTGGTGACGAAAATGATGAACCGTTAATCCTCATTATGGGACTCGGCACTCAAATGATTCATTGGGACGATGATTTTTGTCGATTTTTAGCGAGTTATAAGTTGAGAGTTATTCGCTTTGACAATAGAGACTCGGGCAAAAGTACGTGGCTTAGCGATAGTCCGGTACCTACAACGTTGGATTTCATCGGCAATACAATCTTTGGGCGTCGACTAAACGCACCTTACTTACTAGATGATATGGCCAATGATACGCTTGGTCTGATGGATGCGTTGAGTATTCAGAAGGCACATATTGTGGGCGCTTCTATGGGTGGCATGATCGCACAATGCATAGCGATTAAAGCAAGCGAACGGGTGATTAGCTTAACATCCATTATGTCTACGACTGGCAAAAAAAGTTTACCCAAACCCAAAACGCATATTGGCGCTAAACTTCTAAAACCTCTGTCCAAAGATCATGAGCATTTCGTAACCCAACATATCGAGATGTGGAAGGCATTGCACGGAGATCATTTCCCATTTTATGAGGAAAAAGTTGAGCGCATTGTCCGTTTGTCAAAAGAAAGAGGATTTGATCCAGATGCCGTTGCCAGACAACTCAGTGCAATCATAGACTCTCCTGATAGAACAAAATCACTGAAAGAGTTATCAATTCCCACGCTTGTTATACACGGGGATATAGATCCGCTGGTTAGATTGGAAAGTGGGCTTGCAACCGCCGAGGCCATTCCTAATGCAACGCTCAAAGTATTTGAAGGTATGGGACACACATTGCCAACAGAGTTATGGCCGGAATTTATAGAAGAAATTATTAAGCTAATAAGGCACACGCAAAAAAGCAGTAGTGAGCAATAGAACGGAAACGATAACCAACCTCTACACAGGCGAACTTATTCGCTTGTTTGTGATGTCCTAACTAATACACGCTTATTAGTATCATCAAACATATCTGGTACATTTTCAAAAAAGGCGACGTGCTGTTGGTCAATTGCGTCGTCAATGTTTTTGGTTGCGGCAACCAATTGTTCGCTTGTTACCGATATTTTACTCTGAACTAACCCTGTCCAAGTATTGCGACCCGACTGTTTAGATTTATAAAGCGCGTGATCAGCAATTGAATGCACATGCTCCCATGTCAATGCGGACGGTAATTCACAACTAAATGGGTATTGTGAAAACCCTATAGAACTTGTTAGGTTTAGCTTTTCACCACTGCCAATGTCAAAACCGTGTTTCTCAATCGATAATCTCACGCGTTCAGCAAGCGATGCTGCTTCAATGGCGTTGCTGATTTTACCTACAATCATATATTCGTCGCCACCCCAACGAATGATAGTGTCTTCTTGTCGACAGACTTTCTTAAGCCTTTTAGCTACCTCTTCTATTACCTTGTCACCAGCGTCATGACCAAAAGTGTCGTTGACCGATTTAAAACCATCCAAATCGAACATTATAATAAACAAACGCGGACCATCAGTTGTGGTAGCAGATTGCGTTTCGACAGCATCCACAAATTTCCTAAAGACTTCTTTCGCTTTACCAGGCATCACTTCAGATAAATAACGTCTATTATGAAGTCCTGTTAACTGGTCGGTAATACTTGCGTTGAGAAGCTGTTTATTGAGGGACTCCAATTCTTCGGTACGTTCGCTTACTTCCCATTCCAACTTCTCGCGGTACTTTATTTCAGCATCTCTGCGCTGCATGTAAATACGGAACAAGAGCAATACAAGCATGACAATGATTGTCGAGTAAACGGCGTATGCAAACGTAGATGCCCATGGCGCTGGATGAACAATTAAATCAATCGAAGCGCCTTCTTCATTCCAGACGCCGTCACTGTTTGCAGCGATGACTTGGAAGCGATACTTACCCGCCGGAAGGTTCGTATACGTCGCTGTCTTGGCTTCGCGCACCTCAATCCATTCTGTATCAAGACCCAATAATTTATACCGATATCGGTTGTTTTCAGGTGCGAGATAATCCAATCCTGCGAAGTCAAATCCAATTAGATAGTCTTTATGGCCAATTTCAATTGCGCCAGACGTAGATTGTTCCAGTAAACCCATTGGATTATAAGTCTCGTTTAACTTTTGAAATCGCGTGATGACGACAGGTGGTTCATTGGGATTGGGCACTACTTCGGCGGGATCGAACGACGTTACACCCCCCATACCACCAAAGTGAAAACTGCCGTTTGCGCCTTTAGCGTACGCACCGGAATTGAAACTATCTGTGAGTAAGCCTTGAGCACTGTTGAAGTTGCTAATTTTCATATTTTCGGGGTTGATTTTAGATAAACCACGATTAGTGCTTACCCAAATATTCTGATTTTTGTCGTTCAGTATTCCGTATATTGCGTTACTAGGGAGACCGTCTTGCTGTCCTATTATTTGGTAGATAAAAGCTGCCCTTTCGCGATTCTCGCTCTCCAACAAATAAAGACCGTCATCCTGAGTACCGACCCAGACATTATTTTCTTCATCCTCAAAGATTGACCAAATCAATGTATTAATCTGAATACCGTCATCATTTTGATGCTCATTTACACGAAAATTAGAGCCAGTTTGCGGGTTGAAAATATTTAAGCCGGTATCTGTTGTTCCAATCCAAAGAAGCCCATCGCTTGTCTGCGAAATCGTCATGAGTCGATTTGAACTCAGCGAGTATTTGTCATCAGCGTCAAATTGGTAAGTTGTAAAATTGTCGGTATCCCTGTTATAGCGGCTTAGACCACCTCCAAAGGTTGCCAGCCAGATATCACCGTTCTTGTCTTTAAAAATATCAGGTATGCCGCTTGCGGGCAGGCTATAAGGGTCTTCAGGGTCTCGTTGATAATGTGTAAACTGCATCGTTGTAGGGTTAAATCGACTCGCCCCTTTAACACGGTATCCCAACCAGACTTCATTTTCCGATACAACTTCCAAAGACATGAGCTGTGATTCAGAAGGCGTGTTGATATTGTTTGGGTCATGCTTTAATGAAGTAACATGTCCCGTGTTTTTATCCACAATGTCTAGACCAGTTAAACTCGCAATTAAAAGCGTATCTCCATTCAAGTCACCAATCGCTGTGATATTGGGGCCTGACAGGCTAGTACGAACATCTGAAGTGACCTTTATATGTTCAAAGCTTGTGGTTGCCATATTCCATTTGTTTAGCTCATCAAATGTGCCAACCCACATTACGTTGCTACGGTCAACATAAAGAGAATTAACTGAGTTTGATGATAGGGATTCGGGCATACTATTATCGTGTTGTAAATGTACAAGCTCGCCTGAAGCCGCGTAAAAATACAAACCCGCCTGTGTCGCAAACCAAAGCGTTCCATTTTTGTCTTCTGTAATATCTTCGACGGGATTTCCGTCTAACGCATCAAGCAACACGGGAACTGCAGGATTAGAATTTTTTGCGATGATGCCCGATACATCGACAAAAGATACATCAATATAAAATATGCCTTTCCCGCTTGTGCCAATCCACAATCGTTCTTTACTATCAAGGAATAGTGCGTCTATCGGTGCATCAACTTCAGCAAATGTCCGTGGCGTCCCCTCATCTACGAGATTGATGCGATTCTCGGACTCGTTGTAAATGAAGATGCGGCCTGAGCGACTTGCTAATAACAGTAGCTCGTCATCAAGGCGTTCTATATCACGTATGTGGAACTTTATTCCATCAGCATCATGCAGTTCATAGTTGTAAAATGTACTAGACGCGGGTAAGAAACGACTAAGTCCTTTTCGGGTTGAAACCATCACATCGCCTTCAGAGTCGACATAGAGGTCTGTGACAAAAATATCATTAAGCGTTGACGATTCGGGCGACGCAAAGAATCTAGTGATTTTACCGTTGTTCGGGTTAAGTCTATTCAATCCTTTATTGGTTCCGATCCAAAGGTTGCCGTCTTTGTCTTCGGCGATACTTGTTACCCAAGCTGATGTTAAGGAATTGGGATTTTGTGGTTGGTATAAATAATGGGTAAACCCGATGCCGTCGTATTTGTTCAGCCCTTCTTGTGTGCCAATCCACAAGAAGCCTTGACGATCTTGATATACGACTTCGATACTTTCTTGCGATAAGCCTTCGGCAACACCCAAATGTTCAAAACGGATGTTGTCCAGTGCAGCATTAACGCCACACGAGATAAGAAACAACATGCACCCGGTTGTGAATAAAAGTATCGTGTTTTTGAGTCGCACCATTAGCAAGGCTTAACAGCAACCAATCTTTGTCTTCGTTGAATAGAGTAGTTATCGGCGTAATTGCTGGAAAATTTAAAAAGATGGTTGCGAAAAACAGCCATCTTTTTATTTGCCAAATTTAGGTGATTAATTTGTTTGCTTACCGATTGCCGATAATCATTCTAGCCCTCACGGCTGATTGGGATTTTCCTCGTTGGATTGCATTGAAAAATCACCATTTGACCAATGTGCGCCGAGTAATGCCATGTCGCCACTAGACCAATGCGCGCCTAGCATTTTAATATCTCCACTTGACCAATGCGCACCTTGCAGTTTCATGTCGCCGTTAGACCAGTGTGCGCCTTGCAATGCCATGTCTCCATTTGACCAATGTGCACCGTGCATGCTGAGGTCACCATTTGACCAGTGTGCACCATGCAAACTCAAATCGCCATTCGACCAATGTGCACCATGGGTAAGGAACGTCCCGTTACTAAGTCGGATGAAGAAGTTTCCTTGGCTGTCTCTGTCAGCGGGGCCGAGGAAGTGTTTCTCGCCAGCAAGGTCTTTCTTAATGTCTAATCCTTTATTTGCGCAGCCAGTTTTAAAGTTCATTACTGCCGCTTGCGCATCCACAAGTCCAGCGCCCTGCTTAAACGGAGATATCGGTTTTCCATTGTCATCTAGTGCCAATTTGGCGGATGCCATGATTGTGCACTTGACATCGTCTGGTGTCGCGTGAGTGTTCCTGGAATAAACCAATGCGGCAACGCCCGACATAACTGCAGCAGCTTGTGAGGTTCCGGAAATAACGCTGTATCTGTTGTCTCGCTTAAATTTCTTAAGAGTCCTATTTAATGGACCGGTGTTTAATCTAACAGCTACGTTTGTGCCTGGTGCAACAATCTCTGGTTTGATAAATCCATCCAGTGTTGGACCTTGCGCTGAGAAACTGGCTATTCTTGCGTCGCTAAATCTAAGCGATTGACCTTCTTCAATGTAGTCTGCGCCAGCACCCATGACACCTGCATGCCCATTTATACTATCTACGAGTCTATTCTCATCAGCAGGACAAGCATTCGCATTCCAGTCGGCCACTAGCAATGATGACGCGACTGGCTTGTCCTGTTGCGCCCAACGATATATTTCCTGCGAGTTTGGCTGTTTTTTGTGAATTTTTATTTCATCAATAGCCCCTTTTAAGTGATCGGTAATGTTACTTAAACTATTGTTTCCTGTTCCTCTGCGGGCTGAGCTGGCCCCTATGACAATATGTTCTCTGTTGGTGTTTAAACCGATTTTAAAGTTTGGATGACCACCCTTGCGATTTCCGTTGACGTAAAGCTCGCTACCTTTTGTGCCAAAACTAAACACGACATGGTGCCACTTGTTTGTTTCTAGTGGAGAACCTGACCACAGGTCCATAGATTTTTTTGCATCCTGCTGGCGTACTCTTAAAACACCATTGTCCTGTATCTCAATAAAAACGTGCCCGCCTTGCGCTCGGCCATTCGCGTCTTTTGAAAATAATGTCTGGTTACGCCCTCTTTGGTCATATTTAAACCAAAAGCTGATAGCGCCTGATCGCACAGCAAAGCGATTATTGTGTGGGATCCTGATCTGGGAGTCATTGCCTGAAAACGAGACAGCCTGGCAATCGAATCTATCCATTGCTGCTGCACCAACAGTAATTACATAAGGGTTGTTGCCCGGAACGGTGATGCCCGCCTCTCGGCCGTTATTGCCTGCAGACGCAACAATGACAACTCCCTTATCCCAGAGTGCTTTAACCGCTTGGTTAATTGGATCTTGCCAATAGCGTGTTTTCGCCGGCGCACCGATTGACATATTAACGACTTTGATGTTGTATTTTTGATGGTTGTTATAAATCCAGTTAAGCGCGTCAAGGACCGTTGAATACCGGCCTTTACCGTTATTGTCGAAAGCTTTAATTGGTAAGAGTTGAGCATTTGGTGCAATACCGTTGTAGTACCCTTCAGATTTAAAGCTACTTCCAATAATGCTGGCCACATGAGTGCCATGACCATTGGCATCATCATTCCACCAATAAGTCACTCTACTTCTGGTGGCATCGTATTTTTTAGGAACTTTTACATGGTTATAAACATTTCTAAACAGCGAGCTACCCAGTTTCCCACCAAGGTTTACGCCGCTGTCTATAATTGCAATAGTTACACCTTGACCCATTATATGCTGCTTGTGAAGTTCAGCGGCATTGATCATTTGGACGATGTGATTGTTTGAAGTGTCAGACTCAGAAACGTGCCATGTCCTTTGGTTCTGAAAGGTCGACATAGTAACCATCGACGCATCTTCCTGTATGCTGATTTGACTGTTAGTTTCCAGCTGTTTTGCTTGCTCTGGTGTCAATGTTGCAGAAATTGCGTTGATGATAGGAAATTCTCGGTCGATGCTAGCGCCCAATCGAGAGACGGCATCTACGGCCAGTTCAATATCATGGCTTTGTAGGATATAAGAACTTGGCTGCTGAGTCTGCTTGGCAACGTTTACAGCATGACTTGGCAATTCCAGTTCTGCGCTTGAAACGATGCCTGAGACGCCCATAACGATGCTTGTGGCAATGGCTAACTTTGCGATTGACTTCATTTTACTACTCCAAAAATACAATCGATGCGTTTGATACTTCTGTTTAAGCACGTGCCGTGCCAACCAGCTTATTCAATATATCTAATTGAAAAATAATGATTTATTTTATTTTTGCAGAGAATTGAGTAGGGATTTAATTTCCGACTTAAATAGTGAACTTCAGATTTGAACTAATACGCACGTTTTTAATTCATTTTTTAAGTCATTTTTGTGTTTGGTTCATTAATGGTTTCATTAATGTTGCAATTTCTTCATCTGCAACTGCGGATGGCAGATACTTCGGACCGGACAGTTTTCGACTCTGTTGTTCGTAAGCATATGCATAGCCCATAATCTTTGCGTCATTGTATGCGGTTCCAATAAACGATATACCTACAGGTAAGTTGCGAAATTTCCCCATTGGAACACTCGCGTGCGGGTAGCCTGCTTTTGCAGCTGCGCCACCATATCCTGGCCAGGAATTGGGCCAGACGTCGCCGTTAACGACATCTATTGATGACGCTAAAACGCCCGATGGTGCAACTAATGCATCAACGGTGTTTTCTTTTAATAGCTTATCAATGCCATCTATCTGGGTCGCTTGCTTTACCGTCGATACCGCTTCTATGTATTGTTCATCGTCTAAACTACCCATTTTCACAGAAGATTCAAAAATAGACTGGTCAAACAAGGCTAGTTCAGTTGACGCATTTGCGCGGTTGAACTCGATGAGATCGGTTAACGTTCTGGTCGATACTTCTTCAGCGTCAGTAGTTGCCAGGTATTCACTTACGTAAGCTTTAAATTCATATTTAAGAATGTCATAACTCATACGCCAAAACGCATCTGGCATGGTCGGACTTTGGTCAATAAAAACTAGCTCTGCACCCAAATACTCAAGGTCTTCTAGTGCTTGTTCAAAAAGTACTTTTATCGGTGTATATTCGCCTTCTGCAAATCTTAGAACGCCGATACGAACGCCACTCAAGGAATCCCTGCTTAATTCAGACGTAAAATCGATATCGGTTGTATTTGATGCCATTGCATTCATCATCAACGCGGCGCCTTCAACAGACTTTGTCATTGGTCCTGCAGTATCTTGCGTCGCTGATATAGGCACTATGCCTTGTTGAGAAATGATGCCCACGGTTGGCTTAAATCCGACAATACCATTAGCATTTGCTGGGCAAATAATGGAGCCGTTGGTTTCAGTACCCACCGCACCAGCGCCAAGCGATGCAGCAGTGGCAGCGCCAGAACCCGAGCTAGAGCCACACGGGTTTCTATTTAAAATATGCGGATTTCGCACTTGCCCGCCGAGCAATGACCAGCCGGACATTGAGTTTTCAGAACGAAAGTTAGCCCATTGACTTAAATTCGTTTTACCTAAAATAATCGCGCCTGCATTTCGCAGCCCAGTCACCAATGGGCTATCTTGATCTTTATAGTTGTCTTTTAGAGCTAGCGCGCCAGCGGTGGTCGGCATCTTATCCGTTGTATCGATATTGTCTTTGAGAAGAATTGGGATACCGTGAAGTGGTCCTTTTGTCTGGCCTTTTTCGCGTTCATCGTCAAGTCTAGCAGCGGTAGTTAATGCATCTGGATTTAATGAAATAATGCTATTAAGCTGTGGCCCATCTCGGTCTAGTTTTTCAATTCGAGCTAGATATGCATTTACCAATTCGACCGAAGTCGTTTCACCAGACGTTAACGCATCTGAAAGTTCAGGTATAGTCTTGTCGAGTAAAGCAGGAGCGGCATAGTCATGTAATGTGGCGGTTTCTCCAGTATTCACAAGTTCTTCTTGTGTAAAACTCGGATTGTTTTGGTTTGCGTCTTTTGGGTTGGCTTGTTGCTGGCATGCCATCGTTAAGCTACTAATAATAACAATCGCGCACATGTTTTTGTTCATTTCACCATTACCTTTGTGGTTGGCTATGTTCCCGCTACTTGTTGTTGATTATGGTTTAGTTCATTTAATTATAGGACTAGGGCATTTGAAAGTCGCTGTAAACCCATCCGTGGGCGCTCTGCGAAAACATCCATGTTTTCGAAGCTTTCAAATGCCCTAGTCCTATAATCAACTGAAAAATGCATATTATCCAAACTTAACAACAAGTAGCGGGAACATAGCTTTATATTTCATTAACGTCGTGTTTTTGGGCATCATGCATTACCATAATATAGATTAAGGATAAGCGCGCTTAAAATAAGTTATGAAATCACTCGAAAAAAAGCCTGAGGCGTTAACTCCTTCAGCGATCCGACAGGCAGTTGTAGATGGCGTGTCCGCTTATATTGAAAATCGCCGAGCGGCAATCCCGTCTTTTGTTGATACACATTACAGCTTTAAAGGTGCGTGGAAATTAAACAAAAAAGCTATTGGGTGGGATATCGCTAAAGCGCCCGCGAATGTATTGTGGGCGCCTATTTATCTGCTTAGCTTGCTAGGTAAAAAAGGCACGAAAAAGTTAGGGTGGAATAGGTCAGCCGACCTGTTGGACAAAGTCCCCGCAGGTTTTCGAACGGCGGTTGAAAATGAAGTTGAGTGGATCGTATACACCGAATTTCTGCATCTTCCGCTTGTACAAAAGGGAGTAACAGAAGAGGAAGCAGCGCAGAAAGAAAAATACCGTCGCTACGATAAAAATCTGCTTATGGAATTCATTCTCAATCAACCCGGTATCAGCCAGTGGATTGGGGATAAACTTTTGGTGATAAATGAGATTGCGCAGCTTGCAGAGAATCAAGCGAAGATGGAAGAAAAGCTGATGCATTATGTGGATAGCCGCAAAGCAGCCGCTGAAATAACAGCAGCGCTCGTTGCCGCATCTGCAAGTTTTGTTGCTCAAAAATCGGTTAGTTTAGGTGCGTTAGGACTTGGGCAAACAGCGGCTACTGCGATAGCGTATCACTCTGCAGTTAGCAGTTTTGCGTTTGGAAGTTCACTCGGTGGCGTCTATTACACGGTGTTCCCAGCATCGGTGTCTACGGGATTACTTGTAACAGTGACAGGGGGCGTTGCTGCAGCGCTTGGTGTTGTAGCAGCATTTGGTGGAATTGTTGCTGATCCAGTGCAGCGCAAGCTAGGTCTGCATCAAAAGAAACTAGATAAATTATTAACAAGTATTGAGTCTCAATTCGCTGATGACACAGACGAGTTTAACCTAAAAGATCAATATGCCGCTCGCATAATCGATCTGTTAGATTTGTTGAGTATAGTGGCCGTGAGAAGCTAGTTACTTGGAAAGTATGCTTTAGAGGTCCCGGTTTTAAGGGTTCTCCAAACTTGCTATCAGTTTGATGATACTTGAATTTACTCCATCGACGTCAGTCCAGTCTAAAGAATCCCAATCGATACCAACATCTATCTGTGTCACGTCTTCTTTAAGCAATTTCTTCAATATATTTGCGTCTTTGATAGGGCTTATTAGGTATGTTTCTTTATTGCGAGGTTTGACAACGTTAACTGAGATGTGTTTTTTGATGCCTAACTCAAGTTCATCTTTTAATGCCTTGTTTACTTTTCGTCTTTGGTTCACATTTAATTTGAATGAAGACTCAAACAAGATTTTCTCTAATTCAAGGACCCTTTTCTTCATTTTGATAAATGAGGCTTGATTTCCGTTTTCGTAGGATTCAATGACAGCAGGGTATCTGCAAAGCACGTTGTAGTTATCAAATGCGCCCATCGATATGCCTAGGGTATTTGCTTTTTCTTTGACAGTAAGCGGTTTAAGCCCCATCTTCTTTTTACTGGCATTTAGTGCTTCGATTTCAAGCATCGCATCTTGAAATGCGCGAAGCTTTCCATATTGAGGGAGATCCTCGCGACTTGCGTTTTCTTGAAATTGCTTTGTTTTCTGCAATACAGGTTTTGATTGATAAACCTTAAAGTGAGAAGCGGTATTGACGCCGTTGGCATAAATCATTGCGAAATAGCGTCGATGACCAGTCAGGATCTTGAAAAAACCATCTTTTAACGGATATACGGTAGGGACTTGAATAACCTCTGAAACGGCTAGGTTATCACCAAGTTCAATCACTGAATCAATGGTGGTATTCGCTTTTTTCCAGTCATTTGAACCAAATTTACAACAGTTGATGACGCACGCTTTCCCAATCAACACTTTGTCTTCAGCATCATAAATCTTCGATAACTGCCTTTTTGTTATTTTTTTATTGAGGAATTGTTCTGCATGGTCGTCATTCATGCATATTGCGGGGAAAAATCTGGGGTTGGTTTCATCAGGGATTATTTTTGTCAAAAATATGGTTTGATAGTCGTAATCTATATGTTTCATGAAGCTTAAAGAATTGTCTTTATTGATCGCCGCACTCAACAACTGTTCTAACGATAGTTTTTCCAAAATTCATACCCCCAATACTTCAACACCTCCTTGGTTATCTGTAATCCTTCGCGTTGTAAACAAAAGGTAACATAAATCTACTCACATTTAAAACGTTTGACACCGCAGTGTGCCTTGGATTACCGATAATGTTGTGTGAAGCATCTATTTTGTATGGTTCAATTTTGTTGTTGTGAACAAGCAGAATAACTGTACTTAATATCTCATCAGCCGATATCAAATAACAGAATTGGCAAAAGCGTGAAAACGAGTGAGTTATCCAGACCTAAAAAGAGCCTTTGAACTATCATCGACACTGTTAGAAGCAAAGACATTTCATGACTTAAACATTATTGTTATGAAAACGTTGTCTGAAATAAAAAACATAGAAAAAGTGTCGACATACGAGATCTTGGGTCGCCGCAATGCGATGAACAAAACTAGGGAACCTCTCGTTAGAAAATTCCCAAGATATTTGGATGAAGATTACGTCGATGAATTTGCAGATGTTGTCAAACTGATAAGCCAACATGGTCAGGAGGGAGTATCGACGTTTTCGTACAAAAGGGAAACATTTGTATATCTCTATATAAATCAAGACCAGTCCACTGAAAAATTAGTATTGATGAAAGGAGAACTTGATAATTATCACAGGGAAGTAATCAATGGGATTGCAAGAATTTATACGCATCAGATAGCGCTGTTTGATGCCAAAGAGCGCGATACTCTTACAAAGCTGCACAATCGACAAACCCTCGATACCACATTTGAGCAGGTACTTGATTTTTATCGAACGAATAAGGGTACCACGTTAAAGTCCTGGCTCGCCATGCTTGATATTGACCACTTTAAATCCATCAACGACAAGTTTGGGCATTTGTACGGTGATGAGGTACTGATACATTTCGCAAATATCATGCGCAAAACATTTCGCCATTCAGATTTCCTTTTTCGCTACGGTGGTGAGGAGTTTATGGTTATATTTAATCAAACGGATAAAGACGGCGCTGAAACGGCTTTGGAGCGTTTCCGAAACGCTGTTGAAGCACATGAATTTCCTTCAGGAAAGGTCACAGTTAGTATCGGATGTACGCCAATTAATCCGGACACGGCGATAACACTGATGATTGAAGCTGCTGACGAAGCATTGTATTTATCGAAGTCTAATGGGCGTAATCAAACAAATTTCGTGACAAAATCCACTAGCCATTCGGTTGATAACGATTGTGAGTTTTTTTAATGATTAGCCGGTCAGCTCGATGCATCCATGGTTTCGTAAGATTATTGCTAAGATCGCTTTTCGCCAAGTTGTTCCTTCACAACGCCTAAATCAACCGTTGGTAACGCTTTGAATTCAGGTTTGGCAAAGTAAAGTCCTTGAAAATAACGAAATCCCAATGAGTACATGCATTTCAATTCGTTGATGGTTTCAATACCTTCGACCACTATTTTTGATACTATCGGAGAGAGCATTGAATGTACGCCTCTCATCATGCGTATCCGTCGAGGGTCTTGGTCTATACCGATGATTAATTTTCTGTCGATTTTTACAATATCTACTTTCACTTGGCTCAAGAGATTCAAGCCTGAATAGCCAGAACCAAAGTCGTCTATCGCTGTGAGAAAACCGCGTTGCTGATAATCGGAAACAATGTCCGAGATATGTTGTATATCAATGATTTCTTCATGTTCAGTAAACTCAAAGACCAGTAAATCTAACGGAAAGTTGTGCTTTTTAGCTGCCTCCAAGGTCGTTTGAATGCAACGAGCCGGTTCATAAACAGCGTTTGGCATAAAATTGATTGATAGGAATTGACACAGTTTTAATTCGGATGCCGTTTCAATCGCTTTCGTGCGGCAACGTTGATCGAAGGCATATAACTCATCTGAACTCACCTGTTTTAAAATTTGTGGTGCACCTTCTCCATTAATGCCACGAACAAGCGCTTCGTAACCCATAATCTCAAATTTATGTAAATCAATGATAGGTTGAAATGCCATTTCAATGTCAAAACTGTTTGTATCGCCAGACTTACATGCTTCACAAGATTTTTTCATATTTAAATGCTATGTCATCTAGGTTTCGCGTTTACCGACAAACAATGTGCAGTAGTAGTATGTTCCTCACTAAAGATATATGCAACACACCGCTCGCCATTAAATCATTCAACACGGCACAATTTAATGAGATTTTGCGATGATGGTTTTGTTTTTGTCCTCTCGCTTGGCTTGATAGAGCGCGTTATCTGCTCGCTTAAGGGCATTATTTATACTATTTTCTGATGCTAGAACCTCAGATACACCGCTGCTTACAGTAAATCTAAAGTTTTCAATATCGCTAGACTTGTTGCTCTTTTGCACCCCTTTGCGAATTTTTTCAACCAATACATAAGCACCTTCTGTTCGCGTGTTTGGTAGGATTAATAAAAATTCCTCTCCCCCTGTACGGAATGTCTTGTCGCTTTTACGGGACACTGCTCTAATTGTGCCGGCGACAATTTTGATTGCTTCATCTCCTACCGCGTGACCGTATGTATAGTTTATTTTTTTTAAATCATCAATATCTATTATTACCAGCGCTAACGCTTTTTTATATCGTTTAAAATCCGCGATTACCTGATCGCTCAATGTATCCAGCAACCGCCGATTATGTAACTGCGTTAAAGGATCAATGTTTGCTTCATCGAGTAGGCGCGCAGACAGTTTTTCTGCGATTTTCAATAAGGGATTTATTACTGCAAAAACCTGAATAAGGAATAACGCTACAATGGCGATTAGAAAGGCTAATTGCAGCGTTCGCAAATTTCTAATCTGTTCTTTACTCTCTGCCTCATATTGCTGCACTACGTTGTCAAATTTATCCAAGATTGTTTGTGAGGCCAATTTCAATTTTCGTAGATCATTTTTTGACACGCGAGAAGGGTTACTCAGCATTTCTTCAATCGTTGAGGCATATTGATTTAAGTTCTTATCTAAGTTATTTGGCAATTCAAAATACAGTGCATTTAATTCGTCAGAACTTATTGATTTCAATCTTTTATTTAGGGGGTTTTTCAGCGAGGTTAGAAGCTGTCTATGTCTCTGTTGAAGCAGTTGCACCGACTCTTGTGCAATGCTTTTGTCTTCTATATCTCGCCCCTCTACGTAGGCTGCGGTGAAGTAAGCAGATCGTTGTGACAGCATTCGCTGAAATCCACTTATATTGATTTTTGTTGCATAAGATGTTTGAACAGAAATTACTTTATTGACATTCAAGTTGATAAAACCTGAGAGCAATGCAATGACGGTAAGTGAAAAAAAACTGGAAATTGCGATCAGTTTTGTCGGCGAATGCTTGATAAAAAACCTGTTCATGTTTTTTGATAAAACCTCCATGTTCACGCAAAAGTCGCAGATAAGCTTATAAACTAAAGTATAATCTGTAAAGTACGCTGACGTTTCGCTATTGGAAGGATAAGCTTACACTACTGGATTACAGAAAGAAGTGGGAATTTTATTTTAGCTAAAGCACCTGGCCCAGCTTGTCTGTTTTCCAGTGTCAGCTCGCCATTATGGTTGCGAATAATCTGCCTACACAACACTAAACCGATCCCGCTGCCTGACTTTTTTGTCGAGTAATATGGCACAAAAAGATTATCTGTATTCTTTATACCGGGGCCATTATCTGATATCAAAAATTCTATTGTTTGTTCGTTCTGTATCAGTGATATGCCAATACTGGATTCGTTTTTAGTCAGCTGGTTAGCTTCATCTGCATTTTTGATCAAGTTGATGAAAACCTGTTGTAACTGGTCTTTATCCACAACTAGCTCAAGTTTGGGCAATGTGATATCAAATTTAACGTGAGGAAACAGCGCTGACGTCGTCACTACCAAGTTAGTAATGTCGACAAGTTGTTTTTGAGGCGCGGGGAGCTTCGCCAGTTTGTGATAATCCTGAATAAAATCATTTAACGAATGCGCTCGATCTTGAATGACAGTCAAGCCAGAGACAAAGTTCTCTTTGTATTTGTCGGCAATGACGTCTTTTTGTGATTCAATGCTTGATAGTGTTTCTGCGATGGACGCTATCGGCGCAAGCGAGTTATTGATTTCATGACTTAATACACGAAGTAATCTTTGCCATGCGTTGCGCTCCTCTTCGCGTAAAATGTGTTGAATATGTGTAATGAATATCAACGTGTTCTGTTCACCATTTTCTAGATATGTGTCTTTTTTAACGAGCACTTTCTCTTCATAGTGAGGCAGTTTAAGTTGTACTGATGACTGGAGATTTTTCTGTAAAACAGGGTGTAACCCGAGTTGTTTTAATGGCCAGCCAATGGAATCATGCTGTTTGACATTGAATAAACGTTCTGCAGCTGGATTTACAAGTGTGATAGCTTGCTGTGAATCACACGCGACAATGGCGACATCTATTTGATTTATGATTTTTGTCAGTAGGATTTGTTGCTCTCTACTGATTAAGCGTTGTTTACTCAGTCTTTCTGTGAGCGCGTTTAGCAAGCCATTAAATTCAGCAAGTACGCCGTGACTATCGCGTATATTTGCTCGTAACGTGTAGTCACCCGAGACAATAGCCTCAACAATGTTGGTGGAGGTGCGCAGTTGTGATATCGCATACTGGCGTATTGCATAACAGGCGTAGCCCGACGACGTGAACAAACCAAGTAACATTAGACTCTGCAGATACACTGAGATATCTGCAGATAATATGCAGTAAACGCTTACTGTGAGGCTCGGAACAATGCCAATTGCTGCCAGTTGAACAAGTCTGTCTTCAAACGCAAAGCGCTTTTTATGCGCGTTTATATCAATGCCTCAATTTTCATTTTTTGCTTTTAGCCCTCAACTAAGCACATGATTAATCCTTATCAAGCTGCTGGAGTAATACGCTTACCGCTTTTTTGATTTGTTTATCGTTTCCGTTTTCTAGCGATTGAGGGTCATTATTCACAAGGTGTTTAGGTTCAGTTTGTTTGTTCTCTAAGTAGTTTCCATTCATGTCTTTCATTCCGACTTGCGGCACTCCAGAATAAAATTCTCCCGAAATACCCGTCTCCCACCATACCGCTGTCATGGTGCCTGGCACTGGCATTCCAACTAGATCACCCAGTCCGAGAGATTCATAGGTATAGGCGATTGCGTGACCATCGCTATAATTGCCCTCATTAATAACTAGAATTGAGGGTTTATACCATTGATCGAGAGGGTCTCCTGAATACTGTCTGCCTCTGACATGCATGGTCAAATACTTTTCACCACCAAACAGTTTTGCCAGATCGTTGTGCAACCAACCACCACTATTAAAGCGAGTATCGACAACGACGGCTTCTTTATCGAAGTGCTTACCTAACAGTCTTGAATAAACAGTTCTAAAGCTTGAATCGTTCATTGCACGGATGTGAACATAACCAAGACGGCCTTGCGAGAGCGATTCAACTAGAGCTTCACGCGAGTCAACCCAACGTTTGTAAATCAGTTCGTTCTCTTCATACAGACTTATGGGTTTAATTACCTCATCAAATTCGTCTCCTCGTTTTGGTTTGAAGGTAAAACGAACGCGTTTATCGACTTTTCTATCAAGTAGCGCATATAAATTGCTATCGCGGTCAATAGTGACGCCGTTGATTGCGATTAATTGATCTCCAGCTTTTACATTGCTGGCTGCCGTATCAAAAGGACCATTATCAATGACCTCAAGTACTTCAAGTGAGCTTGAAGTGTCTGAGAGATTAAGGAAAAGGCCCAAAGCAGCCGTGCGAGAGTCTGTTGATTCTCTTGGCCTGATGTAACCAGCGCCTATATGCGAAGCGTTGAGTTCACCCGTCATTTCTGCGAAGAAATTTCCAAAATCATAACCATGCCCAATTGAGGCAAGTTTTGGTTGGTAAGCTTCCTTCATTTCATCCCAATCAATGCCGTGCATGTCTTCGTTGTAAAACTTATCATCAATCACGCGCCAGCTATGTTCGAACATAAATTCTCGCTCTTTACGCGCATTAAGAGCCATAACCGGATTCACTGAAATAGGCTCAAGTGATATGGACTCGCCAATTTCGCCTTTTTTAAGGCTTCCATCTGCCAGCACATAAAGGGTTTTTCCGTCAATACTGGTGGACATTGATGCAAATCCAGCGTTTAACTTGGTAACGAGTTCGGTTTTATTTTCTTTAATTTGGTGCCGCCATAAGTCATATCCATCTTCGAACCTGGCAAGGTAATAAAGTGCTTCAGTGTCTTTTGTTAAAAAAGCGTCTCCTAGATCAGAAGAGTGAAGTGTTAGCCTAACTGTGCGTTGTTGAATATTGTCCCACTCTATTTCAATGGGTTCGACAGGTTCGTCTTTTTCAGCGTCTTTAGAATCCTCGTCTTCATCCTTACCTGACTCTTCGTCTTCTGCGCTTTTGTCTTCCAATTCTTTATATAGCGCATATTCTTCTTCTGACATCCTGAATTTATCAAAGCTATCTTGTGTTAAGAATGCAGCCATAACATCGGACTCTACGCCCCAGCTACCATGGTCGCGTTGTCCGTAACGTGCGCTTGCCCACAAAACAGCATGTCCGTCTTTGTGCCATCGCGGATAATAGTTCCGATAGCCCGAAACACTAATATCAATAGGTTGGGCGCTGCCATCCGCTGGAAAAACACCGATATTATTTATAAACAATCTACTACGTGGGGAAAAATCAGCCGTTATCCATCGGCTATCGGGTGCCCAAGCAAAGCTGATATCGCCGTCTGAATAAGAATAGTTGTGCTCTTTGCCTAGTGCGACATTTACTTTTCCAGATTTTCTATCGATGACTTGAATCTCATCTCGCGCAGACAAAAACGCGACTTTTTTACCATCCGGCGAATAAAGCGGTTGAAAACTGTCAGTGTCAGCTATGTGCAACGACGCTTCAGTAATTGACGTAGAAGCGAAGAAATAAGGTTCACTTTCGTCCTCGATTGTTGCTTCATATAATCCCCACCGACCATTGCGTTCTGCTGCATACAAAATGGTGCGCCCGTCTTTATGAAACGAAACGGAGCGTTCTTGACCGGGTGTGTTGGTGATAGTTCTGGTTGTGTCAAATTCAGTGCTGGCAACAAATACTTCACCGCGAGCGATAAATGCGACTTCCTTGCCATCAGGCGAAACGGAAAACTCACTTATATCACCGCCTAGGTATTGGGGAAGAACAGGTTCTTCTTGGACGTCATTCGCCACGGTAATATTAACGTGTTTTGGTTTGCCATTATCTACCGTGTAGATACTTCCATGATGGACAAATGCCAAAATCCCATTTTTGCTCACTGATAGACTTCTAACTGGGTGTTGCTTGAATGTTGTAATCTGGTTTTTTCCGTTTCCGTCAATGTCTGATCGCCATACATTGAAGGCGCCATTACCCTCTTCTGATGTATAGTAGAAGGTGCTATTGTTTAACCAAACTGGGTTGTGATCAGCGCCTGCAAAATCGGTTAATTTTTCATAGGTTCCTTTATCGATATCAAAAAGCCAGATGTCTCTAGCAAATGCTGAAACGTCGTGTTTTCGAAAAGGGTTTTCATACGATTTCTCATCGCGATATAGAATCATATCCCCATTTGGTGAAAGAGATAATTCCGACATTGCAACCGATGCAATTTGTTCTGGTGTGCCACCTTCTATAGCAACTTCATACGTCTGGGTTAATCTGCGAGTCGGAAATGAAATGGAATTAGGTGAGCCTTTTCGCGACGATGTGAAAATTACCTTCCGATCTTTTTGGCCGAATGTTTGAGGAATATCATTGGCGGAATGGTACGTAAGTCGCGTCGCGGTGCCGCCTGTTGCCGGCATAATATATATGTCCATATTGCCATTTCTATCACTGGCAAATGCGATTCTTTTTCCATCTTTCGACCAAATTGGATATCCATCGTAATCTTTATGTATGGTAAGTGCGCGCGCAGTTCCGCCTGTTGATGCAACTGTATAGATGTCGCCTTTATACGAAAATGCTATCGTTTTGCCATCAGGAGATATGCTGCTGTGTAAAAACCACTCTTGTGCTTTGTCTGCGAATGCATAAAAAGGCGAGATGATTATCAGGAATAGTATGGCGGATGCCACATTTTTTATATTTAACAAAGTCAATTCCATTTCTGTTTTTGAGTTATTGTGGGGCTATTGATCTTTGTCGCAAAAATGCACGATCAGGATCATTAAGCTCTAGGGGCTGTTTATCTTTCATATTTTGCATCATCGAAGGTCCAATCTTTCACAATCGAGGCGTGAATACCGCGATTTAGTCATTCTAAATAAGGTATTCAGAACAAAGAGTGAGGAAGATTGGGCTTTGACCCTTCGGGCTGGGCCTGAATGTATCACCCACTTCGTCATTTGTCGCTCATTTGGAGTAACCAAACCACGCTCCGCTTTCCTCGTTTGTGATACATTCAGACGCCA
>DDLV01000148.1 GCA_002340325.1 Glaciecola sp. UBA2563 | reverse complement strand
AAAAACCACCTGCAGAAGATGAGAAGATTCTCGCCAATATCGATTGGAACATCAATGAAGATCACCGCGCAAAGTTCACTTACATCCTAACAGACGGTAACACTATCAGAGAGCAGAACGGTAACAACTTCTTAGCCTCTGATACGAGACTTGGTGCATCTTCAGCTTGGTATAATCGCTCTGAAGAAGTCGAAAGTTTCATCGGGCATCTATTCTCTGATTGGACAGAAGACTTTTCAACAGAATTTAAAATCTCTAGCACGTCTCAAGCAACGGGTCAAAACTCACTCAATGGCGCTGAATTCCCATCAATGGCCGTATTCTTGCGTGAAGTTGACAATGATGAGCAATATCTTGTCTTCGGCCCAGATAGATTCCGTCATGGTAATTCACTTGACCAGGATTTCTTCCAACTAAAATTTGTGGCGGAATATGTGGTCGGCGATCATATCCTAAAAGCAGGTTATGAAAGAGAAGATGTTGATGTAAACAACCTATTTGCGCAAAACTCTGAAGGTTCGTATCTTTTCGACAGTGTTGAAGATTTGCGAAATGCGACTGCATCTGGCCTCTTGTATGACAACGCACCTACAAACAACGAAGATGACGTTAGAGCGATTTGGGGATACACCTACAATGCCCTCTACGTGCAAGATAGCTGGGATATCAACGGTGACGTTATTGTAGATTATGGTCTACGTTATGACTGGTATGAAACTGACGGAGAAATCCTTGAAAATCCAAACTTTGAAGACCGGTTCGGTTTCTCTAACACCAATGATATTGATGGTCTAGATGTATTGTTGCCAAGGCTCTCATTCAAGTGGTTTGTTTCTGATGACACCACAGTACGCGGTGGTATAGGTCGATTCTCAGGCGGCTCCCCGGGTGTTTGGATTTCAAATGCTTACACTAACAACGGTATATCTTTCACGGACGCTAGTGCATTTGGTGAAGTAATAGTGCCCACCACGCCAGACCCAGCCACGGGTCAGTTCATACCCGCGGATGTATTGGATGCACTTGCAAACAATGCACCTGACGGTCGCGTGGATGCATTAAGTCCAGACTTTGAAATTCCAGTAACGACAAAAATCAGCTTGGGTGTTGCGCATGAGACTGACCTAGGCGCGTTAGGTGAAGATTGGTTGCTTTCTGCTGATTTGCTTTTCAATGAGCTAGACAATGCAACCTTCTGGTCTGACGCAAGCTGTGTTGTCGCCGATACTGCGCCTGATGGAAGAAACGTCTACGATTGTAGTGGCGCGCCGGAAGCGCTAATTGTTGGGTCAGCCGATGATGGTGACAGCTTCTTGTATGCGGTAACAGCGACAAAAGCATGGGATACCCAATATGGTAACTTCGACCTATTTATGAGTTATACTCATGCTGACGTTGAAGATGTTGGTTACGGCACGTCATCAACCGGCACGTCAAACTATTCTGACTTCGCTGCTTTTGATAGACAGATACCAATAGCGGGTACATCCAACTTTCAAACAGAGCACTTATTCAAGCTTCGCTTCAATTGGAGAAAAGAGCTTGTTGAAGGGTATGAAACCAAGGTATCTGTTTTCGCACAACGCCGAACAGGTCAGCCATACAGCTATACCTTTAGCGAAAACAATAACTGTATCCTGGACGTGGGTGGTGGTCGCTGTGATCGCGAAAGCCGAAATGATGATGCAGGTCACTTGCTTTACGTGCCAAGTGGTCCAAATGATCCGTTGTTCTCACCACTGTCCTTTGGAGGCGATGCTGCGCGACAACAAGAATTCTTTGACCTGATCGCTAGTACTGAGCTTGCTCAATACGCAGGTGGCATAGCGCCGAGAAATGGTGATAACTCTTCGTGGTATACAATCGTGGATGTCAAGATTACACAAGAGTTACCTGCATTCCATCCTGATCATAGATTGAGCGTTTCCTTAGATATTGAAAACTTTGGGAACCTGTTGAACGATGACTGGGGACGTATCGAGCGTACTCGTTATGAATACGAGCGTGATGTGGTCTCAGCTAGAATCACGGACGGTCAGTATGAGTATCTTGATATTGCTGGCAACATTGAGAACCTTGAAGTACTCGCGCAGTCAGTTTGGCAACTTCAGTTTAGCGTTAAGTACGAATTCTAAACTGATTTTCATAACATAACGCGAAAGCCGGAGGCATTGTCTCCGGCTTTTTTTTGTAAAAACCTGAATGAACTAAAACAGGGATCGTCATTCTTCAAACGTTTACTAGATCTACCATTTATTCTTTAACGCATTAAAGGTAGATAAATCAGCTGAGTGTTTGGTAGTCCTAATGCGCTATTTACCATGTCGATATCCTCCTGTTCGACAGGTGGTGCAAAGGCTTGGATCTGATTGATTCTTGAGCTAGGCGAAGAAGTTACTTCAGCAACGATACACCCTCCACTACCGCTGCCCCCCCGTGCTCTGCTTCGAACATAAGGGCAATCTCTTAATACGTCAGGCCTGTCCCTTATATCGTTTTTTCGACGTTGTTGAAGAATCAGCTTGCCGCCATAAAAGACGTCGCCTTTTGTAACAGTGAATGGCGTTAGCTGTTCACGTAATAAATCCAGACTTTGCTCTTCGTCGTTATTGCGACATATTACGTCACCGAATACGTATTGACCTGGCGCTAGAGAAATTGACGCATACGCGCTTGAAGAATACGTTAAATTGGATTTATCCTTCGATGTATCGGACATTACTTCAATAGCTAATTCTTCACATCTCAAGTTACTGGCTACTTCTAATATATAAGTGGCGACATCTGCTTTGGGAGTGACTTCAACCAGCAATTTTTGTTCAAGATCAGTGGAGTATTCATCTATATCAATTTTTATGATGCGAGAAACATTATCTATCACAGTGGAAACGATAAAAGGCTCACCAATTGGGTGTTCTTGGATGCTGCTGATTGTTTTGCTCTCGCCATTATTAACATTAATGTCGATGCTATATGTCTTTGTTGATTCGCTCGAAAGTACAGCGACTTCTAATATAGACAGATCCTCATTTGAAACAGCACCGAAATCGAATTTTATGCCAACTTGCTTCTCGTATTCTGCCAAAAATCTAGGATTGTGTTCTAATGTTGATTGACTCAGTAGTTCAGTCAAACTGGTCGATTGAGCAGCTGAGTCCGCCTTATATATTTTTGCATCGACGTACAATAACTCACTGGCTAAGGCTGATTGAAAGACTGTACTTACAACGATAATGAATGAAAAAAGTGTTTTCACGCTTGTGCACCTGCTTAAAAGTTTTCTACGGTAATAACATCACACTTGATTGCCATAACTCAAGCCAAACAATTGATATTCATGAATATTAGTAATATTCATGGGGTTTCAATCAATATTCTTCTTTCCATTTAACGCATCTGTAATCAATAATATAAACAGGAGAAATTACGAGAAAAGCATCTTTGAGATTATCGGAACACCTCATCCGTTTGAGAAAAGCAAAAGGCTGGACTCAGATGGAAGCTGCTCAGCATATTCAGATCCAACAGTCGTATTTATCGAAGCTTGAAAATGGACATTACGTTCCATCAGATGAAGTCATAACAAAATTAAGCGCTGCCTATGGCGTAGCTCCAAAAGAACTTAGACCACAGGAACTTGGGGCAGAACAAGAGCTTGGGCAAACCGATAAAGGAAAACAAAAAAGAAAGTGGCAGGCGCTGCTGATATTATGTCCATTTCTGGGGCTATTTCTCATTATAAGCGGTACAAATTCACTTATATTTTCAACAACCTACTATACCTACAAGACTGAGCCAATTTCTGAAGTCAACCAAACCGAGTTGCACTTCAATTATCACCTTTCTGATATGTATCTAGGTGAAAAGTTTATCTCCGAAAGTTCGGGTGTCAGATACCATTTTACGCTTATCGCCACTAGAGACGTTGACCGTCAAGAAAATAAAATTCAGTTGATTGCGGGAATGCTTATTTTATTCTTAAGTGTTGCTGTGTACTTGCGTAAGCTTGTTGATCGATTTTAGTCGATAAGATAATAGGCAGTTAAGTCACAAACCCTTGGTTGGTGATTAACGGTTGCTGTTACCTAAAAGATTACAGGCGCTTACGCATTAATCAGTAAAATCGCAGGTGAATGGACGGCCCAAGGATATTGATGATTTATCTTGATTGTAAGGATACACAGTAACTGTGTTTTTGCCGCCGGTGTCGGTGATACTGAACACTAGCGCATTACTATTTTCACCGCCTGGTTCAGAAATAGTAGCGGCGTATACTAATATACCGACGGCGTCTTTTGCCATTAGTCTGCGGTAGCTTAATTGCTGTTCAAGCTCTTCTATCATTCCAGCACGAGCTTCTTGTTCCTGATTTGCCGTAAATACGCACTGGATGTCGTTATCAATAGAAACGACAGCGAAAGGGTATAGTGTGGTAGATTTGCTGAGCATGATCTTACATAAATCCAATGCTGAATTTATCAAGTTTGCAAATGGAATGTTTTGCTTCAAAATCATGTTCGTTTTCAAATCGAATCCTCAATTTACACTTATGTATATATTTGTTAACGGTGATTAACTGGAAAAGTTCAGCAATTTTTTTTATTTTTTTGCGCGAATGCCTTGATTGCCGCCCGTTTGCAAGATGCAAATCGAATCATTATCTGACAGGTTACCTGACTTAATTTGTTGATCTAACGCGTAAAATGATTTTGCGTTGTATACGGGGTCTAGACTGAAACCTAGCTTATTTGAAACAGTGTCTGTGAATTCAATGAGTGCTTGTGACTGCTTTGCATATCCACCATGGTGATACGCAGTTAGGATGCCCCAATTTTTTAGTATTTCGGCCTTTGGATATAGTTCTGAGATGGTTTGATAATGAGAGTTACCGGCGTTTAATACACTCACACCTATCACTTTTGTATTTGCGTTTATCTCATTAATACCCTTAATGATTCCCGCTAACGTTCCAGCACTGCCGACTGGGAGGATGATGACATCTGGCATACCTTGTAATACACATTCATCAATCAAAGTTGCTACGCCATCTATGCCGTCAGAGCAAGTGCCTCCTTCTGGCAGTAAGACATCAGCAGCGTAATGATCTGCGATTCTCTTTAAGTAACCAGCATCATTTCGCTGTCTATACTCCGATTTAGTCACGTATATTATTTCGCCCCCCCAACGCCGTATGTCTAAGATCGTAGGCGTTGGCGATTTTTCATAGTTTCCTCTGACGATACACGTTAACGTTATGTTTAGTTTGTGACAGGCATAGGCGAGGGCGTGAAGATGGTTTGAGTAGCCACCACCAAAACTCAGCACGTGTGTTTGCTTACTTTTGATGATTCGGGCAAGACTTATTTGCAACTTTCGCCATTTGTTGCCCGAAATAATTGGATGAAGTAAATCGTCGCGTTTGACCCAAAGGTTTTCATGAGAAAAAACAGAATGGTCAATTTTTTCAAAAGGGGATGGCTGCTGTATATCAAGCGCGTGTGCGATTTCGGTAGCGATTTCAATGACAGCGGGATCACGAGAATGGTTTTTCGTCATAGTCTTTTTATTTTGGCTTAGTTTTGCTCTCAAAAAAAGTGCGTTAATGACAATATTTTAATAAACAAGAGGATGATGTTATTAACTAGTGAAAGTCGCTTGAACAGCCGATATAAGGTGGTATTTGGCGCATGTATGATTAACTTACTTTAATGATCTCCGACCTGTTGTTTGCGCTACAATACAAGCGAATTGAGGACATTTTCATGAAACCGTTTTTTATATTTATCATATTTTTATTTAGTTCATCTGCATCAGCTGTGACGTTAACAAATTATATCGATAACCCGCAAACCGTGGGTAATGCGCGACTGGAAGTCATGTTCTGGGATATCTACGATGCAGAATTAATTGCCGAATCAGGTGTTTTTGAAAACGGAAAACCTTTCGCATTGAAACTTACTTATCTGCGTAAGTTCAAGGGAGAAGATATTGCGAGCCGTTCTATCGATGAAATGAGGGACCTGGGTGTTGATGATGAGATCAAGTTGGCGAAATGGTTTGAACAGATGCAAAGCCTATTCCCTGATGTCAAAGCAGGCAATGCGATCATCGGCGTCGTTGATGAACAAAGCAAGAGCCATTTTTACTTTGACGGTATGAAATTGGGGCAAGTAGAAGATACTGAATTTAGTGAATGGTTTTTCGCAATCTGGCTGCATGAGAAGTCCTCTGAGCCTAAAATGAGAAAGCAATTGCTAGGGCTCGTTGAATAATCTAAACGCACCTACACAGAGGAATTCGCATGACGTTGTTAACTCGCTTCTTACTCATCATCGCGCTTGGGTTCATACTGTCAGGCTGTTCATCGTCTATCAAAGGCGACGACTATAAAAACGTGACGCCAGAATTTGATTTAGAAACTTTTTTCGATGGGAAGGTTACGGCTTGGGGAGTCGTGCAAGATAGAAGCGGGGCAGTTGTCCAACGTTTTATTGTTGATATAGATGCCTATAAAGAAGATGATGTGCTGATTTTAGATGAAACGTTTGAATATGGCGTAGGAGACGGACCTGAAAAAAGAATATGGAAACTCACTAAGAACGCTGATGGCACTTACACCGGAACTGCAGGTGATATTGCTGGCGGTGCAACGGGTGTCTCCCACGGAAATGCATTTAATTTTGTTTATGAGATGGATTTAGACGTTGGTGGAAGTACTTATAGGGTAAACTTTGATGATTGGTTCTGGGCATTTGACGAAAACACCATGATGAATCGGTCATATATTAAGAAGTTTGGGATAACCTTTGCTGAAGTGTCCATTTTTATGCAAAAGCAACCGGCTGAGTAACCCGGCAATAGTAACTTTGTAAGTAACCTGAACTCTGGATAAGCCTCCTCGTCAAGCATTGATAAAAAGCCCATATACTGCGTTGCTCAAGCTTGAAATAACTCGTTATTCCTGCGCTTGAGCGCTTTGTCTCTGAATTTTTTATCAATGCCTGATTGAAGCTCTTACATTTATAAATAATATCATACATTTGCGAGCATCCTTATCCAGAGTTCAGGTTAAGTAACTAATCGGCTTTGTCAGGGGCTCTTTGAACTGGCAGCGTAATATTGCAACACAAGCCAGAAACGCCTTTACGATTGATAAATTCAAGCTCTCCTCTATGCAAACTGACAACAGCGGATACTAACGAAAGTCCCAATCCATTTCCACTTGTTGTGCGGCTTTTCTCAGCGCGATAAAAACGTTGAGTTAATTTTTCTAGCGATGCATCACTGACACCTGCACCAGTATCACAAATATTCACGATGAAGTTGTCACCTCGCTTTTCAAGCGTGATATCAATTTCGCCATCAGCTGGCGTAAATTTCACTGCATTGTCAATTACGTTAGTAAATACTTGAAAAATCAGGCTCTTATCACAATAAGTAAAACACTCAAGCGTGGTTTGTTGTCTTAGCGAAATCGCTTTTTCTTCCATCATAGGATGGTAAAGTTCAATCGCATCTTCAAGAATCAACGACAAATCGTTGTATTCAAAGCCAGCCCGTTTTGCGTTGGTTTCAATAAAGGTGATTCGAAGGAGTGAATTAAAAATAGCGAGTATGTTATCGCACTCTAGGGTTAACCTCTCTTTCTCGTCATTGTCAGGGAGGTTTTCTATTTGAGATTTAAGGCGAGTTAACGGTGTACGTAAGTCATGCGCGATATTGTCAGAGACCGAACGAATGCCATTTATGGATTGCTCTACTTTGTCCAGTAATTGATTCAATGTTAGTGTTAACTTACTTAAATCGTCCCACTCGCTTTCAACATACAAGCGATCACTTAAATTCCCTTCCGTAATAATTTTCTCTGCAGTATCTGATATTAAATTGATTCTACTGACGACATAATAGGCAACTGCGAGGCTCAATATTGCAATAATGCAAACAATTATGATCATCACCCATGATGAGGTTTGTGCAAGCCACACTGCAAACTCATACTGTTGAACGCTTCTTGCCACAAGCAGGGTATCTTTGCCATCAAACTCGACTATCATGGCGATGGCAGACTGTTGATAATCATCCTCTGTTGTCGACGCTCCGTTGCGTAATTCTACTGTAAGATCTAACAGCCCATTTTTGATAAGATTGACATTGGTGTCTGGCCAGTTTTGTAGGCTGCCCGCGATATAGTTTTCATCTCTGTCACGAAGGTAATAATAAAAATCGTTGTTTACATTTTTAGAGCGCTCATTAACTGCGCGTATTACAGATTCGATACCTGCGTTGGCATACAGGCTTTTAAATCCACCTATGTCAGCGACAATTGCGGCTTCAGTTTCGCGCACTAACAGATCGTCATTAGTGACGGTAAGAACATAGGTGTTAAATGCTACACCGCCAAACAGAAGTGTCATAAAGACAAAGCTGACAAGAAAACTGGAACTTTTTGAATAAGCTGTTATCGCGCGCATTTACGCTTCAGCCGGTTTTAGGCAGTAGCCTGCACCTCTTATTGTTGTAATCATGGGCGTTTCAAAACCTTTATCAATCTTGTTTCTCAGACGACTAATATGCACATCAATTACATTGGTTTGAGGATCGAAATTGTATTCCCAAACCTTTTCAAGGAGCATTGTACGAGTGATGATTTTGCTGTGGTTGAGCATTAAGTACTCTAATAGCTTAAATTCTTTTGATTGGAGATCTATCGACTTTTGCCCTCGAGTTGCCGTTCTTTCGATAAGATTCAAGGTCAATTCGCCGACTTTTATTTCTGTGTTTGCGGGACTTTCTTGTGAATTTCGAGTTGCAAGTATCTCCGTTCTTGCCAACAATTCGTCAAAAGCGAAAGGTTTTGTCAAATAGTCATCTGCACCACCGCGAAGACCCGTGACTCGATCTTCAACTTGATTTTTTGCACTAAGGATGAGTACCGGCGTGTGCACTTGCATCGATCTCAGCTTGCTTAAGACTTCCATCCCCTCTAGCTCAGGAAGCATCCTGTCAAGAATGATGACATCAAATTGCGAGTTCAGCGCTGCGTCAAGGCCACTTTGGCCATCTGCATGATGCTCACATTTGTGATTTGCTGATACGAACCCGTTTACAATAAAATCAGCAACCGTTGGTTCGTCTTCGATTAAAAGTATTTTCATCAAAAAATACAATAGTCAATAAAGCCAAATTTGTCAGGTTGATTTTTTATTTTCTTGTAGTATTTGCGTTTTGATGAAATCTAATGTCCGACGGATACGGTGTGAAATGTTGTGTTCTAACCTTTGCAGCTTCTGCTTGAAGATATCGCCAATACTCGGGTAAGAGCAAGTCTCCATGTAGCTCTTTGAGTAATTCTTTAAGGTGTTTTTTGCCGACGATAAAGTGTTCAAACTGTTCAGGAAACACATCGTCAGGCGCGACGGATAAGGTATCTAAGGCATAAGGGTCATCAGATTTTGGCAGTTCTCTAAAGTTTCTTTCATTCATGTAACAGATTTCATCGTAGTCGTAAAAAATGACGCGACCTGTTCGAGTGATGCCAAAATTTTTATGTAACATGTCACCAGGAAAAATATTACTGTAGGCAATTTGTTTTATACACCTACCGAGCTCATTAATGGCGTGCCTGACTTTATCGGGATCGGTTTCTTCATTGAGATAAAGATTCAATGGCGTCATTTTGCGCTCAATGTATAGATGATTGATAATGAGATCGCCGCCTTCGAATTCAAGTGAACTTGCGCAGGTTTCTTTCAAGTGTTCAAGCAATGCATCATCGATTCTATCTACCGGGAAATGAAAGTTTACATACTCATGCGTATCCGCCATTCTGCCCACTCGGTCACCCATTTTGACAAGGCGGTATCTGTCTTTGACGTCATCTCTTGTTATTTTCTTGCTTTCTGCAAATTCATCGCGGATGACCTTAAACACGACACCATACGATGGCAAATGAAAAACCGCCATAACAAGCCCTTTTATGCCAGGCGCAAGTGTGAATTTGTCATCTGAACTTTCTATGTGATTAACAAAGTTACGGTAGAATTCTGTTTTACCATGTTTGTAAAAACCTAAGGATATATACAACTCAAACTGCTTTTTATGTGGCAGCAGTTCATGCAGAAAGTTAACAATTTCAGCAGGGTGTTGCGTATCCGCCATGAAATATGAACGCGCAAAGCTAAACAAAAAACTAAGATGTGCACGCTCACTTACCAGCGCATCTACAATCACTTGGTTGCGCTGATTCATGTGAAGCGCAATAACAAATGGCATGGTTTCATCCGGCATGCACATCCGACCAATCAAATAAGCTGCTTTACCTCGATAAAACACGGGTTTAAGGACTTCGATAGTGTGCACAGCAGCGAGCTGTTCTTTGGTGAGACGTTTCCTAAGAGCGGCTTCTAATAAAAGAATATCACGTTCGTAGTCTTCAAAAGGAACCGAAAATCTGTAGGTATTAAATACAGATTCGTACATCTCGCGAACGGTGCCAGTTTCATCGAATCGATTAATGACATTATCTCGTAGTAATCCCCCCAGATAACATCGACTCGGCGTAATAAAAATCATGTCATCATTGATTTTTTGGTGCTTGAAAATCCTGCCAATGATGGAGTTGTAAAATGTTTCTGCTAATTCAAACTGTGGGTGCTCTTCGAGCAATTTTTGAAACGCTTGCTTAGTGTTGATCCAAAATACATCACCTTGCGCCCGTGGATTTACATTTTCATATATCTCGGCTACACAATCTGACAAGCTCTTTTCATAAATGGTAATGCGTTCTTTGACAGCACTCTGAGTTTGCTGCCACAGCGCTTTTTCGAATCTAAGTTGGGCACCAGACGTGATACGCGCATGCCAACGGAAAGAGCGGTCGAATCCATTTAGGATTTGATAGGCTAATTTTGCACTTGTTTTAGTGTCTTCTGGATCCATGAAGTTATGTTATCTCGCGCCTTCCATCGCATTCTGGGAATCTTGAACATCCCCATATCTTTCGTTTATTAATTGTATCGTGTTCATCGTTTCGCTGCAGCATCGGGAAACCGCATTTCGGACAGGCGGGGCAAATTCCATTTTCAGCGTCATTGATAAGTTGCTTATTTTGTATGAATTTCCATAAGCCAATGGATGTAAAAAGTGCAACGCAAATGAGATATGTGAGTCCGGAAAACGATTCTCCAGCATTTGTGAAAAATCCCCGCTCAGTAATCATTGCAATAAGTGTTGATGCAAGGTGAGGAAAGGCAATGCCAACAGGTATTCCTAATCCTGCAAGAATAAGAGGGCGTATCAAGAGGTGTTGCTTAATTGAAGGATCCATCGCTACTCCTAGCGTAATCATTGATATGAACATTAACTAGCGTAGCATCTACATAGCGGCATTACGAAAATAGTGTGGACCAGACAGGTTTAAATGTCGATTTTGTCTGGTCCCTCTATCAGGACCATTGCAGCAAAAATATTGCTGCAACGGAATATCTAAGGGGTATCAATTGTTATCCCCCAAAATTACTAAACGCTTGCGTAAGCATGTCCTTCGCCTGTTGGCCCTGAGGCGTATCCAGATACTGTTTTGCCTGGTCAACGTACTTTACGATCATTCCGGAATCAATACCGAGAGAATCAAATTGTTGCTTTAACGTATTTAATCCTTGAAGACTATCGCTGTACTCAGCGGCTTTCGATAATAAACCACCGACTTCACTTTGTTCCAGATTACTTATATCCGGTACTGCACCTAATAGACCCTCTATACCAGGGATAGATTCTGTCACTTGCGAGAACTGCTCGCTAGGCACATTATCTTTTGCATATGCCAATATTGAACCAAGTCCGCCTGTTGCTTGTTCCGTAGAAACACCCAGATTGCTTGTAAGGCTCTCAACAAGGCCGGTTGCCGAAGGCAAGTTATCCAGCGCTGTTGCAGCCTCTACCTGTTCGGCCTCTTCATCGCTGCCGCCCCCAAAAAAGCTTTTGACCGAATCCCAAAATCCTGCCGCGTGTGATTGACTAGTAAATGCCAATACGCTTATAAGTACTAATGCATTAAGTTTTTTCATGATAAATTTCCTTGTTAATTAACTGAATCTTCCGATTATTTTTGTTTTAGCTCTGTTCCCTTTATTTATTGCTGAATCTCTAACATGTTGATTTACAGTTGATTATAGATATAAGTGAATTGCAAGCTTCGAATTCATGGATGAATTCGCAGAGCGCCCAGGGATTGGGTTTACAGCGACTTT
>DDLV01000078.1 GCA_002340325.1 Glaciecola sp. UBA2563 | reverse complement strand
GTTTACAGCGACTTTCAAAATGTTCTACTTCTATAATTAAATGAACGAAATCATCATCAACAACACTTAACGGGAACATAGCCAAAAAGAAACTTATAGTTTTTCTACTTTATAGCCATCTTTTTCTAGCAAATGGATAAGTCCGTCTTCTCCTGCAAGGTGCAATGCTCCTACCAACACATATTCAATTGGATCGTCTTTTAACATTTCGATGATTTGTGGATACCAAGCATTGTTCCTATTGGTCATGAAGTCCGCATACACGTCGGGGAACTCTTCCTTCCACTCCGTAAGGCCTACTGATGTCAACTTTTCCATGTCTCCGGTCTTCCATGCATCATGCAAATTCTTAATAACTTCATCGCCTCTGGACAAGTCTTTTAAGGTATATTCAACAAGCATATTCGGATCTAATTCGTTCAGCGATCCAATCAACGCCACCTGCGAATCAATGGTTTCAAGCCACGAAATAGGCATAGCTTCAGAGGTACCTTTATCAAAATAGAATTTATCTACGCCCTCCTGCGTAAATCCTTTTAACTGATACTCAGTGATTGTTAGCACTAATGTAGCACCTGCAGGTGATAGAGGTTGAATCTGTGATGAGGGGATCCCTCTTTTGTCAATAAATGCGTTTAAGCTGCTCCATGCCGACTCTGAAAGCTGCTGCTCCAATATGCTGCCAGCCGGCTGCATCATCACTGGGAGTATTTTGGCTTGAAACTCCGGCGTTTCCATAGCAGCAATGTCAGTCTCAAAAAAAAGTTTATCCGACGCTGCAAACGCGGTTTCGAAAGGTTCAGGCAGCGGATAATCAGCTGCGGTTAATATATGGATAGTACCGCCAAGATAAAGCGTTTTATCGTCTTTCGTTACCTTGAATACGCTAGCAGCGTTGGCAAATGTGCTTGTTATCAAAAAGATGCATATCAGTGTGGCACTCGCCGCGGTATTTAATTTCATATATTTACTCTTATTCAATTTAAAACCTCATGGTCATTAATACTCAATATCAAAATATTTGTTCACGTTAATTAATCGGTAAAGTATCAATACGAGACTGAATCGTTGCGATCTTCTGGCGATAAAGCTCGCTGTCTACTGAGCCATATTGATCAGTGAAAGCTTGTTTTGATAGCCCTTCTGTTAGCCCATCGATTGCAGGCATAAAGACAGATTCATCGTTAAGTGTTGTTAGCGTCTTTTGAAAATTGAGCGCGGTATTAGGTTCAAATGCTAACGAAGCAAATCTGACGCCTGCCATATCAGCGGCTAAATCAACAAAGCTATAACCTGAGCCATCAGGTGCGCGATCCATAAGCTCTTTAAATTCACCAACAGCAAACGAAAAGTCCTGTTCTGACAGAAGTTTAATTGCCGCCGAAAAAATGAAATGCGCGCTTAGGTCAGTTCTACCATGCAGTACCGGCTTTACCTTTGCCAGTGGGATGACGGATAACTGTTCGCTCATATTGCCTACAACCGAAGAAAACCGTCTGTCTCCCGTAAATATTGCGAGCGCCAAAATAGCTGCTCTATTTTCTTCAATGGCTAATACTGGATTATTATTACTTCGTGCATGCGCTTCAATCACGACCGGTTTTATATAATAGGTTAGCGATTCTTGTTTATCAGATTTAACAGAATCCAACAGTATTAAATAATGCGCAACTTTTCGTAACCTTTCGCTTTTCTCTCGTGCCGAGAGTGAACCACTTATCTCAACATTTTTTACTTCCTTAATCAAGCTATCGAGAGGCAGAACAGACACCGTAATAAGACTGTCATCAATATCAATGGAATCAATACTTTCAATGGCCAAAGTCGCAAAGTTAGAGTTTGTATAAAGATCAACTAGAAACTCAGCAATGCGCAAGCCCAAATTACCTGGCAGATACAACTGCCCAACACGTAAGCCATTGAGCTTGATTTTTTCTGCTGACTCAACCCATACGGATAAATTGATGAAAATACTCTCGCTAAGTTGATATGTCATGAATATCGCCAGCTCATCTTTTTTCACTGAAACGCTTGATACAAGTGGCTGATGTGAACGCGTCAAAAACCCTGCAAGACTTTCCGTCTGTTCGCTACTGACACGTAACTCATGAGAGTCATAACGATTTTTTATTGCATGCTTTGTCTGCTGTAGCAGCGGATTTATCAAATCAGCATTGCCAACTTGATTAGCCGAATTATCAACGAGGATGGGACTGAAACTGATGGCTAAAAAGAACAACAGTACTATTAAAAATGAAGTAAGCGACAGAAAATAGAGAAGAAATTTTTTCATTAATTTTGAAGCGTTAATCCAGCATCCGTGTCTTTCATAAGGGCAATAATATTTGTGTTCTTTTCAGTCATTGCGTCAGCAAGGGCGCTAATCTATAACAGCCAAGTTACCTTTGTTTTCGAGCCAAGTCTTCCTGTCGCCAGAACGCTTTTTGGCAAGTAACATGTCCATCAGTTCCATCATGTTTTCAGCATTTTCGGACGACAACCTCACCAAACGACGAGTATTGGGGTCCATTGTAGTCTCGCGCAGTTGTATAGGATTCATTTCACCGAGACCTTTGAACCGTTGAACGCTTACTTTGCCACGTTTTTTTTCAGCCTCAATGTGATCCAATATCCCCTGTTTTTCAGACTCATCCAGCGCATAGAAAACCTCTTTACCGACATCAATTCTAAACAGCGGCGGCATTGCTACATAGACATGACCTTGGTCTACTAGGCTTCGAAAGTGCTTCACAAAAAGCGCACATAGAAGCGTCGCAATGTGCAAACCATCTGAGTCTGCATCTGCCAAAATACAGACCTTACCGTAACGTAACCCGCTTAAGTCATGTGAGTCTGGATCCATACCTATGGCGACAGAAATATCGTGGATCTCTTGAGAGCCTAGCACCTGCCCTGAATCGACTTCCCAGCTATTCAGTATTTTTCCTCTCAATGGCATGATCGCTTGAAACTCTCTGTCCCTTGCCTGTTTTGCACTGCCGCCTGCTGAGTCTCCCTCTACAAGAAAAAGTTCAGATAATGAATTATCCTGTGTTGAGCAGTCGGTTAGTTTACCTGGCAACGCAGGGCCTTGGGTGACTTTCTTGCGTTCCACTTTTTTGCTTTGACGCATACGACGTTGTGCATTGGAGATACACATGTCGGCTAGCGTTTCTGCTATGTCAGTGTGTTGGTTTAACCACAAACTAAACGCATCTTTGACGACACCAGATACAAAAGCCGAGGCTTGGCGAGATGAAAGCCTTTCCTTTGTTTGCCCCGCAAATTGCGGATCTTGCATTTTTGTAGACAAAATATAAGTACAGCGTTCCCAAATATCTTCTGCTGTAATTTTTACGCCGCGCGGTAGTAAATTTCTAAACTCGCAAAACTCCCGCATCGAATCCAACAACCCCTGCCGAAGGCCATTGACATGCGTGCCGCCTTGCGCAGTTGGGATCAAATTCACATAGCTTTCGGTAATGAGTTCACCACCTTCTGGCAACCACATTACTGCCCAGTCAGCCGCTTCACCATTACCGGAAAACTGTCCCACGAACGGCGCCTCTTCGGGGATGCTAATGGCGTCATTGATGGACTGATATAGGTAGTCTTTTAAGCCATCCTCGTAATACCATTCCTGAGAATCCTTTGTTTGTTTATTATCAAACTTTATTCGTAAGCCCGGACAAAGCACGGCTTTTGCACGAAGCAAATGTTGCAGTTTTGATATCGAAAATTTTGCACTATCAAAGTAAGACGCATCGGGCCAGAAGTGGACTCTTGTGCCAGTATTACGCTTGCCACACGTATCTATCACATCTAATTCTTGGACTTTATCGCCGTTTTCGAAGGCCATTTGATAGACTTCAGCATTTCGTCGTACAGTTACTTCAACCCGATGGGAGAGTGCATTAACCACCGAAATACCAACCCCGTGCAGTCCCCCTGAAAATTCATAGTTTTTGTTCGAGAACTTACCGCCCGCATGCAATTTTGTCATGATAAGCTCTACACCCGACATTTTCTCCTCAGGGTGAACATCAACAGGCATGCCTCGACCATCATCGATGACTTCTAGAGAGTTATCTTCATGTAAGGTCACCTTAATATTGCTAGCAAAGCCAGCCAAGGCCTCATCCACACTGTTATCTATGACTTCTTGAGCCAGATGATTGGGTCTCGTAGTGTCGGTATACATACCAGGTCTACGCTTTACTGGCTCCAGTCCATTGAGTACTTCTATCGCTTCAGAATTATATTGATTGCTCATCGTTTGAACTTTTGTTGGTTATTGTTTTCATTGTGGGCGCGCGCAGCATTCTATCATTGTTGCAATCGTTGTGTTTTTTTATAGCCGTTGGTTTAACGATAGAGGTTTGTCGATTTCATTCAGATAGTATCAAGCACGACTTACACGGGCAAGTGTGCGCAGAAAGTCAGTATTTTTATAAAACAATCACATGGCAAGCGATGGTGAAAAAATAACCGGTCTTCGGTATTACTAACGCAAGAAGTCAATAATTTTAGGCAGCCACCTTTCGTATCCAACAAAACTGTGATCGCCACCCTCTTCAATGATCATTTGAGAACACCGAAACTTTTCTGCTGCTTGCGAATAATCTAATGTCTCATCACCTGTTTGTAGTAACACCATGTAGTGTTTTGGTTGTTTAAGTGGCACTTTTGAAATCGCCTGAAGTGCCTTCAACTGTTCAGTATGTATAGAAAATCTCTCGCCTGAATAAGGATTTTGATGCTGCCCTACGTAATCTAAGAACAATTCATGTGGCTTAACAGCAGGGTTGATCAAAACCGCTTTTCCACCAAATTCTTCAACCGCATAAGCAGAAAGGAACCCACCCATCGAGCTACCAATAAAGCGTAACTCAGAAGCTGGAATCGTTGCAATCAGTGCATCAAGTTGCCGCTTCGTTTTATAGATGTTCCCAGACAATTGAGGGCAATAATAATTGACACTAGGATAATGGGCTGCAAGGTATTTTTGCGTGATTTGAGCTTTTGCAGATTTGGGAGAACTTAGGAAACCATGAAGATAGATAATGTGTTGCATAGAATGTGTTTATATTTTTTTTAACGTAGTTAATCGTTAGACGTTGTTACGCACCATTGGACAAGCTGTGGATTTGTCCGCTAGAAACAATTCACTTACTGGGAACAGATACGGGCTGCTTTTGGTTTTTTTGGTTAAAACAGAAATCCAGCCACTCGGCGAGAAAGAGGTTTGTCATAAATTTTTCATTTCGCTGATGCATTTTAATGTTTGGATATTCATAAGATGGCTGTAACCGCTTTACCCTTTGTATTTCAAGCACCTCTGCGACTTTGGCATCGTGGTATAGCCTGATTAACATAGCAGGTCGCAAAAAAGCAGGCGTATTTCCCGCTATCTGAGACATCTGCACAGTGCTTGTGTAACGAGTGGATTCAATAATCGTAATTTTGTAAGTAAGTTGGCCGTTTATTTCAAATGTGTATGACAGGTCTACGCTGTCGCAATCGGGAAGTAATCGCAGTAGTGCATAATAATTCCTCTCGCATAAAGCAAGAATACTTGGTAGGTGTGGAACATACTTCTTTTTCAATTTAGTCACATCTAATTATCACTGATATAAATGTCATCGGCCAAATTTCACTTCTTATAACATGTTTATAAATCATGCACCCGTTAGTTGCTCAATGATATTATCTCTATTCAAAAAAAACCACTGCAGCAAAATTAGCGCCGTTGCATTGTCTATTATTCCTTCATTTAGCCATTTTTTTGCTGTCGATTCACTGACGACATGTACCTTTATATCTTCAGTCTCTTCGGCAAGTCCATGAATGCCGCCTGCATCGGTTGCATCAACTCTGCCAATAAAGGTTTGTAATCGCTCTGTTGTACCGCCCGGGCTGACCAAAAAACTGGGAGCTTCGACCAACTTAGTTATCTCAATTCCTGCTTCTTCAACAGCCTCTCTTTGGCAAACGTCTTGTGCTGTCTCACCTTCATCAATAATACCTGCCACGACCTCAATCATCCATGGAGTGTTTGACGTCTCCATTGCTGGAAAACGAAATTGCTCCAATAATACAAATTCAGTCCGATCTGGATCATAAAGTAACACCGCAGCTGCGTGCCCTCGCTCAAAAACCTCGCGCGTAAATTCTGGTGTCCAACCGCCATCAAAAGTACGATGTTGTAAGTGATAAAGGTTGGTTTCAAAATACCGCTTGTGCAGCGTTTCCTTTTTTAGCACCTTGACATCTTTCTTTGTATATTTTCCGATCATCAGCCTATAGAAATGGTAGCAATTGATACGCTCCATAATATATCAAACTGCACAGGAAATCCGAGGGACTTTGGGGCTGTTGAAGACTGAAGTGTTATTTTATGTTGAAGATTAACAAAATTAAACTTTAAAAACGCAGGCAGCGTCTATACTTCTAGCGAAGAAGAGAATGTCGATATTGTTTTGGAGAAATGGCACATGCATATAGATTGGCTGTCTCTCCTCTGGATTTCACATATTCTGTTACACTTAAGCACACAATGATACATACAGCCAATGTATGCTTTACCATATTATCTTTAAGAAATTCATGAAATTACGGGAGAACACCATAATTTCAATGACACATAAGGGCTTTGCCAGATGAAAAGAACCATTCTTTCATTGATTCTCGGCTTGTCATTTGCCACGTCAGCGAGTGCCGATGATCTACACACCGTTTATAAAATGGCGGTCGAAAATGACCCAATAATCAACCGGGCTGAAGCACAACGAGATGCAGCCTATGCAGGTATTAAAATAAGTCGCGCCAGTCTGCTACCACAGATATCTGGCAGTGTACGATATACTGATTCAACGAGAGAAATCGTCGATCAGCAATTCATAGGTCAAAACCAAGTCATTCAAATTAGCGGGGACGTTGATACGGACAGTTTAAATTACGGCATTGATCTCTCAATGTCGCTATATGACCATGCTAATTGGCTTAATCTAGACAGGTCCGAATTACAGGCGCAGCAAAGCGATGCCAATCTAGGTGCAGAACTTCAAGGACTAATGGGTAGAACTGTAAACGCCTATTTAGCCGTGTTGAGAGAGCAAGATAATGTGGAGTTTGTCAAAGCAGAACTGGCCGCTATCGAGCGTCAGTTAGAACAAACTAAACAGCGCTTTGAAGTTGGTCTTACGGCAATTACTGATGTGCATGAAGCGCAAGCAAACTTCGATAATACGGTAGCTAGACAAATCCGTGCTGAAAACCAACTGGAACTGCGGTTGGAGGAATTACGCGAGATCACGGGCAAATACCATGATGATATTTTCGTTTTAGATACGGCTAAGTTTTCTGCAGTACCTCCACAACCAGCCGTGGTGACGGATTGGCTATCAATCGCAGAAGAGTCAAATCTAAGTCTGTTATCGCAACGATTCGCCAGAGATATCGCAAAAGAAGACATTGATATAGCAACCTCTGGACATTACCCTACGCTCAGTCTATCAGGTAGTTATGGCATCACTGACTCAGAAAGTACGACGTCATTAAACGGTACAGACCAAGATACAGGACAGCCTTTCAGTGATATCGTAAATTCACCGCCAGCCTTGGATAACTCTAGTATTACACTGCAACTTAACGTACCCATATATCGCGGTGGAGGTACTGTTGCGCAGTCTGAAAGAGCGCGAGCAAATTACGTTGTTGCGAGCGAAAATCTTGAAGCGACTTATCGACAAACAGTAAGGTTAGTGCGCTCTTCATTTAATGATGTAAGAGCTGCGATTTCGACTATAAAAGCGCTTGAACAGTCCGTTATCTCCGCCGAGAGTGCGTTGAATGCGACCGAAGCAGGTTTTGATGTAGGCACCCGAACCATTGTTGATGTGCTTAACAGCACTCGAAATTTATTTGACGCAAGGCGTAACCTGTCCGACGCAAGGTATAACTTTATTGCGTCAATCGTTGCACTCAAGAGTTCTGCAGGCACACTAAGCGAAGAGGATATTGTTGCAATTAACGCTTCACTTTCGCCAGCGCCTACTCCTTCCACATAAAAAGGTCATAGACCTCATTATAGCGATTGAACGGTTTTAAAGCAGTCTCTCAAACTAATGTTTGGGAGACTGTGTTTCTTTCAAATCGTGTATTTGTTGACTAAGCGCAGCTATCTGGTTCTGCAAGTCCAGCATTGTCGGTTCAACCAGATTTTGCGCTTTTAACTTTTCCGCTCGTTCTCTTGAATGCTCTTCATCCATAACACCGACAACAATCCCGATCACCATGTTCAAGAACGCGAACGCAGTAAAAAAGATAAACGTCATATAAAATAGCCAACTCATTGGGTAGACTTCCATCGTCTCGTACTGCACATCCGTCCAATCTTCAAATGTCATCACTCGAAATAGCGTTAACATCGATATCGCTATGTTTCCCCATAAAACCGGGTTGATTTCAGCAAACAAAGCACTTCCGATAGCCGCGTAAATGTAAAAGATAATAAACATTAATAAGACAACGTATCCTAACCTGGGTAACGCGATAAAAAGTGAGTTAATCAGTGTGCGCAGCTCAGGCACTATTGAAATCATGCGAAGAACTCGAAATATTCGAATCAAACGCGCTAACAACACCATTTCAGATTGCTCAATTGGGATCAGACTTATCACCACTACCAAGGTATCAAATACATTCCAACCAGATTTAAAAAAGTGTTTTTTGTTTTGTTCAGCAATAAATCTGATCGAAATCTCAACGAGAAAAAATACCGTGATGAATATGTCTAAGTATTTTGTAATGCTTACCGCTGCTGGCGACAAATCGTAGGTCTTTGCGCCTATTTCTAGCGCTGAAATAATGATGACGGCAATAACAAAAAATTCAAACGCACGATTGTGTCGCAGGTTGACAAGTGATAAATGTAAGTTGGTTAACATTGTGTTTTTTCCGTAAAAAAGGTCCGCATCTGACGCGCGTTAACAAAGCGTTAACTCGCAATAGCGAACCTCAACATGTAATTGTCCGATTATAAGCTATGACGGGTTTTTAATTCCTCTAATCTTGCAATGGAACTATCCAAATCAAAAGTACTGCGTTCAATTTGCCGCCTAGCAAACGCCACTTCGCTATTAAGTAATAGCGTTTCAATATAATTCAATCTAATGCTCTCGTTTTTTACGTCGTGATTTATCATTTTTTTGTATTTTCTTACTGCCGCTTGTAAATCTCCCTTTTTGATTAATATTTGTGCGTAAGTATCAACAATCGCTGGGTTTTCGGCATCCAATTCAAGTGCTTTTTTAGCTAACAATTCCGCACGTTCCAAGTCCCCTTCTTCCATCAATAGGTACGCGAGGTTATTCATAGCGACAACGTTATTGATGTTTTTGGTAAGTATCTTTTCGTAAATCTCTATTGTTTTTGATTTATCGACCGTTAGTTTTTGTTCCGCAAGCAACATTAAAACGCGAGGGTCTTCTCCAACAGCATCTAAATGCTCTTCCAAAAGCGGAATAATTAGCCCATTTTGTTCGGTGCGTATATAAACACTCAGCAGCAACACAAGGTTATCGATGTTTTTCATAGCGTTGTACGCTGCTTTGGCATCCTCAATCGCATCTTGTGGCCGATTATCGTGGACCGATATTCTTGCGTTAACACCTCGTAAAAATGGAATCTGTTTAAACTCATCGCCAATTTGTGAATACGCCTTTTTGGCTTCTGCTAGCTTGCCTGTTTTTGTTAGTAAATATGCACGTGTGAAGGACAACTGAAGATTGTTTTCTCGTTTTAAGAAATCCTCTGCGATGCGAAGGGCGGTCTTGTAATCTCGCTTCAACCCATTAACTGCGATTTGTCCAATAGCAGCGAGCTCTTGATGTGGAAATAGTTCTGCCCATGTATCGTAATGATCACTTGCTCGATTCAGCGAGTTAGTTTGGATAAGCGCATTGCCCATTAATACCCAATATTGCTCAGGCGTTATTCTTGTTGGTTGAATTGGTGTTAAAACTTCTAACGCTTGTTCTGGTGCTTGTTTTGAGAAAGCAATCCTCGCCGCAAGTAGCCGCAACGCTATGTCATCTTTGTTAATCTCAAGTTGTCGATAAATGGCTTGTTCAGCCCTTTCACCGTCGCCATTTAGACGTTCAATAGCAAACTTGCTCGAGAGTCCAAGTACATTTGCTGGGTTGATGTCTAATAGGCTATCAGCCGCTTCAAGCGCCGCATCAAATTTATCTTGTAGCATCATCAGGCGTAGTACGGCCGCGAGCAATTTTTCTTCTCCCGGCACAGTGACTATAGCAGTAGAAAGGACTTGTTCTGCGCGCGCATACTGCTTCTGATTTATGGCGATATCCGCTTCAACAATATATCCCTCAACAGCAGCATCACCTCCCTGAGACAGCAATTTCTTTGCTATCGACGCGGCTTTATCAAGCTGACCTGTCGCTATGTAGGCAGATGCAAGTGACAACTTCGTCGCAGTGGAACTGGGACCTTTCGCAAGGGCTGCTTCCAAATCCAAAATGCCTTCGACATCGTTCAACGATAATTTCAATATCCCTATCCGCATTAAATCATCAGCTGATTCACTGATTCTCTCCACGCGACTTATTACGTCTTTCGCAGCATTAGTGTCGCTAGCACGAAGCAATTCTAATCCTGCTTTTGAAAACAAAAGGGCATCCTGTGCAGTCAAATTATCGATTCTCGACAACACATCGCTTGCTTTTTCATCCATATTTAACTGGAGTTGACTTGCCGCCAAAATACGCAGTGCGGGATGGTCGTTGGGTAACATATCCGCGATAAAAGCGAGATGCTCAACAGCCTTTCTAAATTCACCCAATTGATAAGCGGCGAAACCCGCTACTAATCTAATAGTGGGGTCGTTTTGCCCATTCTGAATGGAAACATTACTGAACCTTAGCGCTGACTCGTGATCGTCTTGCGCAGACTGGGTTATGGCTTTGAGTTGATTAAGCTCAGCATTCTGATCCGAGATGGCTAGCAGTTGATCCACTATCATTTCTGCTTCACTCATTTGCCCGTCTTGGACCATCATTTTAGCTATTATAAACCTAGCTGCTATATCATCTGGTGCTATTCTGATGAGATCTCTCAACACGTCAATCGCGTCGCTTTGCATTTGCTTATTCACATAAACGAGTGCAAGCAAGTTCAAAACATCTCGGTTTAAAGGAGATTTTTCTCTCGCTTGAATTGCCAATGCCAACGCTTGGTCGATGTCGTTTGCTATAAAAGCACTCAATGCATACACAAGTAATGAATACACTGACGCAGATTCCAATGAGTTCATTTCGGACAATAACGTACGTGCATCTTCTTCTTTGCCCAATCTCAACATGGACAAAGCAGTTCTAAATCCAACCTCCAGACGGTCGCTAGTGGAAAGAGTAACATCATCTGCGTAAAGTTCTAAAAGCGCCAAGTCAGCACCTGTTCTTTCGTATGCCAAACTCAGGAGCGGTATGATTTGGTTTGAGGGCTGACCCAGCTCAAGCGCTCTGGTCAGCTCTTTTTCTGCCCCGACATAATCATAAGTATCGAGATAGAGTTTTCCTAAGCGATATCTGGCGAGCGCGTTTCGTGGTTCTTGTTGAATAGCATTTTTAAGTTCGACAATTGCAGCTTGCTGATTACCCTCTTTCGCGTAATCCGCAGCAGACTGAAAGTGTTCTTCAGCGGTTTTTCCTCCGCATGCGATAACTGTTAGACAGGCCAATCCCAGCATTGAGTATTTTATTATTGATTGCCACGTTGTGTTTAGACTTTGGATAACGCTCATATTTTCCATCTTTGCAAACTTGCATACACTCAATCACTCTCAGTATTCTGATACCTAAGAATAAATTTCAGCCGCTCACCCTAAGCCTCTGTATGGTTGCTGTTGCCAGACTTCATCTTGAAATAACAACATATTTTTTTTAGTTTCTTTCGAGGTAGTGAGTGACTCACCCTGCATTGTGACAGTCGCATTTGGATAAAGGTTATTCATAGCGATTACTTTTGCGTTGCGCTTATACGTTTCTATATTCTCGGCGAGCTCTGTTTCGAGATTCGTTAACCACTGCAAAAGGAGCTGTTCTGAATGCAGTGCGGACTCTAGTTCCGAAATTTTTGATTCAGCTTTTGCTCTATTTGACGGCCTATTGAGTTTAGAGAACTGAATAAGGTGGTCGGCATTTGTGGATGCTAAATCTTCTCGCAGCACTTGAAGTTGAGCTTGTTTTTTGATGTATTTTTCAAGACCTGCTGTAAAGTCAAATTCAACTTTGCTCCCGCTCACAGCGCCTATATTTCCTGCTCTTACGCTGTTTCTTGCAATTACTTTGCAGGCAAAGATGCTGCCGTTGAGCTTTTTGCCTCTTCCCACGATAACTTGTCCATGCGCATCTATAGTGCTGTGTGCTATTTGACGCACGATATTGATGTCGCTTTTTGCTTTTATTGAAACGCCTTGGCCATGTTGTATTGAAATTTTGCCTTGAGCGTCGAGAACACAATCGCGTTTTTCTGAAGAACCTGAGCATCCTTGAGAAAGAATTATGTCGCCTCCAGATTTGATGGTCGCGGCCTCGACGAACCCCTCAACGATGACGTCACCATTGGCTTCAATTAGCATCTTCTCCGCCACATCGCCTTTAACGAGAACACATCCTTTGTACTTTATGTTACCCGAGCGGACATTGACGCCTTTGACCGTGTAAACGCTGGAAATGGTCATGGCATTGTCGATCATTTTCGGCTGTCCATCGATCGCCGCTCTTATCAGATTTGGGTATGTTTCGTCCTTTGCCGTATTCGCGCCCAGCGTAAGCTCAATATCTTTACCCCTCTTACCCGGAACTGCTTCGTGGGTGACAGTGTACCCAGCCCGTCCAACCGTGGGTTGTTTTATCTCAGCAACTACCGTTCCGGCGTCTACACTCAACGTTTCTCCAAAATCTCGCATGTCGACTGAACCATCGTCGTTTTCTGTTGGTTTTAATACGCGATCTCTCAGAGTCTCAACCTTAGCCACCATATGTGTTGATTTTCCGACGCGAGACGGCAATCCTTTAGCGAGCAGTTTCGTCATTTCTTGACCAGGAGATAGTCGAGGTGCATGCTCCAATAATTGATTAATTGTCTTGTGGCTTATCCCTCTGACTACACCGTTTAAAGCAATCGCCTGATGAATGTCTTCCATTCTGGGTTGTCTACCACCATAAGCACCGGCAATTGTGATATACGCCTCCATCTCATCTTCGCTTACTGTGATGCTGATTTTAGCGGGTTGAGATTCTCCAATAACAAAAGCATGTTCACCACCCGCCTCTTCTCGAATGCGTTCCTTGATTGATTTTATGAGATTGAGCAGTGATCCTTCATAAATTTTGTAGTGCGCGTATTCTGAATCGTTGACAAATTTTTGGGCATCTTCAAATAAGATATCACCACATGCGTCTGCATCGACAATCATTTTCAGCTGATTATCTGATTTACTAAAATCTAGGCGTAGCCCTTGCATTTAAATGATATTTTAAAAAACTTATCCATGTAGTGTTTATCGGCGGTATTCTGTATTTCTTTATTTATATCAGCCCCGATACGATCAGGGATGGGATACGATAGCGTGTAGAACTCTTTTATTAGCCTAATAGGCTTTATTAGCCTATAATGCGGCCTTCCAATTTCGTCACGTCCCATTTTCTCTGTTCAAACCAAGAAAAAAGTTGTTTTAGGAAGAACTATGCAAGATCCAGTCGCCACTACGTTTTCTGACCTTGGCCTACCCGATTCGATTCTTCAGGCCTTGGAGAAAGTGGGTTACGAAAAACCATCTCCTATTCAGGCACAAAGTATTCCGCTCTTGCTTGAAGGACACGACCTACTGGGTCAAGCGCAAACTGGCACAGGTAAAACAGCGGCATTTGCTTTGCCGATGCTGTCGCAAATTGATGCTGATGCAAATCATGTGCAGTTATTAGTGTTGGCGCCGACTCGCGAACTTGCCATTCAGGTCGCCGAAGCATTTCAAGTATATGCGAGCTTTAGTAAAAAAATAAAAGTGCTTCCAGTGTATGGTGGACAGTCTTATGACAATCAGATACGGACACTGAGAAGAGGCGTTCAAGTTGTAGTCGGCACACCGGGCAGAATCATAGACCATATACAACGCAAGACCCTTAAACTCGACCAGTTGAAGTTTTTGGTGCTTGATGAAGCAGATGAGATGCTTCGCATGGGGTTTATCGATGACGTTGAGCTGATCTTGTCACACGCACCTGAACAAAAGCAAACAGCGCTTTTTTCAGCAACGATGCCAGACCCAATTAAGAAAATCACCCATCGTTACCTTCAAGAACCAAAGCATGTAAAGATCCAATCCAAAGCAACGACGGCCGCTACTGTCTCTCAGCGTTATTGTCTGGTGTCTCCACATAATAAGCTTGAAGCGCTCACCCGAATAATGGAAGTCGAAGAATTCGATGGGATGATTATTTTTGTGCGCACAAAAACAGCGACACTTGAACTCGCCGAGAAGCTCAGCGCTCGTGGTCATGATGTTGAAGCGTTGAACGGTGACATTCCTCAAAATGCTAGAGAGCGAACAGTTGAGCGTCTGCGTAAAGACAAAATAGACATTCTCGTGGCAACTGACGTCGTAGCAAGAGGCCTTGATGTTGAACGCGTGAGTCATGTTATCAACTATGACATTCCTTACGATGTTGAGTCTTACGTGCATCGTATTGGAAGAACCGGCAGAGCGGGAAGAGAGGGTGATGCCATACTTTTCATATCACCGCGGGAAAAACGGTTGCTGTCTGCCATTGAAAGAACTACCAAACAAAAAATTTCTAAAATGGCGATTCCTTCGGTATCTCAACTTAATGAATCACGAATGGATAAGTTCACCCAATCGTTAATGGACGTGCTTGAAAAAGACGATTTGGACGGCTACATGCCAATTATCGATACGCTTCTTGAAAACGCACTAGAAAAGGAACCTGATATCTCGCCTCAGCGCATAATGGCAGCACTGGTCAAAGTGGCAAAAGGAGACACGCCGCTATTGATGGATGAGGAAAACCAACGAGATCTTAATGCAGTCAATGACAACCGTAGAGATAGAAATTCTTTCAAAAACGGTGAAGGGCGTCATACGGATCATCGAAACAGAGGCGATCGCAAACGCGATGGTCGCACTGATGGCCGCAGTGATTATCGTAATAAAGCTTCTCAGCGCAATCGAAGTAAACCTGAACAGGGTATGCAAAGATTCCGATTAGATGTCGGGTATATGCACAAAGTGAAGCCTGGCAATATCGTTGGTGCAATTGCAAATGAAGCGGATATCTCCAGCCAATATATAGGTGCAATTGATATTCATGAGTCTTATACGTTGGTTGACTTGCCGTCTGGAATGCCAGATGAAGTGAAAGAGACGCTGCGTAAAGCAAGAGTGGCTGGACAGCGACTAAATATAAGAGAGTGGTCTGACAAACCACCGAAACGAAAAAAGCAGTAACGATTCTATGCGTTACTTTCCTGTCTTTGTTGACGCCAACCACATTAATGCCATTGTTGTGGGCGCAGGGGAAGTTGCGAGTCGAAAATGCGAATTGCTGATGAAAACGCC
>DDLV01000133.1 GCA_002340325.1 Glaciecola sp. UBA2563 | reverse complement strand
AATGAAGACCGGCCGTTGGAGCCGCCACAGCACCCGGCTTTTTGTTGTATACAGTTTGGTATCGCTCTTTATCGCTTTCTTCATCAGCGCGGTCGATATAAGGAGGTAATGGCATGTGTCCGTGCTTTTCCAGCAGTTCAAACACCTCTCCTTGTGCGTCAAACCTGATGTGATAGAAATTTTCTTTGCGGCCAATGACGTTGACGACTAGTCCGTCTTCAAGTTGAATCTCAGTGCCATTCTTGGGTGATTTGCTCGATTTAATATGGGCCAATGCTGTATTGTCATCAAGCACTCTTTCAAGCAAAATTTCGACTTTGCCACCAGTGATTTTTTTTCCGAAAAGCCGAGCGGGGATAACTCTCGTGTTATTGAAGATAAGTAGGTCACCTTTATCAACGAAATCAATGAACTCTTTAAATTGATGGTCTGATACATTCCCACTTTTTCCATTCAATCGAAGCAGTCTGCTATCTACTCTATTTATTGTTGGGTACTTGGCTATCAGTTGCTCGGGTAGCTCAAAATCGAAATCTTTTATATTCATTTATTGTCGAATTCTCTTTCTTTGTTATATTTTTTAATACCTATTATGAATTTATATACCTATAAACTCGTGCACTACACGAAATTTAGGCTTACTCTTACCGCTCAAGATTTTTATGACATCTCCCAAAATGTTTGTATTGACCCGGCAATGAAAAGCTTCATTGCTGGGTTTTTTTATAATAAAAGCCCATGACAATGCCTCAATAGGGTATAGACTATCAAAAATCTGCTAGATTTGATTTAGCATAAACAACTACTCAAAAGACAACCACAAATAAAAAATGACTTGGCTAAAAGTAAAAAAAGCAATGATGAAGTACTTCACCACAATAAGGTGGTACACAATTGCGGCTATTTTATTATTTTATGCACTGTCGTCCTGGATTCTGTTACACATCGCAGGCGAAACAGACCTGCTCGGTTTTAACGACTTTATCTATTGGCTTCTTGTAACGGGAAGCACTGTGGGTTACGGAGATATGTCTCCGACGACCGCCGTTGGTAAATTTGTTGTGGCACTTTATGTGATTCCGTTTGGCCTTAGTATTTTTGCGTTGGTCGTAGGTAGAATCGCTGGCTGGGTAGCGCACCAGTGGCAAAAAGGAAATAAAGGTATGCATGATTTAGATGTCTCTGGACACATTTTAGTATTGGGTTGGAATGAAAAACGTACATTGCAATTGCTCAAACTCATTCTTAAGGAACGACAAGATATAGAGGACGATCCTGAGATTGTACTTTGCGTCAGAGCAGACATCGAAAACCCAATGCCGGGTGAAATTGAGTTTGTTCACGTCAATTCGTTTAATCGAGATGATGATATGGATCGCGCTTGCGTTGCGACAGCGTCTGTCATCCTGATTGATAATCCTATGGATGACCTGACAATGACAACGGCGTTATATTGCTCAAAAAGAAATCCATCGGCGCACAAAGTTGCCTACTTTGACGATGAAACGCTAGCGCCTCTTTTAGAGAAACACTGCCCTGAAGTTGAATGTACACCGAGTGTCGCCATAGAAATGTTAGCGAAATCAGCATTTGATCCAGGCTCATCAAGACTGCATCACGATTTACTCGATGTGTATGGCCAAGCTCAGTTTTCGATATCAATTCCAACATCAGTAAGTATCGATACTGAAACGTTATTTTTTGCGCTTAAAAAACATTACAACGCAACCTTCATCGGCTACTCAAAATCGAATGATGTCCAAAACGTTATTGTTAACCCCGAGTTAAATATCACTTTGGATGGTAACGACAAGGTTTTCTACATTGCAGAAAAAAGAATCAACAACCTTGATTGGACGTCACTGACGGTCACGAATAAAGGATAAGATGCAAATGTCTGATGCTGCTAAACAACCGGAAAGGAAAAAGGATAGTTTTTTCGGCAATCTCATCTTCAACATTGCAATTCCCGTGGTCATAATGAGTTACCTGAGCAAAGAAGAATACCTCGGCCCCATGTGGAGTGTCGTCGTCGCCTTATCATTTCCACTTTGCTACGGATTATATGATTTTACGAAAAGTCAGAAAGTTAACTTCTTTTCAATTTTAGGGGTTATCAGTGTACTGTTAACGGGTGGCATAGCATTACTGAAATTGCCAGCAGAATACATGGCGATAAAAGAAGCTAGTATTCCGCTCCTTATCGGGATAGCTGTATTGGTAAGTCAATTCACCCAAAAGCCACTGGTGAAAGTGCTAGTGTTAAACGACCAGATAATAAATTGGCCAAAACTCAATGAAGCGCTGGCGCAAAAAAACCAAATGGCTGTATTTGATAAGAAGATTCAAGTCAGTTCCTATATTGTCGCGTCATCTTTTTTCCTTTCTTCAACATTAAATTACCTATTGGCAAAATGGATTTTGGTATCAGAACCAGGCACTACTGCATATACGGAAGAACTTGGCCGGATGACGGCATACAGCTATCCAGTGATTGTTATACCAAGCATGGTGCTGTTAATAGGTGCGTTGATTTACTTGTTTAAGCAGATAAGTAAATGCACCGGAGAGCCAATCGATAACTTCTTGTATCAGTGAATGAGAAAGACAACAGTTTTTTTGCCTTTTATGCTAAAAGTACTACACACCTTCGATATTTAACATTCAAATAGACAAGCACGTTTTACGCTGCGACTGGCTGCAACGACTGTAATATATATTTCCATGATGAATGCCAAAAATGAATCATATATATTTATCTTATTGATTCGATACAGTTAAAATGAGGAACATGTTAGGGAAAGTATCTTTTTAAATTGAATACACTCCTTCATCATAAGAATCGACGTCATATATTACCTGTCACGTAATATCACAAAAGTAGCACCGTCTCTTGTTCAGCGCCCCTCGGGGCGTTTTTTTTGCGCGATATATAAATGCAACAAGTAAAAATCGACAAAAGCAAAAGCTAGAGGATATTTACTTATATTCATCAGACCAATGGATTATCTTAAATCCATCTATTTCGATAATATAATATCCGCAATTTTTATATACAGGAGATTCGCTGCGTGAATATATCAAAGGTTGATTTGAATTTGCTTGTTTACTTAGATGTGTTGTTGCGAGAAGGAAGTGTAACCAAAGCGGCTAATCAACTGAGCATAACTCAACCAGCGATGAGTAATGGCCTCAAACGACTACGCGACCTTTTTAAAGATCCGCTGCTGGTTCGAACGAGTGACGGTATGACACCGACCAAACGTGCGATTGAGTTACAACCCATCATTAGAGATGTATTAGGTAAACTCGAATCTAGCATCCAGCCCGAAACAGAGTTCGACCCAGCTACAAGCAACCGCACATTTCGCATCATGACGAGCGATTATGCTGAATCTACGCTATTACTTGCGCTTCTTGGCACATTAGCGGACGAAGCCCCTAACCTTACGTTAGACCTAATTACACCGAGCGATGTAACCTTTCATGACGTTGAACAAGGGAAAGTTGACATGGCGATAAATCGCTTTGACGAACTTCCTCTTTCCTTTCATCAGAAAGTGATTTGGTATGATGCATTTTCATGTGTGATTAGCTCCTCCCACCCCGATGTTGACAACTTCAATTTAGATGCCTATTTGCGCGGTCATCATGTTTGGGTGAGTAAAACCGGATTTGGCGTAGGCGTAGGCATCGACCCCACTGAAGTACAGAAACTAGGATGGGTAGATGCGGAGCTTACCAAATTGGGCAAGCAGCGTGATATAAGAGTGTTTACGAGGCACTATCACGCTGCATTACAGATTGCGAAAAGGCAGAACCTGATTGCCACATTGCCAACGAAAGCAGCAAAAATATTTAAAGATGACCCAGGTATTTGTGTTTTTGAACCTCCATTTGACATTCCACCAATCGCGCTTAAGATGGCATGGAGCGCATTGTTACATCACGATGCAGGACATGTTTGGCTTCGACGCAAAATCAATGACGTTGCACAGCAAATCCAACCATAGCCAAGCGACATAGTGATTATACGTCAGAGAATAAAAATAACATTCACGGTATTTATGGCAGGCATATTAAGCATAAAGTAAACTTTGTACTAATCACCACGTAAACTACGGCAAATTACCAGAAATGGAGTATCGCAAAATGTCTGATTATATCGCCATTGGCCGTCTAAAAGTTGACGCCTCTCTACATGAATTTATTGAACAAAATGCATTGCCTAATTCAGGCGTTGAATCCACGTCATTTTGGGCTGGATTTGAAGATCTACTTGTAGAATTAACGCCGATTAACAAAGCATTACTCTCAACTCGTGACGAGATGCAGGTGCGTATAGACGAATTTAATCAAGCAAACCCCGATGCGAGTTTTGAACAATACAAAGCGTTTTTAATAGAGATTGGATATCTACAGGCCAATCAAGAAACGTCTGAGATACAAACACAGAATGTAGACCCTGAAATCGCAACGATGGCAGGCCCACAGCTCGTTGTCCCTATTAATAATGCAAGATATGCGTTAAATGCCGTTAATGCCCGGTGGGGAAGCTTATATGACGCGCTATATGGAACTGACGCGATCAGTGAAGAAAATGGCGCGGACAAGCGCAAGACATACAACCCTATCAGAGGTGAAAAAGTCGTTCAGCGTGCTCGTCAACTGTTAGATCAGGTGGCGCCTTTAGCGCAGGGTTCCCATGCACAGAGCGTTGCATATTCGATTGCTGATGGAGCGGTTGTTGTCTCTTTACAAAGTGGAGAAACGACTACGCTGGCTGACAACGAGCAGTTCGTCGGTTTTAATGGTCAACCCGACGCACCTGAAAGCATCGTCCTTTGTCATAACGGTTTGCATTTAGATATTCAGTTTGACAAGCAAGACCCCATTGGACAAAACGATTTAGCAGGCATCAAAGACATAGCGCTTGAATCAGCGCTCACAACGATTATGGATTGTGAGGATTCTGTCGCCGCTGTAGACGCTGAAGATAAAACCCTAGTGTATAAGAACTGGCTTGGTTTGATGCTAGGTGATTTGACGCTAACTATGCACAAAGGTGGAACCGCCTTTACCAGAAGTATGGAAAATGATCGTACTTACGCTGGCCCTGATGGCAATGAAGTGAGCTTATCTGGCCGAAGCCTCATGTTTGTCCGTAACGTTGGTCACTTAATGCAAAATGATGCAATTTTGCTTGATGAAGAGCCTATCTTTGAAGGGCTTATGGATGCTGTGTTTACGAGTCTGATTGGTAAACATGACCTGCTTGGAAATGGAAAATTCAAGAATTCAAAATTTGGCAGTATATACATCGTTAAACCTAAAATGCATGGCCCTGAAGAAGTTGCATTTACTGACAAAATATTCTCTCGCGTCGAGACATTATTAGGGTTGGATAAAAACACGCTTAAAGTCGGCATCATGGATGAAGAGCGACGCACAAGTATCAATCTTGCGGCGTGTATAGCAGCAGCTAAAGAGCGAGTAGTCTTCATAAACACAGGATTTTTGGACAGAACAGGGGATGAAATCCATACGTCTATGTTGAAAGGTCCTTTCGCAATGAAAGCCGAATTAAAACAACGCAAATGGATAGATGCTTACGAAAAAGCAAACGTTGGCATTGGCCTTGAGTGTGGTTTGTCGGGCAAAGCGCAAATTGGAAAAGGTATGTGGCCAATACCAGATCAAATGGCAAACATGTTAGAAGCAAAGGTTGGACACCCAAAATCTGGCGCGAATACAGCATGGGTCCCCTCCCCTACGGCAGCAACATTGCATGCATTGCACTATCATGATATCGACGTATTCGACGTCCAGAAGTCGCTATCGAGTGAATCGGACGACCTTGTTGATGATATCTTGGATATTCCTTTACTCATTGATGAGACGACGCTTACCGACGAGCTTATCCAAAGAGAGTTGGACAATAATGTGCAAGGTATTCTTGGTTATGTAGTGAGATGGGTCCATCAGGGAATAGGATGTTCAAAAGTACCTGATATCAATAATGTTGGATTAATGGAAGATAGAGCAACGCTTCGTATCTCCAGTCAACACATTGCAAATTGGCTCCATCATGGTTTGGTTACTGAATCCCAGGTGGATGAAAGTTTAGCTAGAATGGCAAGTCTAGTCGATGAGCAAAACAGTGGTGACCCAGAATACATTTCAATGACACCTGATATCGAATCATCAATAGGTTATCACGCAGCACGTGATTTAATCATTCTTGGTAAAGAACAGCCAAATGGTTACACTGAACCACTTCTGCATGCTCGACGAAAAGAAATGAAGGCAAAAGTCAACGCCTGAGTATGAATATGCTGATGAGTGTAAATGAACCGTCAATGATCATAGAACAAATCGAGTTTGGTTTATGTTTTCGGTTGACCTAGTTTTAATAAAGGTTTACCTTTGTGTTGATTCTAAATTAGAGATTGTTAGAAATTGAAAAGTTTTGCAGATATTCTACTCCTGAGCCTGGCAGCAGCGGCGCACGGGTAATGTCTGCCTTAAAATTTAAAACCCGTGCCGCGCACGGGTTTTTTTTTACTAAAAATCCTGTGACGCAAAGCGCATTATCAACTGTGTGATAATACAGTTAAATCGAAACCCATGAGGACGACATGATGATTCAAAATGCAGATACTAAAAATGTAATCATATTTGATACCACTCTCAGAGACGGTGAACAGGCTCTCCCTGCAAGCTTAAGCATGAGAGAGAAGCTGCAAATTGCACTCATGCTGGAACGACTCGGTGTTGACATTATCGAGGCTGGGTTTCCGGTATCATCACCTGGCGATTTTGAATCGGTGAAGCTAATTGCAACCGAAGTGAAAAATTCTACCGTTTGTGGTTTGTCTCGCGCGATGGAAAAAGATATAGACGCATGTGGAGAAGCGCTTAAGCATGCAACAAATCCGAGAATACACACGTTTATTGCGACGTCAGATATTCACGTTTCGAATAAACTTCGAAAGTCTCAAGATGAGATTGTTGAAATGGCCGTGCACGCTGTTAAACATGCAAGAAAGTACACTGATAATGTAGAGTTTAGCTGCGAAGACGCAGGAAGGACGCACATTGATTATCTTTGCCGCATGGTAGACGCAGCCATTAAAGCAGGTGCGACCACAGTTAACATTCCAGACACCGTTGGTTACACCATCCCATCTGAATTTGGCGGTATTATCGAACAATTGTTTAACCGTGTACCAAACATCGATCAAGCAATCATCTCTGTGCATTGCCATAACGATTTGGGCTTAGCCGTTGCTAATTCACTCGCTGCTGTGCAAGCCGGCGCCAGACAAGTCGAGTGCACAATAAATGGCATTGGAGAACGCGCTGGTAATTGTTCACTTGAAGAAATCGCAATGACGCTTCGCACAAGAGAGCAGTTGCTCGGCTTAACCACTAATCTCAATACACAAGAAATTTCTAAGGCGTCGAGACTGGTTAGCCAGTTGTGCAATATGCCCGTGCAGTCTAATAAAGCGATAGTGGGCGCAAATGCGTTTAGCCATAGTTCTGGCATTCACCAAGACGGCGTTTTAAAGCAACAAAACACCTACGAAATCATGACGCCAGAAAGCGTTGGCATAAATAAAAACAACTTGAACATGACAAGTCGTTCAGGACGACATGTTATTAAACATAGATTGCATGAATTAGGCTATCTTGATAGCGATTACGATCTTGACCAGATTTACAATTCATTTTTGAAGTTAGCCGACAAAAAAGGTCAAGTGTTCGATTACGATTTGGAAGCGCTGATATTTTTTGACCAGCAGAAACACGAAGACGCATACTATAAGTTGACCTATCTTCACGCCACTAGTGGTCAGAAAATCATCCCTTCAGCGACGGTTACACTATCAGTCGATGGTGAAGAGATAACCCAAGCTGCCACAGGAAACGGCCCGGTAGATGCTGCTTATAACGCGATAATAAAAGCCATTGACGGTGACGAGCTAAAAGTAGTCGATTTTAAACTGGATTCAAAAGGCGAAGGTGCGGATGCTTTGGCTCAAGTCAGCGTCATCATCGAATACAGACACCGGCGTTTTCATGGCATTGGCCTAGCGACAGATATCGTTGAGGCAGGTGTCAAAGCATTAATATTTGTGCTCAATAACACACATCTCGCCGATCAGATCGATGAGCACAAAAGCCAACGATTAGCAGGAGTGTAAGGATTGCAAACTTTCAACATAGCAGTACTAGCGGGCGATGGCATAGGCCCTGAGACTATGCAAGAAGCCCATAAAGTACTTGATGCAGTAGAGCATAAATTTAATGTTTCGCTGGCACGCACAGATTTTCCCGTTGGTGGCTATGCCATTGACCACCATGGCGAAGCGCTGCCAAAAGATACACTAGCGGGTTGCGAACGCGCTGACGCCATTCTATTTGGTTCAATTGGCGGTCCAAAATGGGATAACTTGCCACTAGAGCAACGACCGGAACGCGCAGCGTTATTGACACTCAGAAGTCATTTTGACTTATTTAGCAATCTGAGACCGGCCAGAATTTATCCCGATCTCGCGCATCTGTCACCGCTTCGAGAAGACATTGCAAAAAACAATGTCGACGTCCTTGTTGTTAGAGAGCTTACTTCAGGGATTTATTTTGGACAGCCAAAGGGACTTGAAGGTAATGGAGAGGCTGAAAATGCGTTTGATACCATGCGATACAGCCGTGCTGAAATCAGGAGGATCGCGCACTCAGCTTTCAGCGCCGCAACCAAACGAAAAAACAAGGTTACATCTGTAGATAAAGCGAATGTTCTGGTCACGAGCAGATTATGGCGGGAAGTTGTTGAAGAGGTCAGCAAGGAATATCCAAGTGTTGAGCTAGAACACATTTATATCGATAATGCCACAATGCAGTTAATCGTAAACCCTGCTCAATTTGATGTGCTTTTATGCTCCAATTTATTTGGTGATATTCTATCTGACGAATGCGCAATGATTACGGGTTCGATGGGCCTGTTACCGTCTGCCAGCATCAACGCGGGCAATTTCGGTATGTATGAACCTGCAGGCGGATCAGCACCTGATATTGCAGGTAAAGGTATCGCAAATCCGATAGCGCAAATTCTCTCTGCGTCCATGTTACTGCGCTATAGCTTAGGATTGTCAGAAGCTGCTGATGCTATTGATGCCGCGGTCGTGAACGCACTTCAAAACAGCATTTTGACCGCAGAACTGTTATCGAGTGATGAAAAACACAAAGCAAAAACAACGTCTCAAGTTGGTGATTACATAGCCATGCAGTTGCTCAAGTAACATTTGTCGCTGTTTGTTTTTGCATTTATCTGTAAGGAAGGAATAGGAAAAATGGGTACGACACTTTATCAGAAAGTCCTAGAACAACATGTCGTCGATGAAGTAGGCGATGATCTTGTACTCTACATCGATCGCCATTTAATCCACGAAGTCACTTCGCCACAAGCTTTTGCTGGCCTAGATGAAAAAAACCGTAAAGTTAGGCGTCCTGATTTGACGTTCGGTACCATGGATCACAGCATATCAACGCAGTCTTTGGCTCTAGATGCGTGCGGTCCGCAAAATGAACTTCAGCTTAGAACGCTCGCTGCAAACTGCGCGACGCACGAAATAAATTTGTGGCCGGTTGGTCATAAAAACCAAGGGATCGTGCATGTTATTGGTCCACAATTAGGTTTAATACTCCCTGGCACCACGGTTGTTTGCGGAGATTCACACACTGCCACCCATGGTGCTTTTGGCGCACTCGCTTTTGGCATAGGGACGTCGCAAGTTGAGCATGTTTTAGCAACACAAACACTTAAACAAGGTCGTGCGAAAAGCATGTTGGTAGAAGTGAAGGGTAAGTTAGGTCTGGGAGTTACAGCGAAAGACATCATCCTAGCAATTATCGGCAAGATAGGGCATGCCGGCGCAACCGGCCACGTAATTGAGTATGCAGGCTCTGCAATAAGTGCGCTTAGTATGGAGCAGCGTATGACCATTTGTAATATGAGCATAGAAGCAGGCGCAAAAGCTGGCATGATAGCCCCTGATCAAACCACATTTGATTATATTCAAGGAAAAGAGTATGCACCAAAGGGCGCAGCTTGGGATGAAGCAGTTGCGCACTGGCAAACGCTTAAATCTGACAAAGACGCCACCTTCGATACAGTGGTTACGTTAAACGCCGAAGAAATAGAACCACAGGTGACTTGGGGGACAAATCCAGGCCAGGTTGTAGGTATTAATCAACCCGTACCGACACCATCTGATTTCGAAGATGCCGTTACGCAAACATCTGCACAAAAAGCGCTTCAGTACATGGGAATACAACCGGGTGCTAATCTTAATGAGTTAGAAGTAAATCACGTTTTTATCGGTAGCTGCACAAATAGTAGGATCGAAGACCTGCGCGCTGCAGCTCAGGTAGCCAAGCTTGGTGAAGTAAAGTCGGGCGTTACCGCCATTGTTGTTCCTGGCTCTGTGTCCGTTAAAGAGCAGGCAGAACAAGAAGGCTTGGACAAAGTATTTAAAACGGCTGGATTTGAGTGGCGTTTACCGGGATGTAGTATGTGCTTAGGTATGAATGATGATGTGTTAGAAGCGGGCGATCGATGTGCATCAACCAGTAATCGAAATTTCGAGGGTCGACAAGGTCGTGGTGCACGCACGCATTTAGTTAGCCCGGAAATGGCTGCCGCTGCAGCTCTACACGGCACTTTTATCGATGTTAGAAAATTAGGAGCAAACTAGTGTCTGGAATAAGCGAAATAAAAGGTCGACTTGCACCATTGGATCAAGCAAACGTCGATACGGACCAAATAATACCTAAACAGTTCCTTACTGGTATTACGCGAAAAGGATATGGCAAACACCTCTTCCATGATTGGCGTTACCTCGACACCAATGAATCAGTGCTTAACCCAGAATTCAGTCTCAATAAAGAAGAGTATCAAGGGGCAAATATTCTGCTAACTAGGCAAAATTTCGGCTGCGGTTCAAGTCGAGAACATGCGCCGTGGAGTCTCGGGGACTATGGCTTTGAGGCAATCATTGCATCGAGTTACGCGGATATTTTTTACTCCAACTGCATCAACAATCAAATCCTCCCGGTCAAACTTTCAGAAGTTGATATCGACACTATGTTTCAGCTCTTGTACGACGATGCACAAATAGCAGTGCATATTGATTTACCAAATCAGTCTGTTCTTATTGGCACCAGTAAATTTGCGTTCGAAATAGAAGCACAGCACAAACACAACTTGCTAAAGGGTCTGGATGCTATCGGACAAACACTCGAGCTAAGTGACAAAATCGAAATTTTTGAGAAAAAAAGAGCGTCCTGGCTTTAGGCAAGACGCAATGCTGCCGATAATTTGCTTACCTACAAAATACAACAGTCAAGCGCGGCAGCGCCTCCTCTTTGCCAATGAAAAAAACGATACTTATTGACGAATTATGTGTTGGGATGACGTTATCTCGCGTCGTAGAGTCTTCTACAAAGCTACAAGTTAAGAGTCAAGGCGCAATAAAGTCTCAAAAAACCATTGATAACTTGAAAAATCGTGGCGTTGTCTCTGTTGAGGTAATTGTAAACGAAGCTGTCGAATCAGTCAGAACTGATGCTGACGCTAAAAACACTGCCGTAGCGTCAAGCGTCAACAAAAGAGAAAATCAGTCAAACAAAGTTCGAAGTTACGATCAACAACAAAAGGATCTTGCCGCCGCAGACAAACTCTACACCCAAGCAAGAACTGTCCACAACAGATTTCTTAAGCAATTGCGAAGTGGGCATGCCCCCAACTTCGATGAATTGTCAAATGCGACGCAAGATATTATTGATTCTGTTTTTGACAATCGAGAGGCCCTCTCCTGCCTTGTAATGTTGAAAGAAAGCGATGAAAGTCTCGCTCAAGAAAGCCTCAACTGTTCAATCTTGATGAGCATGTTTGCGGTACATCTGGACATGTCACAAAGCGATATTGAGGATTTAACGCTTGCAGGCCTTTTAATGGACATTGGTATGGCATTGCTTCCCGAAGACATTTTGCATGCAGACTACAGTTCACTAAGTGAAGCGGATATAAATGTGTACAAAACACATGTTGAAATTGGCCTAGAGTTAGTGGAAAGGTATAGCGACTTACCGCCGTTAGTCGAAGAAGTCATCGCGCACCATCACGAGCGAATCGACGGAACAGGTTATCCCAAAGGCGAAACTGAATTGTCCATCCCTGTACAAATGGCGTCAATCGTTGATACATACAATACAATGATTTCAAAAGGACAAAATAAACTTGCCGCAAACAGTCAGCAAGCGCTAGAACAAATGCATGACATGTCCAGTTTTGACTCGCCCTTGATTGATAAATTCGTCGAGGCGATTGGCTTATACCCTGTTGGTACGCTAGTCCAGTTGCGCAGCGGGAAACTTGCCCTTGTAGTGCAATCCAATCCAAGCAGCCAGCTGCACCCCAAAGTCATAGCGTTTTATCACATTAAAAACAAACACTATATACCCATAAAAATTATTGACCTAAAACGCTCGAGCGACAAAATAAGCTTCGCTGTCAGACCTGAAGAGTTCAATATTAATCTACCCAAGTTCTTTCGAACAGCCGTGATCCCTGGCTAGTAACTCTAAATATAGGTTTTAGTGTTTGTTCCGTTTTCGTGTTGAGAAGACAGTGAATATAATGTAGTTTATTAAAAGAAATGGCTCTGTTCTGTTTAAGTATTGCTGACGTCAACATCGCTCATTTGATTGTAGG